>CAZLOL010000021.1:0-28568 GCA_964561045.1 uncultured Ignavibacteriaceae bacterium | reverse complement strand
TTGTGTCTTGATATAAACCTGGTAGATTAGTTTGTAAAGTTTGTAAAGTTTATAAAGTTTGTAAAGTTTATAAAGAAGAAAAATTTTAAATTATAAAATAAAGAGGTTAAAATGGCTTTTAAAACAGAGCACAAAAGAAAAAAATTTTCGAAGATTACAATCAATCTTGCGTCTACGGATGTAATAATTTCGAGGTCTTATGGTGAGGTGTTAAAGCCGGAAACAATTAATTACAGGACATATAAACCGGATAAAGACGGTTTATTCTGTGAGAAGATATTCGGTCCGGTCAGAGACTGGGAATGTCATTGCGGTAAATATAAAGGGATAAGATACAAAGGAATAGTTTGTGACAGATGCGGAGTTGAGATCAACCTCAAGAGTGTAAGGCGTGAAAGAATGGGACACATTACGCTTAGTGTTCCAGTCGTTCATATCTGGTATTTCAGATCAATGCCAACAAAGATCGGTTACATACTTGGAATTTCTTCAAAAGAACTGGAGAGAATAATATATTATGAGACTTATGTAGTAATAAATCCCGGAAAGACTAATTTCAAAAAGCAGCAGTTGATAACTGAAGAAGAGTATAATGAATCACTGGATGCAATGACAGAAGATGAGCATAACCTGGATGACGACGATCCTAAGAAATTTGTTGCCGGTCAGGGCGGAGAAGCAATAAAAGAATTACTTAAGAGACTGAATTTAGAGGAAGAGATAACAAGATTAAGAAGTGAATTAAAAGGTGATCTTTCAGCTTTAAAGAAAGCCGATAACATAAAAAGATTAAGAGTTCTCGAAGCATTCAGAGTGAAACCAGGCGGCAAGAAAAATCAGCCTGAGTGGATGGTGCTTGATGTAGTTCCCGTAATACCTCCGGAGCTCAGGCCATTAGTACCTCTTGAAGGCGGAAGATTTGCAACGAGTGATCTGAATGATCTTTACAGAAGGGTTATTATCAGAAACAACAGGTTAAAGAGATTAATAGACATCAAAGCACCGGAAGTTATTTTAAGGAATGAGAAAAGAATGCTTCAGGAAGCTGTAGATGCATTGCTGGATAACTCGAGAAGAGTTACAGCAGTAAAGGCAGAGAACAGGGCATTGAAGTCGTTATCAGATATATTAAAAGGAAAGCAGGGAAGATTCAGACAGAATCTTCTCGGAAAGAGAGTTGACTATTCCGGAAGAACAGTTATTGTCGTCGGACCTGAACTTAAGCTTCATCAATGCGGAATACCGAAAGACATGGCGCTTGAATTATTCAAGCCGTTCGTTATAAGAAGACTAATAGACAGGGATTATGTAAAGACAGTAAAGAGCGCAAAGAAATTAATTGACAAGAGAACGCCGGAAGTCTGGGACATTCTTGAAAATGTAATTGACGGTCATCCAGTAATGCTAAACAGGGCGCCGACTTTACACAGACTCAGCATACAGGCATTTCAGCCGGTGCTTATTGAAGGCAAGGCAATCACGCTTCATCCGCTGGTCTGCAGCGCATTCAATGCGGACTTTGACGGTGACCAGATGGCTGTTCACGTACCGCTTTCATTTGAAGCTCAGCTTGAAGCTCAGATAATGATGCTTTCATCACACAACATTTTATCACCACAGAACGGAGAGCCGATTACCACACCGAATCAGGAAATGGTATTAGGATGCTATTATCTGACCAAAGAATTAAAAGGAGATAAAGGCGAAGGGAAATTATTCTCATCACCGGAAGAAGTTATAATAGCTTACGATAATAAAAAATTAGGACTTCATGCAAGAATTAAAGTAAGAGTTGAAGGAAAGATCATTGAGACAACAACAGGACGGGTTATTTTCAATAAGATCGTTCCTGAAAAGATTCCTTATCTCAATGAGTTATTAAAGAAGAAAAAGCTGACAGAGATCATCGGAATAATTTATAACTCAGTCGGAAATTTAGAGACATCAAAATTCCTTGATGATCTGAAAGAGATCGGTTTCAAATTTGCTACCTTAGGCGGATTATCAGTAAATATAGATGACATCGAAGTACCGCTGACAAAAGACAAAATAATCGAAGAAGCTTACAAGAGAGTTGAAGTCATTGAGAAGTCAAAAGGCCGCGGTATTATTTCAGAGAATGAAAGATACAACAAGGTCATTGATATATGGACACACGTACGTGACGAAGTAAAGAGGGATCTGATGTTAAATCTGACAAGATCAAAGAACGGATTCAACTCACTGCACATGATGATAGATTCAGGAGCAAGAGGTTCAGCCGAACAGGTCAGTCAGCTTGCAGGTATGAGAGGACTTATGCAGAAACCTCAGAAGTCATTAACAGGTCAGGCAGGCGAGATCATTGAGAATCCCATTATAGCAAATTTTAAAGAAGGTCTTTCAATTCTTGAATACTTCATTTCAACACACGGAGCAAGAAAAGGACTGGCAGATACTGCTTTAAAGACTGCTGATGCCGGATATTTAACAAGAAGACTTGTAGATGTGGCACAGGATGTTATAATCACCGAAGAAGACTGTCATACGATCAGAGGTGTAAAAACAGAGGCTTTAAAAGAAGGAGAGGATGTAAAGGAAACACTTGCTGAAAGAATTTTAGGAAGAGTGTCAGTTCATGATGTAGTAAATCCACTTACCAAGAAAGTTCTTATAAAAGCTAACGAGCTGATCACAGAAGAGAAAGCACAGTTAGTTTCAGAGACTCCGATAACGGAAGTTGAAATAAGATCAGTACTTACCTGTGAAACAAAAAGAGGTGTTTGTGCTAAATGTTACGGAAGAAATTTAGCGACCGGAAAGATGGTAGAAGTCGGAGAGGCAGTTGGTATAATCGGAGCGCAGTCAATCGGCGAACCGGGAACTCAGCTTACGCTCAGAACATTCCATATCGGAGGTACTGCAAGTAAGATCATAACGCAATCGCAGATCACGTCCAAGTTCGACGGAAAAGTAAAATTTGACAATATAAAGATTGTAGAATACAAAGGAGCTGCAGGCGCTGAATTTGTTTCACTCAGCAGAAACGGTCTGATAAATATTATGGACGATAATGGTTCACAGCTGGCGAGATATTCAGTACCTTACGGCGCTCATTTAAGAGTAAAGAACAATGAAAAAGTTAAGAAGAACGGGATACTTTATGAATGGGATCCGTACAATTCTGTGATCGTAGCAGAAGATGACGGTATCATTAGTTACTTTGACATGGAAGAAGGAAAGCAGTATGAACTGGCAAAGGATGAACAGACCGGACACTTCCAGAAGATCGTTATTGAAAGCCGTGACAAGACGAAGTCACCAACTATTCAGATTACGAATCCAAAGAACGACAAGATCCTGAGTTCTTATCTGATCCCGGCAAAAGCAAATTTACTTGTTGATGACGGAGAAGAAGTAAAAGCCGGAACTATCATGGTAAAGATCCCGAGAGATTCAGGAAAGACGAGAGATATAACCGGAGGTTTGCCAAGAGTAACCGAGTTGTTTGAAGCAAGAAGTCCGAGTGATCCTTCGAAAGTTGCAGAGATTGACGGTACGGTAGAGATTGGCAAGATATCAAGAGGAAGCAGGGAAGTAAGAATCGTCAGCAAGGACGGCACGAAGACAATAGACTATAAGATTCCAATCGGGAAGCATATTCTGGTCAGGCACGGTGATGTAGTAAAATCAGGAGAGCCGTTAACCGGAGGAGCATTTGATCCTGTTGACATATTGAAGATCAAGGGTGTTTCGGAAGTTCAGGAATATCTTGTAAATGAAATTCAGGAAGTTTACAGAATCCAGGGTGTAAAGATAAATGACAAGCACATTGAAGTGATAGTGAGACAGATGCTTCAGAAGATCAAAGTAACCGATACCGGAGATACGAATTTTCTTGAAGGTGATGTAATACATAAGAATTTATTTGCTGAAGAGAATGAAAAGTTAAAAGGAATGGTTGTAATCACTGATCCTGGTGACAGTGATAAGGTAATGGAAGGCGAGAAATTATCCAAGAAGGAAGTCAAAGATATGAATGCAGCGCTGAAAAAGAAAAACAAAGCTGTTATCAAATCAAAAGATGCAGTTCCTGCATCGGGTGATCCTGTATTACTCGGAATCACACAGACTTCTCTTACAACGGACAGTTTTATATCAGCAGCTTCATTCCAGGAAACTACAAAGGTACTTACAGATGCAGCTATAAGAGGAAAGGTCGATCATTTATTAGGATTAAAAGAGAATGTGATAATCGGACAATTGATACCTGCAGGGACAGGATTAAGAAAATACAGGGATATAATTGTAACTGATAAAGAAGAAGATTATCATATCAGTGAAAAGGTAAAAGAAAAGGAAAAAGAAGAAGTTAAAGAAAAGCCGAAGACCAGAAAGAAGAAAGCGGAAGTTGAAGAAGCATAAATAACCGGAAGTATTCGAAATAAAAGAAAGCCGTTTCAGAAATGAGACGGCTTTTTTGTTTAGAAGGATTTTACAATTTAGGTGCGGAACCCCCCACGACCCCAATGCCATTAAATTAAGTACTTCTTTTTTATAATTATCTTTCATGAGAAGAAAAACCTTATTTTTTTCAGAAACATTAATAGAATATTAATTTAATATATTTTAACCTTATTACCTTATTTTGTATTATTTAACTGGGTTGATATAAAACCCTAAAGTTTAGAAATCCAAATTCCTTAGATTATTGACATTGCCCCCGACACCTCTTCTTAGAAAAGAAAAAGGGATGGAAAAAAAATCGGAAGTTATTCTGAGTAAAGTAATATTATTTTGGAATACTATAAATTGTAACCATTCATGAAAAAAATAATATCATACTAATTTTCAAGTTATATAATTATCTTAATACAATACAAAGTTTATAAATTTAAATAATAAAAATGGTATGAAAAAATTATTACTGCTAATTTTTACATTCATGTTAATACTGCCCGGTATGTTATTCAGCTCTCCAAAAACAAACCTGGCTGATCTTTTAGCATTATCAGAGAATAATCCTGAGCTGGTCAAAGTTGCCGAAGCAGAAGCAATGCGACAAAAACTGCCTTTGAGTATTTATACATCTGATAAAGTTCTTTACAGCGTAAAGCTTCTTGAAAACGGAAGACCTGTATATTCAGTTTTCAAAGATATTAATAATCCATACAGTGGAGGTTACACGGCGTTTTATGAGGAGTTTAAAAATAAAATAAATTTTTCAAAAGCGCTGATAGATTATGATCACAAAAAAGCAATTTACACTGACGGAAAAAATACAATTACCGGAATGAAAGATTCGCCGACATCTTCAAAAGTACTGATGGTGCCTGAATCAGTGTTTGACAGAGTCTACATTTTTGATCCATTCAACGGAGACCTTATAGATACGAGTTTTATTCCGCGCACTGTACCACAACTTCAGACTTCGATACAGGCAATTCCGCATTATAGCGGAAGCCAGATACTTGTATCAGATCAGATAAGTGATGTAGTTCAGAAATTCAATGCAAACGGAGTTTATAATTCGGTATTTGCACCGGCAGGCGGAGTTAATAATGCAATATTGGACAATATTAGAGGGATGAGATATTTAAGCAACAATAACCTTCTTGTAACAGTCGGAAGCGGCGCGAGTCAGAATACAATTCAGCAGTTTGATACTGCTGGAAATCCTATGGGGGCATATATTTCAGGCAACATAACAAGTCCTTTCGATATTTTTTTAAGGCAGAACGACATACTTGTTTCCTGTTCATCAGCTCCGAATGACATTTCAAAATATGATTTAAGTGGAGTTTTTATATCAGTATTTCATTCAAGCGCAAGCTTAAATTTTGCTGAGCAGATGATACAGAATGCAAGCGGTGATATTGCTGTTTCAGGATTTTCACCTCCCTCAGGGCTTGTAATACTTGATTCCACCGGGGGTTACAAAAAAACACTCAATACGGTTACAGGGAACAGGGGAGTTTATCTTTTAGGAAATGGTCATTATCTTGTAACAGCAGGAACCAACGTATCTGAGATAGATTCTTCAACCGGAGCTATAATCAGGACTGTTATATCATCCACAAACCTGAGTTTCAGGTATATCAATGAATATACATTTACCAATCCTTCATTAAGACTAACCGGAAATCTGGAGAGCTGTCCTTCGCAGCAAGAATTAAAGGTTGAGCTGAGGAATTCAACTTCGCCCTATGCACTTGTTGATTCTCAGTCAGTAATGGCAGGCGCGGGAATTCCGGCAGTTGTAGCATTTCCAAATGCTTCGAACGGTGTTAATTACTATATAGTAGTAAGAGGAAACAACACACTGGAGACATGGAGCGGCAATCCTGTTTCATTTATTTCAAACTATTTAAAATATAGTTATATATCGGCAGCATCGCAGGCATACGGAAATAACATGAAAAATGTCAGTGGAATGTGGTCATTTTATCAGGGTGATGTAGATCAGAATGACTTTATAAATCTTCAGGACTTAGTAGTTGTATACAATGATGCAAGCGCTTTTGTAACCGGAAATATAGTTACTGATATTAACTGTGACGGATTTACAGATCTGACTGATATTATTGCAGTATATGGAAACTCATCGAATTTCATACAGGTTGTCAGGCCATAAACTGAAATAAAGTGTGTGGAGTTTGTAGAGTGTATAGAGCTTATAGAGTTTGTGGAGTGTATAGAGTGTATAGAATGTATAGAGTGTATAGAATGTATAGAGTGTATAGAATGTATAGAGTGTAAGAGTTATTTGATTGTACTTTAAATGTTACAATTTGAACATTCAAAAAGCCGGGAGGAGAAATTCTTCCGGCTTTTTGTATAAAAAGTAAAACAGATAAATCACAATTTAAATTAATAACGGACTAAGTATATTAAATATAAGAACTATTTCTTAAATAAAAATCATACCATTAAAAATCCGCATTTCCCGGAATAAAACTTTCCTGTTAGAAATAATTTTTTTTATTAAGCCGGAATCTTGGAATTTTCCCTGCTGAAAGGTTAAAATCCCTATGTTTTATTGAATTATTTGTTTGACTTTAATATTAATTTGCGTATTTTTGTATATTAGTGGGGAAAAGTGGGGGAAAGTGGTGAATTAATTTTTCTATTATTTTATGAAATTGTTATCAATTTTTAAATAAAAAAGAAATTTTTCATTTCAGTACTCCACTTTCTTTAAAACAAACAATAAGATGTTTCAGGGACATTCAATCTGCAGTCTGGATGCAAAATCCAGAATTATTTTACCGGCGAAATTCAGGAAATATATGAAACCTGAAGCGGATAATAAAGTTATCTTAACGAGAGGAATGGATGAATGTTTACTTGTATATCCGCTTGATGAATGGGAGAAAGTAAAAGCAGGTCTCACAAGATATAATCAATTCAACTCGGATCAGAGATTTTTCATAAGACAGTTCTTAAATTTTGTGAATGAATGCGAACTGGATACACAGAACAGAATTCTTATTCCGCCGCAGCTTGTGCAGTTTGCTAAATTAAAAAAAGATGTGACAGTACTGGGTTTGCTGGATAAGATGGAAATATGGGATCCGGAAATAAAAGAGAAGTATGATAATTCTATGTCGAAGAGTTATGAGGAAATAGCGGAGAAGGTGTCGGATATTGTAAATTCGTGAGATTCATAAGATTTGTAAGATTTGTAAGATTTAAAAAAAGGAATGTCATCAGAGAATTTTCACATACCTGTTCTTTCACATGAAGCAGTAAAGTTATTGATAAATAAGGAGTTGCCGGAGCAGATAATAGTTGACGGGACTCTCGGCGGAGGCGGATACACAAGGCTTATATGTGAAAATACTAATGACCACGATAAAATCATTTCGATCGATAAAGACCTCAACGCTTTAGAATACTCCGAAAAAAATCTAACTTTATATAAGGATAAAATAATTTTTGTCAACGGTAACTTTGGAGATATTAAGAACATATTGAATGATCTGAATATAAAGAAGATCAACGGAATAGTGCTTGATCTGGGGCTTTCGTCTTATCAGCTTGAAGCAGAAGAAGGATTTAGTTTCATGAAAGATACGAGTCTCGATATGCGGGCATATAAAAAAGATGGTATCACTGCAGGAGAAATACTAAACAGTTATGATAAGGAAGATCTTATAAGTTTATTTGAAAATTACGGTGAGATAGGAAATGCGGAAAGATTAGTATCTGCGATCATTAATAAAAGAAGAAGCAATAAATTTGAAACAACTTTTGATATTACTGAAATGATAAACGAAGAATACGATCTGAACAGGAAAAACGAGATAGATTTTCTGGCAAAGTTATTTCAGGCATTGAGGATAGAAGTTAATGATGAACTGGAGAACCTTGAAAATGTTCTTTCACATTCGATCGAACTAATTAAGAAAGGCGGAAGAATAGTGATTGTATCTTATCATTCTCTTGAAGACAGGATAGTAAAGAATTTTTTTAAAGAAGGATCTTCCGACAAGATAAGAACGGACAGTCCATACGGGTATGAAAAAAAGATACCCGTTTTAAGAGTGTTAACAAAAAAACCATTAGTGCCAACATTTGAAGAGATAAAGTTTAACAGCAGATCAAGGAGCGCCAAGCTCAGAGCTGCTGAAATCATATAAAATAAAAAAATGAAGACTAAGAAAAGTACAAACAAAAAGATCTCAATTTTCTATTTTCTGATCATGCTAATAATAACTTCAGTAATAGTTGTGATATACATAAACAATATAATAGCGGTAAATCAGCTTGCTGCAGGAAACAATTCTATAAAAGAAGAGATCAGGAAGAACATTCAGACAAATGATTTGCTCAGAACTGAAGCGGAGAGACTCAGCAGTTTTGAGAGAGTAAAATCCATCGCATCAGAAAAATATAATCTTTCATATAAAGAAAATTCAGTAGACGAAAAGAATAATATAATTTTAAGCAAATCAAAGTTGAAATAAAAATACATTTTGCAATTTAAATTCTATAAAAGTCCGGACAGGCAATTAAGGCAGAGAAGAAGGATAAATTTTTTCTTTATGGCGCTTTTCGGCATTTTTATAGTAATACTTCTTAAGCTGATCAATATTCAGATAATAGAATCTGAGAAATACAAGATTGCGGCAAGGAAGCAATATGAGAACAAAATTGTTCTGACACCTTACCGCGGTCTGATTTATGACAGGAACATGAATGTGCTCGTTTCGAATTCTTATCAGTATTCTTTTGCAGCAGATCCAAACATGGTTGAAAAGCCTGAGCTGACGGCAGAAATATTTTCAAAGACATTCGGAAAACCTAAGGAAGAATATTTTGCAAAGCTGACATCACAGAATACTTCATTCATTTATCTTGAAAGAAGAATCGATGCAGATAAGGTATACGGGCTTGATACACTAAACATGAGCGGCGTGATAGTTCTCAAAGAGCCGAAGAGAGTTTACAATTACGGAAGTCTCGCATCTCAGGTGCTTGGATTCACAAATTTTGACAACAAAGGTCAGTCAGGTATAGAGCTTTCTATGGACGATGAACTAGCAGGTAAGGAAGGATTTATAATCATGCAGAGGGACGGAAGAGGGAACAACAGACCTTCGCTTGAATTTCCGAGAAAGGATTCAGAGAACGGGAACAATTTAGTTTTAACATTAGACATTAACATACAGAGGTTTGCCGAAGAAGAATTAGCAGAAGGAGTAAAGAATTTCAATGCTGCCGGAGGCAAAGTGATAGTTCAGGCAATAAAGACCGGAGAAGTTCTAGCCATGTCATCATATCCTACATTTGATCCTAACAATATAACCGTTTCGGACACAATAGGAATGAAGAATGCAGTTATCTCTGATATATATGAACCCGGATCTACGTTTAAGATCATTACAGCAGCAGCATCTCTGGAAGAAAAGCTGGAAGACAGAAACTCTATGGTAACGACTGAAAATCTTAATGAGATCAAAGGAATAAAAATATCGGATGTTCACGGCGCAGCAAGCATGTCATTTCAGCAGGCAATAGAGCAGTCAAGCAATGTTGCATTCAGCAAGATAGCGCTGAAGTTAGGATCAGAAAGATTTTACAAATATGCCAGAGATTTCGGCATTGGAATTTATAACGGAGTCGAGCTGCCCGGAGAGAATAAAGGAATTCTCAAGAGACCAATTGATTTTTCGGGCGTGTCATTACCATATATGTCTATAGGATATGAAGTGCTTATAAATGCAATGCAGTTAACGAATGCTTATTCTACCATTGCGAATAACGGTACGATGATGAAGTCTTTTATAATCAAAAAAGAATTCGGCAAAGACGGAAAAACAATTTTTGAAAGTAAGCCTTTAATGATCAGGCAAGTAGTTTCAGAGAAAACCGCAAAAACACTGACATCACTTTTGACGGGAGTTGTAGAAAGAGGAACAGGTTCAGATGCAAAGATAACCGGAGTCAATATTGCGGGCAAGACCGGGACAGCACAGAGGATAATTAACGGTGAGTATTCCAGCAATTCGCACAATTCTTCTTTTGTCGGATATTTTCCTGCGGAAGATCCGCAGATTATCATAACAGTTATTCTAAATGATCCGAAATCAGGAGAGTATTATGGCGGGAAAGTTGCAGCGCCGATATTCCAGAAGATAGCAAACAGGATAATAAATTTTTCAGGATCATCGAATATCACTTCAAAGGATTATGTAAATGTGAATTACAGCAAAGATGTGAATGCCACTAATGAAATAGAAAGTGGTGACGGGGAAAACGATATAACCGAGAAGAAAATACTGATACCGAATCTAATAAATCTAAGGCTTGAAGACGCAAAGGATGTCCTTGCGGAAAACAATCTTAGCTATGAAATAGTTGAAAATACTTCAGGTGATAAGTCAGCCGGCAAAGTAAAGATCATTGAGACACAGTACCCGATGCCGAATGAGAGAGTTGGGTTGAATGAAAATATAAAAGTAAAATTAGTAGTAAAAGAAAACATAGTATCAGATGACAGGCTCCTGATAATACCTGATGTAAAAGATTTAAGTCTGCGCAAAGCAATAAATGTTTTGCTTTCTGCGGGATTTGATGTTGACATAAACGGAAGCGGAAAGATCCAGGAGCAGTCGCCTGCACCCGGAACAAAGCAGCTTCCCAGGTCAAAGGTAATTCTTTACTGCAAAAACCATCAATGAAATGAAGATAGCAGAGATCATAAATAAAAGCCGCATAAATACTGAGCTTAAGTTCAGAGATGATATTGAGATTACCGGTCTTCACTATGACTCACGGAAAATAAAACCCGGAAATATTTTCTTTGCAATAAAAGGACTTAAAGATGACGGAAACAAATTCGTGTCAGATGCAATAAACAACGGAGCGGTTCTGATATTCACGGAAGAAGATATTAACATGCAATCAGCTGTACCGGCAATAAAGACAAATGAGATAAGAAAATTAATGGCAGAGTACAGCGGGATCTTTTACGGTGATCCTTCTTCAAAATTAAAGCTGATAGGAATAACCGGGACAAATGGAAAGACGACCACATCATATTTAATAAGATCATTTTTAAATGATGCAGGATACAGTACTGGATTACTCGGAACAATAGATTACGAGGTCGGGGATCAGAAAACAGAATCAAAGCTTACAACACCGGATTCTGTGGAGGTGAATATGATGTTAAGCCAGATGGTAAATTCAGGTACACAATTTTGTATAATGGAAGTCTCATCAATAGCTCTTGTAATGGACAGGGTTTACGGGATGAAATTTGATTCTGCAGTTTATACTAACTTAACAAGCGAGCATCTGGACTTTCACAAAGATATGGAAAATTATTTTAATGCTAAGAAAA
Source organism: uncultured Ignavibacteriaceae bacterium (assembly GCA_964561045.1). Lineage (GTDB taxonomy): Bacteria > Bacteroidota > Ignavibacteria > Tepidaquicellales > Tepidaquicellaceae > JAGPCH01. The sequence goes on along the minus strand of CAZLOL010000021.1, from coordinate 16,738 downwards.
TATTATTTGACACATTACCCGGGACAGGGAAAGCAATTTCAAATTCCGATGATCAGTACGGACAAAGTATATTAGAAAACTGCAGTGCGAAGAAGTTTTTTTATTCAGCAAAAAATGAAAGTAATCTGAGATCATTCAATGAAAAATTATCACTAAGCGGGCTGGAGTTTGATGTAAAATGGAACGGAAGGACATATACTCTAAAGTCTAATTTAACGGGAAGATTTAATATTTATAATATACTGGCTTCAGTTTCAACTGTGCTTCAATATGATATTGATATGACAATGATACAAAGCTCACTATTGAAATTTCAGGAAGTCAGCGGCAGGTTTAACAGAATCAAACTTCCAAACGGAGCAATTGCCGTGATAGATTATTCTCACACATCCGACTCTCTGAAGAATGCTATCGAGTCTGCAAGAGAGATAATAGACGAGGAAAAGAAGTCCGGCAAAGTGATAACGATATTCGGTTGCGGCGGCAACAAGGACAGGACAAAGCGTTCTGTGATGGGTGAGCTTGCAACAGGACTTTCGGATAGGGCGATCATTACTTCTGACAATCCGAGATTTGAAAATCCGATGGATATAATAAATGAAATACTAACAGGCATAAAAAACAAAAAGAATTATGAAGTCATTGAAAATCGCGAGGAAGCAATAAAGAAAGGATTAGAGATTTCGCGCGAAGGAGACATAGTGCTAATTTGCGGTAAAGGACACGAGACATATCAGGAAGTCAGCGGAGTGAGAACACATTTTGATGATAAGGAAATTGTCGGAAAATATTTACATACGGCAAAATAATTTATGCTTAAAACGGATGACCTGTTACTGGTTGAAAATACAGGAGTACATAACTTTGAAAAGTTAAAAAAGAAAAAATTCAAAAGTGTATCAATTGATTCCAGAAAGATAAGTAAAGATGATATATTTTTCGCAATATCAGGAGAAGTAACAGATGGTCATAAATACATAGATGAAGTCTTTAAGAAAAAAGTTCTGATCGCAGTAGTAAATGACGGATGGTATAAAAAAAATAAGAACAAGTATAGTAATAAAATATTCTTAACTGTAAAAGATACGACATCAGCTTTGGGGTCATTTGCAAAGATCCATAAAAGGAATTTCAGCATTCCGGTTTTATGCATAGGTGGCAGCAACGGAAAGACAACGACAAAGGACCTTACGGCAGCAGTTCTTTCACAGAAGTACAATGTACTGAAGACAGAAGGTAATTTCAACAATCACATAGGATTACCGCTGACTCTGCTCAGACTGAAAGAGAGTCATAATTTTTGTGTACTTGAAGTCGGGTGCAATCATTACAACGAGATCAGATATCTCTGTTCCATTGCCGAACCCGACTACGGAATGATAACCAACATAGGGAGAGAGCATCTGGAATTTTTTAAGGATCTGAACGGAGTCGCGAAAGCCGAGTTTGAGCTGTTCGATTATCTACATGAAAAAAAGGAAGGAATTATTTTTATAAATCAAGATGACAGGTTCATCAAAAATTACTCAAAAGGAATAAAGCATGAAAAAAAATTTTCTTATTCTTACATGTTTAACACGGATGTCAAAGGACGATCTGAAGGTTTTAGTAAAAATTTCGAACCTGAAATTGAAATCAGCTTCCGTGAGAAAAAATTCAAAACAATTATATCTACCTTTGGTAAACATTCGGTCTATAACGGCTTAGCCGCTGCTGCGGCAGGTTTATATTTTAAGGTCAGTATAAAAAATATAAAGAAAGCTTTAAAGAATTTTAAACCTTCATCATCCAAAAGAATGGAAATTTTAAAAGTTAATGGAATAACAATAATTAATGATACATACAACAGCAATCCTGAATCAGTAAAAATGGGAATAGAAACGATGATGGAATTCAGAACAAGCGGAAACAGGTATGCCGTACTGGCAGACATGCTTGAGCTTGGAAAGGCAAGCTGGAAAGAACATTCGGAGATCGGGAAGTTCGCGGCAAAGTCGGGACTGGAAAACCTTTATACATTCGGCAAAGAGTCATACAATACTTTTTATAATGCAAAGAAAGTAAAGAACAATTTTTATTTTGAGAACAAGGATGACCTGACTGCAATGCTCAGAAAGAATCTGAAGAAAGATGATATAATATATGTCAAAGGATCAAGGGGAATGAAAATGGAAGAAGTAGTAAAAGGAATAACGGAAAATTAAATTATATGCTTTATAAACTCGCTGAATATATAAATGCAAATTACAATCCTCCGGGATTTGACGTATTCAGATTTATTACATTCCGATCGGCGCTAGCGGCCATCACCGCATTGCTGATGAGTTTTATTCTGGGACCAAAGATCATAAAGATATTAAAGAAGAAACAGATAGGCGAAGCGAGAAAGGAAGACGGACCGCAGTTTCACTGGTCAAAAGCAGGAACTCCTACGATGGGAGGATTCATAATTTTGTTTTCTGTTCTTATTCCGGTTTTAATGTGGGGAGATCTCGGAAACATATATATCATAATAATTTTATTTGTAACAATAGCCCTTGGAGCAGTCGGTTTCACGGATGATTATTTAAAGGTAATAAAGAAATATAAAAAAGGTTTAGCAGAAAGGTATAAGCTTTTAGGTCAGATAACAGTCGGATTGATTGTTGGATGCGCAATATATTTTTTACCTCAGTTTGAAAATATACATTCGATAACAACAATACCATTTCTGAAAAGCTATGAGTTTGATTTTTCGTATTTATATATACCGATAGTAGTATTTATAATCACAGCAACATCGAATGCAGTAAATTTTACAGACGGACTTGACGGACTTGCAACCGGAACAGTCGGCGTTGTAGCATTAACTCTGGGAATAATAGCTTATGTTTCAGGAAATATAGAAACAGCAAAGTATCTGAACATAATTTATTTAAGAGGTAACGGTGAACTTGCGATATATTGTTCGGCATTGTGCGGTGCAGCGCTTGGATTTCTCTGGTATAATTTTTACCCTGCGCAGGTATTTATGGGTGATACCGGATCATTAGCACTAGGAGGAGCAGTCGGGACTTTGTGTGTTCTGGTTAAAAAAGAATTCATGCTTCCAATATTAGGCGGAATATTTTTTGCTGAAGCGCTGTCGGTCATAATTCAGAGATATTATTTTAAATATACAAGAAAGAGATACGGAGAAGGGAAAAGGATATTCAGGATGGCGCCGGTTCATCACCACTTTGAGATGAAAGGTGTACCCGAGCCGAAGATAGTGGTAAGATTTTACATTGCAGCAATAATTCTTGCGATCATGACATTGGCATCATTAAAGATAAGATGACAGATATTAAAAAAAGTTCTTTCACAATACTCGGAGCCGGGAGGAGCGGAATTGCAGCAGCCAAGCTTCTCAAGAGTAACGGAGCGAAAGTATTTTTAAGTGACGGTATGGATAAGAGCAAGCTGAAATTCTTTGATGAAGATGTTTTGAAGAAGAATGGAATCGAATTTGAACTTGGAGGACATTCTGACCGGATCTATCAAAGTGATATATTTATAAAGAGCCCCGGAATTTCACCTGACAGTGAAGTTATAATAAATGCAATAAAGCTCAACAAGAAAATTTATTCCGAGATAGAGGCTGCTTACTGGTTTTGCAAATGTCCTGTAATAGCGATCACAGGAACGAACGGTAAAACGACAACAACGGTTCTGACCGGCGAGATATTTAAGAATGCGGGCTATAACACCAAGGTATGCGGCAATGTGGGACTTGCATTTTCAGAAGTTGTAAGTGATACGGATGAGAAGTCAATAGTCATTCTAGAGGTCAGCAGTTATCAGCTTGACAATATTGAGTTATTCAGACCGCGTGTATCAGTGATAATGAATATTACACCGGATCATTTAGACTGGCACGGAAGCTTTGAAAATTACTTAAAAGCTAAAATGAAAATTGCAGACAAACAGACCGGAGAAGATATTACGGTTATAAACTATGATGATAATATTTTAAGGGAAAGCACAAAGGAGTTAAAAGTAAGAAAAGCTTTTTTCAGCATTCGGGAAAATCTGATTGAAAAAGATACAGAAAAAGGGAGTTATTATAATAAAGGCAAAATAATTTATTTTGACAAAGCAAAAAACATTAATGAAGAGATAATGGAATCAGGGGAAATAAACATAAGAGGAAACCATAACCTTTACAATTCGCTTGCATCCATAATTTCTGCCAGATCTTTTGGAATTAAGAAAGAGATAATAAGGGATACACTTAAGAATTTTGAAGGAGTCGAACACAGGATTGAATTTGTAAGGGAGATCGACGGCGTCAGGTATTATAATGATTCGAAGGCTACGAACATAGATTCTTTGATTGTAGCGCTTGAATCATTTGACAGTAATATTATTCTGATACTTGGCGGAAGGGAAAAAGGGAATGACTATTCAGCAGTTGAAAAGCTAATAAAAGACAGAGTGAAAGAGATCATAGCAGTAGGAGAAGCGAAAGAAAAGATCTTTGATCATTTTAGCGGGAATAAAAAAGTTACCAGAGTTAAATCATTTGAAGAAGCAGTAAACAAGGCAAAAGATATAAGTCAAAGCGGAGATATTGTTTTGCTTTCGCCCGCATGCAAGAGCTTTGATATGTTTGACAGTTACGAGCACCGGGGACAAGAGTTCAAGAGACTTGTTAATATTTTAAAATAAAAGAAGCAGCATGGCGCACAAATATAAGATAGATATCTGGATACTTATTCCGGCATTAATGCTGATGATATTCAGCATCGGGGCAGTTTTCAGCGCCAGCTCGACATTTGCCCTGGAGAAATTCCAGGACAGCAATTATCTGATCAAGCAGCATGCGATCAAGATCATACTTTCAATAGTAATTATATTTGTTGTTGCAAGAATAGATTATATACATCTAGAGGGGATCTCAAAGCCATTGATATGGATAACAATAGCGTTACTGGTCTTAACATTATTCAGCAGCAAAGGTCCGATCAAAGGAGCAAGCAGGTGGATAGAGCTTGGTCCACTGAGCTTTCAGCCGTCGGAATTCGCAAGGTACGCAATAATAATTTACATTGCCAATCTGCTTGCTAAAAAGAAAGATTACATAAATTTACTTTACCGCGGATATCTGCCGGTTTTGTTTTATGTAATGATGATTACAGTACTGATTTTAATGCAGCCAAATTTTTCAGTTGCATCAATAATATTCATGACCTGTATGCTGATGATTTATTTAACTGAAGCAAAGAGGAAGCACATTATAATTACAATGATCTCGCTGCTGCCGTTTGCTGTGCTGTTTGTTTTATCAAAAGATTATATAATGGACAGAATAACATCCTACAGTGAATACAAATCGAGCGGAAGCACAAGTTATCAGCTTCAGCAGGCGCTGATTGGATTCGGCAACGGCGGGTTATTCGGAATAGGACCAGGAAATTCTAATCAGAAGGATTTCTTTCTGCCGGAAGCGCACGGGGATTTTATTTTTTCGATCATAGGAGAAGAATACGGATTCATAGGAACATTCATAATACTAAGTTTATATTTTGTAATTGCAGCGAGAGGATTCAGGATCGCGAAGGAATGCAGAGATGAATTCGGAAAGTACCTTGCATTCGGCATCACAACACTGATCACACTGAATGCTCTTGTAAATATGTCGGTAGCGAGCGGAGTCATACCAACTACAGGAGTAACATTACCGCTTGTAAGTTACGGGGGAACCTCCATTATTTTTACAGCCGCTGCACTCGGGGTATTACTTAATATTTCATCGCACAGAGATGAGATCGATGAAGGCATAACAATCGGGTGATGAAATATTTAATGGCAGGCGGCGGCTCCGGAGGACATATATTTCCTGCCATAGCGATTGCCGAAGAAATAAAAAAACTTGACAGCAAAGCAGAAGTTTTATTCGTTGGTGCAAAAGGCAGGATAGAAGAAAAAATTGTTCCTTCAAATAATTTTAAATTAGTAACGATAGATATCAGCGGGTTTGACAGGAGTGATATAAAAAAAAATATCGGTCTGCCTTTAAAGTTCATTCTTGCATTAAGAAAGTGCCGGCAGATAATCAGAGATTTCGAACCTGATGTTGCAATAGGAACAGGGGGATTTGTCTGCGGACCGGTAATATATGCTGCCAACAGGGCAGAGATCCCGACATTAATACAGGAAGGGAATTCGTATGCAGGACAGACCATTAAATTTCTGTCGAAGAGATCCGGAAAGGTAGTTATAAATTTTGAAGAGACAAGAGATTATTTAAAAAGAAAGGATAATATTATAAGGATACCGCACCCGGTAAGAAGTTCTTTAAGAAAGACCGAAAGAGAAAAAGCTCTTGAATATTTTGATTTACCCGCAGACAAAAAAACAGTTTTCATATTCGGCGGAAGCCAGGGAGCAAGAGGAATAAACACCGGAATGGAAAAGATAATTAAAGAACTGAATGAAAGTAAATTAAATATTATATGGCAAACCGGTAAAAGCGATTTTGAAAGATTGAATAAAAAGTTTAAAGATCTGAGTAACAGTGTAAGAATACTTGAGTTCATTGACAAAATAGATCTGGCATATTCAGCAGCTGATATTGTGATCTGCAGAGCAGGAATAACGAGCATTATGGAGATCGCTTATTTAAAAATGGCTTCAATACTGATTCCACTGCCTTCTTCAGCTGAAAATCATCAGGAGCTGAATGCATTAAGCATGGAAAAGCGAAATGCGGCAATTGTAGTATTGCAGAGAGATTTAGAGAAAAGGCTTTCAAAAGAGATCATAAGCCTTATAAATGACGAAGAAAAATTAAGAGAACTGAGAAATAATGTTAATGAATTTTCTGATCCGGATGCAGCCAAGAAAATAGCCGGAGAAGCCATTAAGTTAATAAGAAAAAGATGAAGGAAAGAGTTTATAAATATAAGTTAGATTTTTATTACAAGTCACTGATCATATATCTTGTAACACTGATAGCATATATACTCATCAAAGGAAGTTTTTTTCATGAGAGGTTTGAAGTAGTTGTAAAGGATCCGATCATATACATTACAACAATATTTATTATCTTTTTTCTGATAGTATTGATTTCCAATTCAGTGATTGCAAAAGAAATAATATTTGATGATTCTAAAATAATATTTAAGAATAGATTTGGACACAGGGAAGTCGGGATAAATGAAATACTGAACATAAGATTTTCCCGTGAAAAGAAGCATGCAAATGAAGAAAAGAGTGATGTAAGAATAGTCAAGCTGAAATTACAAAACAGGAAAAGATTATTACGAATAAGGCTCAGTGATTTCCAGGATGAAAAGAAATTGTCCAATGAGTTCAAACTAATTTCAAAAAAGCACACAAATAAAATTCTTTAAGCATTTACAATAATTCATTTAAAGTCAGAAAATGAAAAATATATTTGATGGTGTTAAGAAAGTTCATCTGATAGGAATTGGCGGAATCGGAATGAGCGGAATAGCGGAATATCTGGGAAGAAAGAAATACGAAGTAACCGGAAGTGATCTTGCATTAAGTCCCGTAACAAAGAGACTGGAAAAGTTCAAAGTAAAAACAAGTGAAGGACACAGTGAGAATAATCTTTCTGATAATACGGAGCTTGTGATTTATTCAGCTGCCGTAAGCGAAGATAATCCAGAATATCAGAAAGCACTGAGGCTTAAAATAAAAACAGTAAAGAGAGCTGAGGCACTGGGAAATATAGTAAATGATAAATTTGTGATCGCAGTAAGCGGCACACACGGAAAGACTACAACTACAGCCATGATAGCAAAGGTTTTGATCGAAAGTAAAATGGATCCGACGGTATTTGTAGGGGGGAATATAGATTATCTGGACGGCGGATCATCAAGAATTGGAAAAAGTAACTTAGCTGTAGTGGAAGCGGATGAATATGACAGGAGTTTTTTACAGTTGAGATCCGACATTATAATCATTACAAATATTGATTCGGACCACCTGGATATTTACAAAGATATAGAAGATATAAAAAATAATTTCAGAAAGTTCATTGAATCCGGGAAAAAAGGTTTGAAGATTATTGCCTGCGGTGATGAAAAAAGTGTTTCTGATATACTGAAGGATCTGAAAAATAAGAAGCTCTACGGATTCAACAAAGGCAACGATTATACTATAGAAAATATTTCCTACGGTAAAACGAGCATAAGCTTTACTATAGACAAAGATGATATTAAAATAGTAGTGCTGGGAAAACACAATATTCTGAATGCATCTGCTGCATATTTGACCGCAAAGCAGTTCAATGTAAGCGAGGAAAAATTCAATCAGAGCATGGAAACATTTTACGGTGTTAAAAGAAGGCTCGAGCTAAGGTATAATAACGGGGTAAAGATATATGATGATTATGCACATCATCCGACTGAGATAAAAGCGACATTAGAAGCAATAAATAAATCAAAGCCGAAGAGAGTAATTACGGTTTTTCAGCCTCATCTATATTCCAGGACAAAAGATCTTTACAAAGAATTTGGGGAGGCATTTTCAGGAACAGATATTCTTATCCTTGATAAAATATATCCGGCAAGAGAAAAGGAAATTGCAGGGGTAAGCAGCAATATGATCCTTGGCGAATACAATGAAAGTATTATCAAAAAGGGAAAAGCCGGTAAAAATAAAGAGCCCGGCATATATATAGAGAACAGGGAACTGATAATGGACGAACTTGAGAAAATTTCACGCGATGGAGATATTATTATTTTCCAGGGAGCAGGAGACGTATCAGATCTTTGCAATAAATATATAAAGAGAATTAAAACGAAAATAAACTGGACAGTGCCCTTATGAACATGAAAAAAGTGGTGCTGGTAATTTTAGTTCTGTTTGTCATTACACTTGCATTCCTTTCGGTGAAATGGAGAAGCGGAAATACTTTTGAAAAGATCACAGTGACAGGTAATTATACAATCCCAAAAGAAGAGATATTAACGGCTGCGAGACTTAAAGATACACTGATCAGTTCTGATGAAATCAACATAGACATAATTCAGGACAGGATAAGCAAGCACCCGGAGATAAAAAAAGTATTTGTAAGCAAGGAGCTTCCTTCGGAGTTAAAGATAGAAATTATAGAAAGAAGACCCGTTGCTATATTAAACGGAGAGAATGAAATAAAACTGATTGATGACGGACTCGAGATATTTCCTTTTAAGAATTCTTCTAAGATGTACGATCTGCCTGTTATCAGCGGAGTCAGGATGGAAAATACTCCGGATCCCATGAAAAAGTATAATAAGGAAGATCTGAGACTGGCATTATTTATAATTTTAAATGCATATAAGGAAAGCAAGTCAGTCTATAACAATATCTCTGAAATTAATCTGGCAGATACGGGAAAAGCAGTTGTTTACTTATCGGAAGATTCCAGTCCATTTTATTTTCCGAGGAAGTTCAATGAAAGCATTTCCAATAAAGAATACCAGGGAATGCTGCTAAACAAGCTTGTAGTATTTGAAAATTATCTTAAGCAGTCGCTTGATAATCATCTTAAGAAGAAAGTTAATTACGTAGATCTCAGATTCGATAGTGAAGTAATAGTAAACTCAAATAATTAACTGATGGCAGCCAAAAAAAAGAAAAAGAGAACCGGTCCGTATGACGAAGATATCATTGTTGGTCTTGATGTAGGGACTACAAAGATCTGCGTCATCGTAGCAAGAATTAAAGATGAAAATAATATTGATATACTTGGAATAGGCAAGGCACCGTCATTCGGACTGCACAGAGGAATTGTTGTAAATCCGAACAAGACAACTCAATCCATAAGAGCAGCTCTTGAGGAGGCTGAACTGAATTCGGGAGTGAGTATAAATTCAGTTTCAGTGGGAATAGCAGGTCACTATATAAGATGCATACAATCAAGCAGTATTATTGGGATCAATAATACTGACAGAATAATACAGGAAGAAGATATTGCCAGATTAATTGAACAGGCAAAAATAATGAAGATGCCGAGTGATACTACAATTATAGATGTAATTCCACAGGAGTATATTATAGACGGCAAGGACGGGATATTTGAGACTCCGGTGGGAATGTTCGGGATTAAACTTGAAGCAAAGGTAAATATTATAACAGGTCTTGTTTCATCCATAGACGATTTGTCGAAATGCGTGACAATCTGTGATGTAGATATTGATGATATCGTACTTGAACCTATTGCGTCATCACACTCAGTTCTTGATGAGACAGAAAAGAAAGTAGGTGTGGCGATGATAGATATTGGAGGGGGAACATCAGATATAGCAGTATTCAAGAAAGGAGTATTGAAATATACTGCAGGAATAGGGATAGCAGGAAACCTTGTGACAAATGATATAGTCGAAGCATTGGGAATTTCAGAAGCAGAAGCAGAAAGAATAAAGCGTGAATACGGATACGCAATGGTTTCTGAAATATTGAATGATGAAGAGATAACGGTGGAATCTATCAAAGGTAAAATTCCAAAGAGAACAAGCAAAAGTATTTTAGCAAGAATTATACAGGCAAGGATGCAGGACATATTTGAGTTGTCAGCAATAGAGATCCAGAATTCACAGATAGCAAAAGAGCTGCATGCAGGAGTGGTGATCACAGGCGGAGGTTCACTGATCAAGGGGACAAAAGAGCTTGCAGAAGAGATACTCGGCATGGAAGTTAATCTGGGAATCCCAACTGGTTTAAAAGGAGGATTAATAAAGGAAGTAGAGAATCCGATATTCGCAACCGGAGTGGGTCTGGTTTTACACAGATTAAAAACAATGAATGATATTACAAAATTTTCCGAGATCAGGAAAAACAGAAAAAGAAAATCATTAACAGTATCCGGAATATTTTCAAAGATACAGCAGTGGTTTGATGAGCTTTAGCAAGTATAAGGTATTAAGTATTAGGTAATGAGTAATGAGTAATGAATAATGAATAATGAATAATGAGAATTTTGAGTATTGATTTAAATGAATAAGACATTAGTAACTAATAAATTAATAATTAGTAATGAGTAATTATTAATATTAAAGATTTTTCCCAAATTAAAAAAAAATATAAATATATTAAATTTCCGTATCAGGCGGAGAAAGGAAAACAACAATGGCAATTAAATTAGCAAACAACGATCACAAAGGAGCAAAGATAAGAGTCGTAGGAGTAGGCGGAGGCGGAGGAAATGTGTTAAACTCAATGGTTGACAAAGGAATTGAAGGAGTAGAATTCATTGCTGTAAACACAGATGCTCAGGCGCTGAACATAAATTTTGCCGAGCATAAAGTTCAGATCGGAAGAAAACTTACAGGTGGATTAGGAACTGGAATGAGTGATGAATTGGGATTCCAGGCAATAGAGGAAAGCAGGCAGGAAATTGAAGAAGTATTATCAGGAAGTGATCTTGTGTTCGTTACAGCAGGTATGGGAGGAGGAACAGGAACAGGTGGTGCTCCGGCAGTAGCCAGAATAGCTAAAAGCATGGGTTCTCTTGTGATAGCTATTGTGACCAAACCTTTCTCATTCGAAGGCAATCCAAGAATGGAAATGGCAAATAAGGGACTGGAAAAACTTAAGAATGAAGTGGACAGTCTTATCATAATTCCAAATGAGAATATTTTAAAATTAGTCAGCCGTGATGCGACAAAAGACCTGGCATTCGAACTGGCGGACAGGGTTTTGTACAATGCAACAAAAGGGATATCCAAGATCATAACTGATACGGGAGTAATTAATGTTGACTTCGCTGATGTCAGGACTATCATGAAAGGTATGGGTGATGCAATGATCGGAACAGGTCTGGCATCAGGTGAAAACAGAGCAGAGCGTGCAGCTAATGATGCGCTTGTCAATCCTGTTCTGGATGAGATCAAAATAGAAGGATCAAAATGTGTACTTTCAAATATCTGCAGCAACGGAAATATTACAATGGGAGAAATAGAAAAGATCAATGAGATAGTTCAGAATGCAGCTGGAGAAGATGCAAAATATATTTTTGGTATTGTAGATGATAAGAAAATGGGAGATGAAATTATGGTAACAGTAATAGCAACAGGCTTTAATAAAAGCGCACAAAATGGAATATCTGAAGACACTAACACATCAGCAAAGGGTAGGGAGCATGAAGAGTTTTTTAAAGGATATCCAAACAGTAAGGGAAAGATCACCACATTACCAAGTCATGATGATCTGTCACAGTTCGACATTCCGGCTCATAAGAGGAGGGAAGTTAGTTTAAGTGATGATCTTGCTGAAACTATTAGAAAGCCTAAAATAGAAGTAGAAGATGATGATTTTGGATTCGGAGAACTTAATGTTGAAGATGATTTTTCCAAGCCGGCATTTTTAAGAAGACAGATGGACTAAACAGTTAATAGTTATTAGTTAGCGGTTAGTAATTGTGAGTTTCAAATTAAATTATACAACTATATTAACAAATCAAAACATGTGGTTTAGCAACGGGAAATCAATCAATAAATAAATTCAGTGAAATGATTTAAAGATCTGTATCATTTTTGATATAAAAAAATAATTGAAGTCATTCACTTTTTAGAAAAAAGGGATATCTGTTGAATATTTATTAAGTAATAAATACAAAGATTTTTAAGTGTTTAGAGATATAAATAAATTCAGGTTTTGACTTTATAAAAACAGTCAGAAAAATTATCTTAACACAAAAAAGAGAAGATCAAATGACTTCCATAAAAGCTGATTTACATATGCACACAAATTTTTCCGATGGAAATTTATCTCCAAAAAAGTTATTAGACCTTTCTAAAAAATCCGGTATAACAATAATCAGTATTACAGATCATGACAATGTGAACGGTATCCCGGAAGCAATAGAATACGGTAATGAAATCGGCATACAGGTAATTCCCGGTGTTGAGATCAGTGCTGACCTGGATGATCAGGAAATACATATTCTTGGATATTTTATGGACCACAGAAACAAAAAATTTCTGGATTTTCTCACACATTCAAGAAAGCTCAGGTTACAGAGAAACGAAAAGATAGTGGAAAAACTCAACACAATGGGAAGTAATATTACTTTTGATTCAATAATGGTAAAGGCAGGAGAAAACACTTCAATTGGCAGACCTCATATTGCTATTGAGCTAAACGAGGAAGGATTTGCGAGTTCTTATTACGATGCTTTTATCAAATACATTGGGGATGGTAAACCTGCATATGTAAAAAAGCCGAATCCAAAAGCTCATGAAGTAATTAAGATAATTTCTGATTCAGGTGGTCTTTCATTTATTGCACATCCCGGTAAGCTTGTAAGGGATGAGATGCTGCTCAGGCTAATAAAAGAAGGGCTTGACGGTATCGAAATTATTCATCCTTCTCATACCAATGAAGATATGGAATATTTCAATAAGATTGCAGCCGAACATTTTCTTCTGACCAGCGGAGGATCTGATTTTCACGGTGGGGTAAAAAATGACGGAAGGAATTTCGGTAAATTTTGTATTTCCATGAATGAGATCATTAATATGAAGAGGAGACTTTTTAATTAAAATCTATATTTATGTTGAAAAAATCAGAGGGCGAGCTTAAATCCGGGAATCTGCGAATAGGAATAATTGTAAGTAAATTCAATGAACATATCATAGAGAACCTGCTTGATGGTGCTCTGGAAGCATTCGAAAATAATGGTGTCGAAGAGGATAATATAGAAGTATTTTTTGTACCGGGAGCTTTTGAAATACCGACCATATTAAAAAAACTCTGCAGGGAAAATTCAGAGTTAAAAAGATTTGACGGTTTCATTACAATCGGATGTGTAATAAAAGGAGAAACTGCTCATTTTGAATATATCTGCTCAAGTGTATCGGAAAGCATAATTAAGATATCTTATGAATATGAAATTCCAGTTGGATTCTGTGTACTTACATGTTATACTCCGCTGCAGGCTTATGAAAGAAGCGGCAAACCACCGGATGCTGATAATAATAAAGGTTATGAATCAGCCCTTGCAGTTCTTGAAATGATAAGTTTGCTGAATAAGATTTAATAACCTTCCGAATTGAAAAAAAATAAATTTACCTCATTTAGAGAAAGCATTCCTTATCTGTTTAATCTCGAGCGAGCGGGAATCAAGTATGATCTGAAAAATATCAGATCACTGCTCAGGTATTTGGGTGATCCACAAAATAAATTTAAGTCCATACATATAGCAGGAACTAACGGCAAAGGTTCGGTCTCTTCTATGTTAAATTCTGTTCTGATAGAGAAAGGTTTTAAAACAGGATTATATACTTCACCTCATTTGATAGATTTCAGGGAAAGGATTTTAGTAAACGGTAATCCTGTCACCAAGAAATTTATTCTAAAAACTCTTAATAATCTTTATGATGAGATTGAAAGGATCAAGCCAAGTTTCTTTGAAGTAACAACTGCGATAGCATTTGAATATTTTAATGAATGCAGAGTAGATTATGCAGTAGTAGAAACCGGTCTTGGCGGCAGGCTTGATTCTACAAATGTAATAAAACCCGTACTGTCAGTTTTAACAAGTCTTTCAATAGATCACGTTGAATTTCTCGGAAATGAGATCGGGAAAATAACTTATGAAAAAGGAGGTATTATAAAGAAAAACATACCGGTCGCGGCCGGGAATGTTTCAGTGGTTTCGGAAAAAATACTCAGGAAAATTGCAAAAGAAAATAAGTCTGAAATTATATTCAGCAGAGAGCATTATAAAATAAAGATAAAAAAGAGAACAGAGAAGGGGTTTTATTTTGAAGTAAAGAATAAATATGACAATTTATTTTTGCCGCTAATTGGAGATTATCAGGTGAATAATTTAAAGACTTTTTTTTTGGCAGTTGATCTGATGAGGAAGAATGAACAGGCAGAAATGAATTTTGCAGATATAAAAAGAGGATTATTGAATGTACGGACCAACTCTAATTTTTACGGCAGGTTCGATCTTCTTTCGTTTAGTCCCAAAATAATCGTTGATGTATCACATAATTTACAGGCAATCGAGAACATCAGGAATAATCTAAGATATTTTAAATATAGGAACTTAATAATAATATTTGCTATGATGCAGGATAAAAATTACAAAGAATGCCTGACTGAGATAGGAAAGCTAAAGGCAAAAATAATACTGACCAGACCTAAATATAAAAGATCGGCTGAACCAAACGAATTATATAAATCTGTAGAAAAGAACCGTTCACGTTTTATTCTTACCGGAGATCTGAAAAGTGCTGTAAAGACAGCATCTGAAATAGCAAAAAAAAATGATCTTATTCTGGTAACGGGTTCATTTTTTCTGGTTGCTGAATATCTTCAAATGCATCATAAGATTAAATAGCATATTAAAAGTAATCAATAAAATTTATATTTGCATATGAATATAGAAGATATAGAAACTTCAGGAGTGATAGGTTCGGGTACAATGGGAAGAGGTATAGCGATATGCTCTGCTTCCGCCGGAATTAAAACAATTCTTTATGATATCAACCCGGAAATCCTGGCAAAATCAAAAAATCTAATTGAAAAAGATTTAAACAAATCTGCCGAAAAGAAAAAAATAACTTCTGAGAAAAAGGAAGAGATTTTGGGAAATATTATTTATACTTCCGGATTTGATGATCTGAAGAAGTGTGATTTTGTAATTGAAGCAGCACTTGAAGAGATTGATCTTAAGAAAGACATTTTTACAAGACTTGATTCACTCTGCAGTAAGGAAACAGTCTTATCAACGAATACATCTTCGCTATCAGTGACAACTATTTCAACTTACGTTAAAAATAATCCCGGAAGAGTTATTGGAATGCATTTTTTCAATCCGGCAAACATCATGAAGCTCGTAGAAATTGTTAAGGGAGATTTTACTTCAGATGAAACAGTTCATATAACAAAAGAACTTTCAAGTAAAATGGGAAAAACATACGTGACTGCTAAAGATACGCCAGCTTTCATAGTCAACAGGATAGCCAGACCATTTTATGGTGAAGCCCTGAAAATACTTGGTGAAGGAACAGCTAAAGCAGACACTTTAGATAATATAATGAAAAGCTGCGGAGGATTTGCTATGGGTCCGTTTGAACTGATGGATCTCATAGGAATAGATGTTAACTTCTCTGTTACTAAATCTGTTTATGAAGCGTACTTCAATGATCCCAGATACAGACCCAGCTTTATCCAGAAGAAAATGGTTGATGCCGGACTGCTTGGAAGAAAAGCAAAAAGAGGCTTTTATAAATATGAATAGAATCATGAATAAGAAATCGGCAAAACATAAACATAATGAATTGGATTATAATGAAGAAGAGTTTAGACTAATACTTAATTCCCGTTCGCAAAGGATTACAAATCCCCGACTGGAAATACTTGGTACTTTAAAACTTAATCACGACCCGCTTACTATTTCCGAGATACATGGAAAATTAAAAAATAAAAAAACTGATCTGGCAACAGTTTACAGAACAATCAATCTTTTTGCCGAGCTCGGAATAGTTAATGAGATTGATTTCAAAGATGAATTTATGAGATATGAACTGGTTTACGACAGACATCATCATCATCATATCGTATGTAAAAAATGTAAGAAGGTTGAAAATGTAGAAGCATGTGTTCTTGAAGAACTAGAAAAGCTTCTTAATAAAAAAGGATACACTGAGATCTCTCATTCACTGGAGTTCTTTGGAGTATGTGAAAAGTGTAAGCAAGAGTAAAGAGTAAAGAGTAAAGAGTAAAGAGTAAAGAGTAAAGAGTAAAGAGT
>CAZLOL010000020.1:19443-28885 GCA_964561045.1 uncultured Ignavibacteriaceae bacterium | reverse complement strand
CCAACGAATTTCAACGTGTTAAAGGTTTGAGAATTGAAAATTGGGTATGATTTTTTCCAAATTACTGATTTAATTCTATCTATATTAGTTGGTTTTAATAAATTTTATTTTTATTTACCACTGTACTTCATGTAGAACTAAATAATATTCAACATACCCAATACTAATTATGCAGACTATTTAACTCATTTGCTTTCTTATAAGCATTCATCATGTCAATCACTCCTCCTGATCTGGACATGTTTGAAAATAATTCTTTTGAAGATCTGTCTTTTACTTTTACCATAAGTCCCGGATATTGTCTTGCTGATGAAATGATAACTTCTTTCAATTGCTTCGCTGTCAGATTCGGGAAATAAGATTTCAATATTGCAGCAATACCGGATACTTCAGGAGATGCCATGCTCGTACCGTCAATTTTCTTATATTTGCCATTCGGTATTGTAGAATTTATCTGAACTCCCGGAGCAAAAATGTCAACAACATCTTTTGAATAATTACTGAACGGCGCTGCAAGATCATACTTAACATTTTTATTTTCAGGATCTTTATCCTGAGACCATTTTTTCATCCAGGAGTTTGCACCAACAACGATCATATTCGAAAAATATTTTTTCTCACCGTTCTCCATAAAAAATTTCATCGGATAGTTAGGCATGTCTGAAACGTTTTCTCCTTCATTTCCTGCAGATATTACAAACAGAACCCCCTTCTCTTCCGCATACTTTATCGCATCAACTACAAAATCCGGATCCTTTGAAAAATATTTTCCTGCGGACATGTTTATAATGCTCGCACCGTTATCAGCAGCATACCTGATAGCATTTCCGACGTCTTTGTCTCTTTCATCCCCTTCATTCGGAACGCCGCGAAGAAGCATTAACTTTGCAAAAGGCGCTTGTCCTGTTTTTTCAGAAGCTATTATTCCCGCGACATGTGTTCCGTGAATCTCAGAATTCTCGGATATATCATTATTCCCGTAATTAGTTTCAAGAAGAATATCCGGATTGTCTCCGACAAGAATATAAGTATCCGTAGTATCGAAAAGACATCTGGCTTTGTTTTCATATTCCACATTCAGTTCTTCAAGTTCTTTTTTATCCATTCCAAATAACATGTATACGCCGAGAATTATCGAAGCAGCATCACTAACTTTACCTTCTGGCAGGCCAAAAGAAATTTCCTGAAGTTTTTTCGGGTCTGTAGTGATTTTATTTTTGATAAGTGTCTTTTCAGCATCTATAACATCATCCAGAGTCTGCTTTATTCCTGTATTTGTTGACATTATCTCATCTTTCTTTTCTTCATATACTTCTTTTACTCTTATGAAATAAGAATCTGACTCAGAAGTACCCGCATTCTTAAGTCTTTTGTATTCACGCGTGACTTCAAGTGATAATAATTTAGCATTCCCCAGAAAGTTCCAGCCGTGAAAGTCATCAACATATCCGTTATTGTCATCATCAACTCCTTCGATACCATTTATTTCTGTTTCATTATTCCAAATGTTATTTTTCAGATCAGGATGTTCTATATCAAAGCCGGAGTCAATTACAGCCACAACAACTTCATTTCTGGCCGGAACGGGGCTTAAAGACTGAATATATTTATAAAATGCATTTGTGCGAGTTCCTTCATAACCGTCCTTATCCGGGTCCATTTTAGCCCAGTCAGGCAAGTCTCCGCCGGATATTTTGTTATGAAATACTTTTATTAGTGAATAATTGATATTATCGTTTGAAAGTTCAGCAGGTTTAAAACTAAAAGCAGAAAGAGCGGCAATAAAAATGGTTATTGTAAAAAATATTTCTCTGGTTTTCTTTTGTAATTTCATATAACTAAAATCTTTAATTTTATATATTGGTGAATAAGTTAGATAATACAGCAAACAGAATTAAGTCTCAAAAAATAACCGCTCATTAAATGATTATATTGCTAACGCTGAATTG
This sequence comes from uncultured Ignavibacteriaceae bacterium, assembly GCA_964561045.1. GTDB lineage: Bacteria > Bacteroidota > Ignavibacteria > Tepidaquicellales > Tepidaquicellaceae > JAGPCH01. The sequence continues at coordinate 26,936 of CAZLOL010000020.1, read as the reverse complement.
ATTAATTACCTGGTTTAAAGCTAAATAAATAATTTTCAAAACAAATTAAATTTAGAAATATTACTGACAGAGGTCTGTAATGTTAAAAGTTAACAATATTTTTGATGAATCGTTTCATCAGATTTTCTTAAAGTGCATTTTAAAAGAATATGGCAAATCATTTCGATAAATATTTACAATATAAAAAAAGTGTTGACGAGATACTTTCCGGCTCAGTTAACAAGCAAATACCCGAAACACTTTATGGTCCTTTAAAATATGTCTTAAACAGCGGTGGGAAAAGAATCCGTCCTATATTGATCATATATTCCTGCGAAGCTGCGGGAGGGAATCCGGATGACGCATTGAATGCCGGGGTTGCTATAGAGATGCTGCATAACTTTACTCTTGTCCATGATGATATTATGGATAATGCTGATACAAGAAGAGGAAATCCTACTGTTCATAAAAAATGGAATGACAATGTTGCAATACTTACGGGTGATCATCTTATAGGAATGGCTTATTCTTATTTGTTAAAAACAAGATCGGATAGACTTGATGAGATTGTAAAAACATTTACCGACGGTATAATAGAAGTATGTGAAGGACAAAGTTTCGATAAGGAATATGAAGACAGAAAGGATGTGAGTCTTGATGAATATATGATGATGATAAGCAAGAAGACTGCAAAAATGCTTGAGACTTCTGCAGTTGTAGGAGCTCTGATCGGAAACGGAAGCAAAGAGCTTATAGAGAATATCAGCTCTTATGCATCCAATATAGGTCTTGCATTTCAGATTCAGGATGACCTGCTTGACATAACTGCAGATGAAACTGAATTCGGAAAAAAGATTGGCGGTGATCTGGTAGAAGGAAAAAAGACTTATTTGCTTATTAAAGCAATGGAAGCTGTAACGAATGGAAAAGATAAGATCAAAATATTGAACATTGTTAATAAAACCGGTTTAAGTCCCGATGATACTGAAGAGATATCGGAGATTAAAAATATTTATATAAAATACGGGATAATAGATTCGGCACAGAAAGAGATTGAAAGATATACGGAGCTTGCATACAGGAATCTGAATAATTTGCCTGACGGTGAAAGTAAAGAGAGTCTGAGATGGTTTGCTGATATGCTGATGGGACGGAGTTTTTAAGCCATTAAAGATTTGAAAACACAGTCGGATGAAATGTTAATTATCCGTTTTTTAAAAAAAATAATTCTGATTGGATTCCCGATAAAAGCAGACGGGAATCACATAGAGTTAACAGATACCATTTTAATATTATAATCATAGCTAAAATTAATCACTGTCATTGATAGAGACCGAAGTAACAATAGTAAACAAAGCCGGCATGCACACAAGACCTGCATCCATGATAGTAAGGATCGCAGCAAAATTCAAAGCGGATTTTTTTATTTCGAAAGACGGATTTGAAGTTAATGGAAAAAGCATTATTGGTGTGATGACACTTGCAGCAGAACAGGGTTCTACACTATCACTAAAGTTTGAAGGTGAAGACGAAGAAGCACTAGCATCGGAAATGGTAAAATTCTTCGCAGAAGGATTCGGGGAAATGTAATGACAGATTCAATTAAACAAATAAGATCAGAGATATTCAGTTCAGAAAAATTTTCACTTCTCAAAAATGCACTGGCGGAAAGTAGCAAAAGAATAGTCTTGAGCAGTGTCAGCGGCTCACTTGCATCCTTTATTGTAAATTTTATTTATAATAATTCCGGTAAGAAAGTATTTTATATTTCTCATGATAATGACAGGATCATTAAACTTAAGGATGATCTTGATCTTCTCGAATCGGGTGAGAAAATCTCTGCTTATTCTACAGGGCTTTCGGACAGTGAATCAATATCGAAAATTCTAATCGATCTGTCCGAAGGAAATGAATTTATTGTCATCGCCAATGCTTCAGAGCTTGGAATTAAACTCATATCAAAAGATAAATTCAAAGCTTCGATAATTGGAATAAAGAAAAATGAAAGCAATAGCTTTGATAATCTGATAGTTACTCTTGAAAAATATAACTTTAACAGGAAAGACTTTGTAGAGGAAGCAGGAGATTATTCAGTAAGAGGAGGGATCATTGATCTTTTTGCCGAGAACCTTGAAAGCCCCGTCAGGATTGAGTTCTTCGGAGATACCATTGAATCCATAAGAGAATTCGATTTGAATTCTCAGAGATCAGTTAGAGAAATCGACTCCGTAAAGATCGGCATAAACTTAAACAGTAATGAAAACACAGAGGGCTGCGTCAATGAATCAGAAGAGATAATCATTGATTATATTCATGAAGATGCATTAATCATTATTGACGAACCGGAGATAACATTAAACGAAATTAAGGATAAGGAAATATCAGAAAGTCTCAATAAATTTAAAAGAATATATTTAACATCATTCACAAATGTCATTACTGAACCTGGTGAGAGTTCCGAGTCTTCTGAATTTACTATTATCAGCTTTGATTCTAAGTCTCAGCCTGAGTTCCACTCTAATTTAAAATCACTTTATCAGAATCTCTGTGAGAATATTCAGAAAGGATTCAATGCATACATACTTGCTTCAGATGAACTACAGGCAAGCAGGATAAAGGAACTTATAGAAGATTTTGAAGATGATAATATTATAGAACAGGATGATAAGATACATACTGAAAGCGAAGAAAATAATTTAAATGAAATTAACAGCAATCAGGAATTCAGCATTAAAAATAAATTTTATGTAGTTGCTGAATCTCTTCATAACGGTTTTCTATTCAATGACAGGAAGATTCTTCTATATACTGAGCATCAGATATTCGGAAGGTACTTTAAGCAGATAAAGAAACGCAAGGTCAAGTTCAAAGGCCTGACTTTCAGCGAGCTGAAAGAACTACAATACGGAGATTATGTCGTGCACAGGGATTTCGGGATTGGTAAATATTCCGGATTGAAAAAAATTACAGTTGGAAATAATAATCAGGAAGTTGTTGTGCTTACATATCACGGAACGGACAAGCTGTTTTTAAATCTGAACAACATTAACTACATTAAAAAATATTCCGGAGCCGAAGGTCACGCTCCTGCGCTTACAAGACTAGGCGGCGGCGAATGGGATAAGCTTAAAGCAAAGGCAAAGAAGCAGGTAAAGGACATTGCCAGAGATCTGATAGTTCTTTATGCTAAAAGAAAATCAGAGATAGGATATAAATTTTCGGGTGATACACACTGGCAGAAAGAGCTGGAAGCAAATTTTATGTATGAAGATACCCCCGATCAGTTCAGGGCAACGGTCGAAACAAAGGAAGATATGGAGACAGAAAATCCAATGGACAGACTTGTCTGCGGTGATGTAGGATTCGGTAAAACTGAAGTAGCAGTAAGAGCAGCTTTCAAATCTGTGATGGATAATAAACAGGTAGCCGTACTTGTTCCAACTACAATACTGGCTGTTCAGCATTATAATACCTTCCGGGACAGACTTTCTTCATTTGCAGTTGAAGTAGATAACATTACAAGATTAAAAAGTACAAAGGAACAGAAAAAGATACTTGAAAGATTAGAAGAAGGTAAACTGAATATTCTTATAGGTACTCACCGAATTCTATCAAAAGATATTAAATTTAAAGATCTTGGTTTATTGATAATAGATGAAGAGCAGAGATTCGGGGTAAAAGCCAAAGAGAAATTGAGAAGTATAAAGCCAAATGTTGATACACTAACTCTGACAGCAACACCGATCCCGAGAACATTGAACTTTTCTTTGCTCGGAGCGAGAGATCTTTCAATTATTAATACACCTCCAAAGAACAGAAAAACTATTTTAACGGAAATTGTAAAATTAGACTGGCATCAGATAGGTTCAATAATCAGACATGAAATCAACAGAGGCGGACAGGTTTATTTTGTAAACGATAAAATTAAAAATCTTCATACACTTGGTGACACGATCAAAACATACGTTCCCGAAGCAAAGATAGGAATTGCTCACGGACAGATGGATGGAAAAGAGCTTGAGAATATTGTAATAAATTTCATAGAGAAAAAACTTAACTTACTGCTTTGCACAAAGATAATCGAATCAGGGCTTGACATACCAAACGTTAATACGATCATTATAAACAATGCTGACAGATACGGACTTGCAGAATTGTATCAGCTGCGCGGGAGAGTCGGGAGGAGTGAAGTTCAGGCATTCGCATATCTCATAGCACCGCCGGACGGTAAGCTTACAAAGACAGCTGTCAGGAGACTTCAGGCAATAGAAGAATTCACTGATCTGGGTTCAGGTTTTCACCTTGCGATGCGGGATATGGAAATACGGGGAGTGGGAAATTTACTTGGACAGCAGCAGAGCGGATTTGTTCAGGAGATCGGATTTGATATGTTCATAAGCATTATTGAAGAAGCTGTACTGGAGTTAAAGGAAAATGAATTTAAAGATCTCTTTGCAAATGAAACTTCACTGCAAAAAATCAACGAGAGTATAAAGAAGAAAATTGAAGAAAAGAGCACATTAATAGAAAATGATCTGAATGCTATTATTCCAAAGGACTATATTCAAAACGATACAGAAAGGCTGAATATATACAGAAGGCTTTACGAGCTCAACAACGAAGACGAACTGAAACTAACAGCTTATGAACTCAAAGACAGATTCGGTGAATATCTTGATGATGTCTCTAATCTTCTCAGAATAATCGGTATTAAAATCAAAGCTACTCAACTGGGTTTGGAAAAAATAACCATACGGAATAAAGATCTTAATCTGCATTTTCCAAATAACAAAGAGCATAAGATTTTTGAAAGTGATTTTTATAAATATCTTATAGAAACAATATCAAATGACAGAACCGGAAAATATAATATTGCACCTGACAAAGAGAGGCTTGTAATAGAACTTAAACTGGGAAGCAATGAAGATGAGAAAAGACTTGCCGAGACCGAGAACCTGATATCTGTGAATTGATTCTGAACTACGGAAAATAATTTCCGGAATTGTTTTTAGAATATCTGTTTTGATTTACTTCCGGATCTTATCTGAATTTTTATTAGTATAATTTAAGACTTTCATCTCATTTCAGAAATCTCACTAATTTTGATTTCTTATTCTTAAAAATGGAGTGAAACAGAATTTATCTCTGAGTTACCCGTGAATATTTGTCACTATGAATTCTTAATTATACTGTATAAGAATATTCTTCACATTTCTGTGCTGCTCTGTGCATGACACTGTTTAACTCTGCATATAAAATCTTCATTCGTATTCCTTACTTTTATGTTTATTTTGACAAGTTGTGTCTGTACTGAAAGTGATTAAAGTGTTTCAGAATATATTCTTTCTCAGTGGTGTCCAAAACATTTTGGGAAACGGTTTTTTCCTTTTAGATAACTCCTGAATCAAAGCAGTTTTATTTGAAATCAAAACAACCCGCATGTGAAAAATTGCCGTTAAGAATTCTGAGCAATGGCGTTTTACCAATTTTCAATTATCAATTTTCAATGATCAATTCAATTGGTTTGAAAGAACCCGCATGTGAGAAATCGCCGTAAAGAATTCTGAGCAATAGCGTTTTACCAATTTTCAATTATCAATTTTCAATGATCAATTCACTTGGTTTGAAAGAACCCGAAAGTGAAAAATTACCGTTAAGAATTCTGAGCAATTTTTGCAGCCATTGCGAAAGAATTCAGGCAATTTTTCACCAGCGGGCGATTTTTCTTTGCCAAGCTTTCTTTTCATCGATGAAAAGAAAGCGGACTTTAATCAAAGTCTGCATTACAATTTTAAAACGTTTTTGTCAGAGTTGGATCTGAATTAATATATAAGATTAATTTAGATTTTAATTCATAAACATATTTGTTATTTTTATTAAACCTAAAAATTAAACATAAGGAAAATAAAATGTTAAACCCGCTAAAAAAATTATCATTAATTGCTGCTGCTGTAATATTAATTTCATCCTCTGTATTTGCCCAGGATAATCATAAACCTTCATCAATGGAGCCCGTAGGAACAGCTACTGCTGATGGCATGCTTTACGGAAAAGATTATGATCCGGGAATGACAACTTTAACTTTCGGGGATCTTCTGAGTAATGTTGAGAGTAATAATGACAAAGTTATAATTGTAAAAGGAAATGTTTCCGAAGTATGTCAGGCAATGGGCTGCTGGGTAGTGATATCAGACGGATCAAAAACGGTGAGGGCAACAACTTCACATGAGTTTTTTCTTCCCAAGGATATAGCCGGAAAAGAAGCTGTCATTTACGGTAAATTTAAAATTGCCGAAATATCAGAAGATGATGCAAGACATTATAACGAGGAATCAAAAAATCCTGTCAGCAATGAATCAATTGTCGGTCCTCAGAAAGTCTATGAGATTGAAGCAATAGGCATTAAGATCCTGAATCCCGTAACAGATCAAAACTAAACTCTTTTAAAATTACAATTTATTTATTACCCGCATTTCAATGCGGGTTTTTTATTTGGAAAAAATGTCGGAAGAAAAATTCTGGAAAGTAAAGAAAACAAAAAAAGGTTTCGAAGGTAAGTGGATACATATTAATCTTGATCAGGTCGAGCTTCCGGACAGGTCAATGATTGAATTTGAAGCGATAGAATTTCAGAGACACGGTGCGGGTATTGTTGCGGAAAATGATAAAGGTGAAATAATTCTTGTGAAGAATTACCGGTATATAAATGACTATGACAGCTGGGAAATTCCGGCAGGAACCATTCCTCCCGGAAGCGATCCTGAAGATTGTGTATTGGAAGAGCTGAAAGAAGAAGCAGGATGTACGGTTGATAAACACGAACTCGTTCATATTGGAAATTATTTTCCGTCAATTGGTTCAGGCAGCCAGATATTTCACTGCTATTATGCAAGGAACGTAAGACAGGTATCCGCTGAACTTGACTCAAATGAAATCCTTGAGGCAAAATGGTTTGCAAAAGATGAAATAAAAAAAATGATCCTTGACGGAACAATCAAAGACGGGTTTACACTTGTTTTGTTATTAAGATTTTTGTTTCTGTTAAATTAAAGTATGATAATTTATACAGACATATTGGATAACATTTCACCGGATATGATTAATGGGTTCTTTGCCGGTTGGAAAAATCCTCCAACCGCAGAAAAGCTTATTTCAATTTTAAAGAACAGTGAGCACAGAATTCTTGCTATTGATAAGGAGAAAGATATTTTAGCCGGATTTATAAATGCTGTAAGTGATAAAATATTATCCGCATATATTCCATTGCTTGAAGTGATCCCGGAATACCGGAATAAGGGGATTGGAAGTGAACTTGTAAGAAGAATGATGGATGAACTTAAAGATTATTATATGGTAGATCTTGTATGTGATGACAATCTTGAAGGATTTTATGGAAGATTCGGATTTAAAAAATTTACAGCCATGATGATTCGCAATTATGACAGGCAAGAAGGCAAATAATATTTCCAGTAAGAATTTATAAATCAGGACTGAAAAGTATTTACGGGTGTGAT
>CAZLOL010000020.1:10323-19343 GCA_964561045.1 uncultured Ignavibacteriaceae bacterium | reverse complement strand
GAAAAGTATTTACGGGTGTGATAAGTATGAAGGAAGTTTAGAATTCCTGTATGACCAACTCTGTCCAAAACGTTTTGGACAGAGTTGAATCTTCTCAATTGATTAACAGATTAAGTAAGTGAAATTCTTATTATATTATGATTAATTAAAAGGGAGTTCAGTTTGTTAAAATCAGAACTTACTGAATTGTCATTAAAGCAGAATATATTTTCTTTAAAAAATTAAACCTAAAAAAAATGAAACTATTAAAGTGTGTTTTATTATTCTTCTCATTGCTGTTTTTGCAGGGAATAGTTTTTTCACAAAAAACACTTCCGGAGGCAACTGTCACAGTTTGTGAAAACACAGATGACAATGTAAATCCAATAAACCCAAAAGCCACCGTAAAAACAGGCGAGCCGGTTGTCTATATGATTGCCTTTGAAAACAAATATAAAATTAAAGATGAAACCGAGCCTGAACAGTTTTTCATAGACTGGAAAGTTTACATGCTGGATAAAGATGGAAACGAGGAATATCTTTTCGGTGAAAAGACAATGACAGTGAATTCCCTTTATAAAAGATATGCCTTAGCGGAGCAGCTTTATTATACAGTACCGGGGAGATACCGAATTTATGCACTTCCTGTGGGATGGAGTGAAGAAGATCTGAAAGGTAACAGTAAGAAATATTACGGCATGACGGAAATAGATGTAGTGGAATAAAATTACTTTTTTAAATCCTGAGGAAAGCGTCGCAAAAATTTTTAATGAATCACATATACTCTATCTTTACATTATCCGTGAGCGGGTGTGACTGGCATGTAAGAATATATCCTTCTTCTATTTCAGCATCTGACAATCCTTCACGTTCATCCATCTTCACTTTGCCTGAATAAAGTTTCGCGCGGCAGGTAGTACAGATCCCTGCTTTACAGGAAAACGGCGGATCAAGATCGGCTTTGATTGCAGCATCAAGAATATTTACGGTCGGAGGAACATCAATGTGATATTCGTTTCCTTCGAGAATAACTTTGACATTACGCTCTTTAATTACATCATTTTCCTCTCCTTCGGGTATGTATTCTTCGTGATGTACAGGAGCGGTAAAGTATTCTATGTGGATCTTTTCAGAAGGAATTTTTTCTTCCGTTAAAGTTTTCTTTACGGTTTCCATCATTTCCGCCGGACCGCAGATGAAATATTCCGCTTCATGTTTTTTTATAAACTGATTTTCCTCTATTATCTTAGAGAGATCACTACTGTTTACCCTTCCTGTATAGCCTGTCCATTTATCTCCAGGTTGATCAAGCGTATAGTAAATTTTAAAATTTTCATTATGTTCTTTCTGAATTTCATCCAGTTCATTTTTGAAAATAATACTTTCTTCAGAAGTACTTCCGTAATACAAAATTACATGGCTTTCAGGTTCTGCATGCAAAACAGACTTCAGAATTGAAAGCAGCGGTGTAATTCCGCTTCCCCCGCCTATAAGCACATAACACTTTTTATTTCCCGGTTTCAGCTCTGTAAAAAATTTTCCCTGGGGCGGATAGGACTGAATTAAGTCTCCTTCTTTGAGTTCATTATAAAGATAACTTGAAACCGTTCCGTTCGATATTATTTTTGAAGCAATGATATGATCCTTATCAGTATACGGACTGCTGCAGAGTGAATATTCTCTTCTGAAAATCTGACCTCCGATGTCTATCTGAATTGAAAGAAACTGTCCCTGCGTATATTTGAATTTTTCTTTAAGATCTTCCGGAACTTCCAATGTAACCGAAACAGCATCTTTGGTCAGCCTGTTTATTTTCTTTACTTTCAGAGGATAGTGTTTGATTGACATTGTGTATTGTGTATTGTGAATTAAGTATTGTGTATTAAGTATTCAGGTATATTGATTTTTTCTTCAGAGATGTTACGGCAGAAGTTAAGAAAAATTTCATTTGCATAAAATTAAAGAAAGCCGAGTTCAAGCTTTGCAACTTCAGACATATTGAACTGACTCCAGGGAGGATCAAAGGTAAGCTGTACTTTACAGTCATTTACCATAGGATGATCTTTTACTTTCTGTTCAATTTCATTCGGAAGTATTCCTGCTACGGGACAGGAGGGTGAAGTAAGAGTCATGACAATTAATACATCGCCGTTTGTGGCTACATTAATCTCGTATATCAGTCCCAGCTCCCATACATCAACAGGTATTTCCGGATCGTAACAAGTTTTTAAAACTTTGATAACTTCGTTTTTTATCTCTTCCTGTGAATGTGCAGAATCTACCGTTTCTGAGGCATCCGTTACTCCGGTTTCTTTTTCCGGACCGGTATTCTGAATTTCATTTTCTGAAGTCTGTTTATCCTGAATGTTAACCTGTTCATCTGTTATGACTTCTTTTCCGTTATTTTGACTTTCAGTGACTGATAATTCTTTTTCCATGACCTTTTCTTCAGGCATAGGCTTAGTATCAGATCCGTTTTCAGAATCTTTTTTTGTTTCTTTTGAAAATAAATTTTTTATTTTAGTTAACATTTTTTCCTGAATAAGTTAATGCGTATTTTTTCATATACCTGATCATAGACATTAATCCGTTGGAACGGTTTGGTGATAAATGCTCCTTCATTCCAATCTTATCTATAAAGTCAAGTTTCGCTTCTGCAACTTCTTCCGGCTTATGACCTGACAGTACCCTTATCAGCAATGCGATCATTCCTTTTGTAATTACGGCATCACTGTCGGCTTTATAAAAAATTCTGCCGTCTTTTAGTTCTGCGTTGAGCCATACCTGAGACTGACATCCGCTTACTTTATATGCATCTGTTTTATATTCCGGATCTATGAGCGGAAGATCTTTCCCGATTTCAATTAAGTATTCATATTTTGACATCCAGTCATCAAACAAGCTGAACTCTTCAACAATATCTTTTTCTGTTTTATCTATGGAATTATTACTCATATTAAACAATAACTTTTTTACATTCTTTATATCCTGATAAAAATCATTTCAATCATAGTTAAAGAAACATCTTCTTAACTTTCAATAACCCTTCAGCCATCCTGTCTATTTCTTCCTTCGTATTATAAACTGCAAATGAAGCTCTTACTGTTCCCGGTAATTGATACCTTTGTTCGATAAGAGGTTGTGTACAGTGAAATCCTGTTCTAACTGCGATGCCGAGCTGATCAAGAATTGTTCCCGTATCATAAGGATGGACTCCATCAACCAGAAATGATATGACGCCGGCTTTTTCTTTTGCCGTTCCTATAATACTTATCCCGCCAAGATCCTCCAGTTTTCTGCTCCCGTATTCAAGCAGTTCGGATTCATGTCGTGAAATATTATCAAGACCTATCTCATTAACAAAATCAATTGCTGCTCCAAGTGCGACAGCGCCTTCAATATTAGGTGTCCCCGCTTCGAATTTGTAAGGAAGCTCATTGTAGTCCGTTTTATCATAAGTTACCGTCCTTATCATTTCACCTCCGCTCTGATAAGGAAGCATCATGTCAAGAAATTTTTCTTTAGCATAAAGAATACCAATTCCTGTCGGTCCGTAAACCTTGTGCCCTGAAAATGCAAGAAAATCACAATCAAGATGTTTAACATCTATTTTTAAATGTGGCGCAGCCTGAGCTGCATCAATCATTACAGGAATGTTATGTCTGTGAGCAATGTCGATTATTTCTTTGACCGGGTTTATTGTCCCCAGTGAATTCGACACATAAACAACGGAGATAAGTTTAACTTTTTCATTTATCATCCTTTCAAAATCATCCATTATCAGTTCTCCTGCATCATTGACAGGTATATATTTCAGAACGGCATTTTTTTTCTCACACAGGATTTGCCATGGAACCATATTTGAATGATGCTCCATCTGAGATATTATTACTTCATCACCTGCTTTCAGAATAATTTCACCAAAAGAAGAAGCAACAAGATTCACGCCTTCTGTTGTCCCTTTCGTAAAGATTATTTCTTTAACCGACCCGGCATTGATAAACTTTCTTGCCTTTTCTCTTGCTTCTTCAAATGCTTCAGTCGCCTTCCTGCTAAGAAAATGAGCTCCCCTGTGTACATTGCTGTTGACCGTTTCATAATAGTTCTTAATTGAATTTATTACCGAAACCGGCTTTTGATTTGTAGCTGCATTGTCAAAATACACAAGAGGATTGTTATTAATTTTCTGAGCAAGTGCGGGGAATTCCTTTCTGAGTTTATGGACATCTAAAGGAATTACCGTATTACTTTTTACTGTATTTTTTTCTAATATATCTGATTCCATAATAACTTTACTTTCCTGCAAGTTTTTCCGACAGAGTTTTTTCCAGTTTTACTCTAAGACCTTCTATCTTTACCGAATCCAGAACATCTCCCGCAAAAGCATTAAGGAGTAATATTCTCGCTTCTTCTTTACCAATCCCTCTTGCCTGTAGATAGAACATTTCATCTTCATTGAGCTGACCTGTCGTAGCTCCGTGACTGCACTTGACATCATCTGCAAAAATTTCCAGCTGCGGCTTTGAATATACTGTTGCATCGGCAGATAGAAGTATATTTCCGTTTGACTGATAAGCATTTGTCTTCTGCGCATCTTCTCTCACCATTATTTTTCCGTTGAATACACCCGTCGCTTTGTCATCTATTATGCCTTTATAAAGTTCATTGCTGTAACAATTCGGCATTGCATGATCAGCCAGAGTGTGATTGTCTACATGCTGATTTCCTGACAAAAGATACAATCCGTAAAAATGACATTCGGTATTTGTACCGTTGAACAATGCACAAAGATTGTTCCTTGTAATAGCACCACCCCATGAAACCGTAGTATCCGAAAACCGGCTGTCCCTTTCCTGCATTAAGTTAGTTGTGTTGATGTTGTATGCATTTCCGCCTTCATTCTGTATCTTATATCTTTCCAGACCTGAGTTCGCTCCGCAGAATATTTCTGTAACAACATTTGTAAAACTGTGCTTCTCACCAACAGAATAATATTCTTCCGCTATTTTAACACTTGCCCCTTCTTCTGCCACAAATAAATTTCTAGGCTGACACAGATAACTTTCTTCTCTCGAATCTGAAATATACAGTATATGTACCGGCTCTTTTATTTCCATTCCCTTACCGGCATAAATAAATGCCCCGTCCTTTGCAAAAGCAGTGTTCAGAGCTGTCAGACTCTGATTCTTATAATCCGCATATTTTGAAAAATGCTGATCGATTACATTCCCGAACTTTTCTTTCCCTTCGTGAAAGTTACCTATATAAATTTTATCATTACTTGTTACAATACTGGAAAGCTTGTTGCTGAACCGCCCGTTTACAAATACCAAAAGGTTAATTTGCTTTTCATGAAAAAGAAAATCTTTAATTTCATCTTTGCCTAATTCCGGTTCGGAAGCATGTACTGAAGTCTTGAATTCATGCTTAAGTATGGGATTGAAATTCGTGTATTTCCATTCTTCCATTTTTTTAACCGGAAAGCCCAGCTTTTCGAAAGTTACGATTGCATCCTGTCTGGTCTTATGAAATTTGCTCTTTGATTCACCGTTCAGTGAAGATTCAATTTTCATAAAATCTTCCAGCAGCTTTATTTTCAGATCAGTATTTTCTTTAGAGATTTTATCCATTATATTTTTTTAAAAATTAAATTATTGCCGCCGGTAATCAGCAAGATCTGTATTACCGGAGCATCATTAAACTGCAGCTTCTTCCTTCATATCAGTGATCCAGTCATACCCATGTTCTTCCAGATGAAGCGCCAGATCCTTTCCTCCGGATTTAACGATTTTTCCGTCATACATAACATGTACAAAATCAGGAATGATGTAATCGAGTAAGCGCTGATAGTGCGTAATCACAACAAATGCATTATCTTTTGATTTTAGCTTATTGACTCCCTCCGCTACTGTCCGCAGCGCATCTATGTCAAGACCTGAATCTGTTTCGTCAAGAATGGAAAGCTTCGGATTCAGCATAGCAAGCTGAAATATCTCATTGCGTTTTTTTTCTCCGCCGGAAAATCCGACATTCACATAACGGCTGAGCATCTCCGGTTCAATGTTCACAAGCTTTGCTTTCTCTTTTATCATTTTTAAAAAATCAACGGAGCTCATTGGTTCCTGCCCTTTTGATTTTCTGATTTCATTAACTGCAGTCTTAAGAAAGTTTGTATTAGAAACTCCCGGGATTTCCACAGGATACTGAAAAGCAAGAAAAATTCCTTCCCTTGCCCTGTCTTCCGGAGAAAGTTCAAGAAGATCTTTGCCTTCAAATATAACTTCACCGCTCTGAACTTCATATCCTTCCCGTCCGGTAATCACTGACGCCAGCGTGCTTTTGCCAGAACCGTTGGGTCCCATGATTGCGTGAACTTCACCTGCATTGACCTGTAGGTTAAGTCCTTTGAGAATGTCTTTTCCGCCTTCGTCGGTTTCTACTTTTGCCTTTAAGTTTTTTATCGTTAACATTTTTTTGATTTTCTTCTGAGTCTTCAGACTCTATTTGTTTTTATTGTTTTTATGTTTTTAAAAATTATTTTATTTTTTAAACTGAAATTCCAATAACTCCATTACGTTTCCGGAAGGATCCCTTATTGCTGCATAAACCCCGACCGGACATTTCTGCGGTGTACTGTGAATGAATTCCACTCCTTTTGATTTAAGATCTGTGATTGATTTTTCAAGATCACTCACCTCAATGTTGATCATTGTGCCTGCTTCAACGGGATAATTAATCACGGCAGGTTTTTCAACTTTACTCAGTATAAAATATACGCCTTCATTTTCCAGGCTGAGTAGCTGCGGATAATGATCTCTGTTATTAATCCTGAATCCGATCTTGCTGCAGTAAAAATCAATAGCTGCATCCATATCAGTCACGTTAATCTGAACTACGCAAATTTTAGGTTTCATAATAAATTATTTATTATCAGGCGGCCATAATCCCAGTCTCTGACGTAAAGCTATTATCTTTCCTGTATGATAAGCATTATGAATTGCCAAAGAATAAAGCGAGTCTCTGATTGTGAAATTATCCTCGCCTTTCTCATCTAATTTTTCCGGACTCTCACACCAGCTCATGGCTTTTTCCAATCCCTCTATAAATGCAGAAGCAAGATCATCCCATTCCTTTTGTGTTGCAGGTTCATATCCCGGAAATGCTGCACTTAAATCACTGTTCCATTTTTTAAATTCTTCACCGGCATCTTCACCATCATTTAAAACTATTTTATTCTGCCACATTGTCATATGCCAGAGTTCATCAAATATAGAATTCTTAATATTATCAGGTTTCCTGATTACATCTTCAATCTTCAAACCCTCCAGTACTTTCCTCCTGTCCGGAAATTCTCCTTTAACCAACAGATGATTCCATTTTTCGACTTCATTCATAATCTAATGCAGGTCTTTAATTTTCTTGAATTCATTTCCTGAAATTTTAACCTACGCTTCCTTCAAGTGAAATGGCAAGCAGCTTCTGCGCTTCCACTGCAAACTCCATCGGCAGCTGGTTAAGAACTTCCTTGGCATATCCGTTAACTATCAGGGCGACTGCATCTTCCTGCGATATACCTCTTTGATTACAATAAAACATAATATCTTCACCTATCTTCGACGTAGTGGCCTCATGCTCCACATGCGCTGAAGTATTTTTAATTTCAAAGTAAGGGAAAGTATGTGCACCGCAGCGATCACCCATAAGCAGCGAATCACATTGTGAAAAATTTCTTGCATTATCTGCCCGCTTGCTTACAGATACTAATCCTCTGTAGCTGTTGTTGCTCTTGCCTGCAGAAATTCCCTTTGAGACTATCCGGCTTTTCGTATGCTTTCCTAGATGTGTCATCTTGGTTCCCGTATCTGCCTGTTGATGATTATTGGTTAATGCAACTGAATAAAACTCCCCTATCGAATGATCACCTTTTAAAATCACACTCGGATATTTCCACGTTATTGAAGAACCTGTTTCTACCTGTGTCCACGAGATCTTCGAATGATCACCAAAACAAATTCCTCTCTTGGTTACAAAATTATAAATTCCTCCTTTGCCTTCCTTATCTCCCGGATACCAGTTCTGAACCGTTGAATATTTTATTTCCGCATCTTTCAAAGCAATAAGTTCTACAACAGCAGCATGCAGCTGATTTTCATCACGCATCGGTGCAGTACAGCCTTCAAGATAGCTTACATAACTTCCTTCGTCTGCAATTATTAATGTTCTCTCAAACTGACCTGTGTTCTCTGCATTTATCCGGAAATAAGTCGAAAGCTCCATCGGACATCTTACGCCTTTCGGAATATAAACGAATGATCCGTCCGTGAATACGGCAGAGTTTAATGCCGCAAAAAAATTATCCGACTGAGGCACCACCGATCCGAGATATTTCTGAACGAGTTCAGGATGCAACTCAATCGCCTCGCTCATCGAACAGAATATAATTCCAAGCTCAGCAAGTTTATCCTTGTATGTAGTTGCGACAGACACGCTATCCATTACAGCATCAACAGCTACTCCGGCAAGAAACATCTGCTCAACAAGAGGTATGCCGAGTTTTTCATAGGTTCTTTTAATTTCAGGATCCAGATCATCCAGACTGTTCAATACATTTTTTTTCTTTGGGGCTGCATAATATATTATGTCCTGATAATTTATTTCCGGATAATGAATATTCGCCCATTTAGGTTCTTTCATATCAAGCCACATTTTATAAGCTTTGAGTCTCCATTCGAGCATTGACTCCGGTTCATTCTTCTTCTTTGAGATCATTCTGATGATATCTTCATTAAGACCTTTTGGAGCAAGCTCCATTTCGACATCAGTAGTAAAACCGTATTTATAGTCACCGGTCGTTACTTTTTCGAGAATATCAACTTCGTTTCCCATTTGATTGTACTTTTGTTTAAGGTATGTTTTTTATTGTGGACTAAATTAGTCTTATTTCATTTAAAAAAAAAGGGAGAAGTATGTTCAAATAACAATTAACAATTTTCAATTATCAATTATCAATTTCAAAGTGGTATAATTTGCTGAACATTTTT
>CAZLOL010000020.1:0-10223 GCA_964561045.1 uncultured Ignavibacteriaceae bacterium | reverse complement strand
TCAATTATCAATTATCAATTTCAAAGTGGTATAATTTGCTGAACATTTTTTATTAACTGTAAAAAATTTTCTGTCTAATTTCTCCATTCTTATAAGTATATTTGTAACACAACAAAATTAAACATTTCGATTATGAATTCTGAATTATTGGATGTAAAGGAGAAAAATCTTATTGTCTCCACTATGGCAGAGAATCTTATAGGTTCTGAAATCATTCTGCTTGCCTGGCAGATCAATGAAAAAATTGCAAAAGGTCAGAAAATATTTAATCTTACAATCGGTGATTTTGACCCGAAAATATTTCCCATTCCCGAAAAACTTACGGAAGAAATTAAGAAAGCTTACGATGAGCATCAGACTAATTACCCTCCTGCCGAGGGTTCAATGGAATTAAGAAAAGTTGTTTCAAAATATATTAAGGAAAAGGGAAATCTTGATTATAATACTGATGAAATACTTGTAACAAGCGGAGCGCGTCCTATAATCTTCGCAACTTATAATACGGTGGTTGATCTTGATGAAATTGTTATTTTTCCTGTACCCTCATGGAACAATAATCATTACTGTCATCTTACCCGATCGAGAGTAATTACTGTTGAGACACGTCCGGAAGATAACTTTATGCCTACAGCAAAAGAACTGGAACCTCACATCAAACAGGCAACAATGATCTCATTGTGTTCACCTCTTAATCCGACCGGCACTTGTTTTACTGAGGACGAAATAAGGAGAATTTGTGATTTAGTTGTAGAAGAAAATAACAGAAGAGGTGATGATGAGAAACCGCTTTATGTTTTGTTTGATCAAATATACTGGCAGCTTACACTGGGTAATACAAAGCACTATAATCCTGTAGTTATAAATCCTGCCATGAGAAATTATACGATTTTCGTTGACGGTATCAGCAAAGTTCTTGCAGCAACAGGTGTCAGGGTTGGATGGGGATACGGTCCGAAAAGGATCATTGAAAAAATGAAATCTATAACTTCACATATGGGCGCCTGGGCACCTAAAGCGGAACAGATAGCAGTTGCAAGATTCCTTGCAAATAATGAATCTGTAAACACATATCTGAAATCCTTTAAAGAAGAAATTTTCAAAAGAGTAGATACTTTTTACAGAAAATTCACTGCGCTTAAAAATGAAGGTTATAATGTTGATGTCATAGCTCCACAAGCTTCAATATTTTTAACTGTTAATATTGATCTGATAGGTATGAAAAAAGAAGACGGTACTGTAATAAGTTCAACAAAAGATATTACAGACTTTTTAATAGAAGATGCAAAAATAGCTTTGGTACCATTTTCATCTTTCGGAGCATCTGCAGATTCGACCTGGTACAGGGTTTCAGTTGGTACCTGCACAGTAGAACAGATCAATGAAATTATGGAAAATTTCAGAGAAGCGCTTTCAAAGCTGTCTTAATTTTTCTTTGATCAGTTATAATTACAGATTTAACAATTAAGACTAAGAGCCACGAAGTTATATTCTTATTTTAATCTTTTTGTCGTTAACTTTTAATAAATAATATTAACCATGAATGATCAGATTCAATTATTAAAATGGATGCTTGAAGATGTCCGTAAGGAAACATTAGCAGGGGTAGGTCATCTCTCAAAAGAACAGCTCTTTCAAGCACCTGTTGAAAATGAATCTTCGATCGGTTCATACTTGATGCACTTTGGAGAATGTGATCTAAGCTGGCTTGAGATTCTTTCCGGCACAGAGCAGCCGGATGATCTGAAGAAGAGATGTTATTTTGATAAATGGTTTGATGTTCCTGATCCCGACCCGCCGAAAGAACCTCTTGAAATAAATGAATATCTTGAAACCATAGCTGCAACCAGAAAAAATTTTCTTGATTATATTTCAACACTGGAAGATTCTGAGCTGGAAAATGAAGTTACAATCCAAAGGAAATCAGGAGAGCGGAGAATTAAAAAGAAGTGGATTATCTATCATATCATCGAACACGAAGCTCATCACAGAGGACAGATGTTTATGCTTATAAGAAAAGCAGGCTGGAATAAAAAATAAATTAGCATAAAAAATATCAGCACTCATAATTATTCCGTACTGAAAAATTATATACCGGAAGATTCCGTTCCGATAGCATTGAACTGGCTTAACCAATATAAATTTCATTTTAAGATCACAAGGTCAAGAACAAGCAAACTCGGGGATTACAGACCTGCTCACCAAGGAAACCCTCACCGGATAACCGTAAATCACAACCTGAATAAATATTCATTCTTAATTACACTTACCCATGAAGTGGGTCATTTGGTCGCCTGGAACAAATATAGAAATAGAATACTTCCGCACGGAAAAGAATGGAAAGAAGAATTCAGGTCGCTGCTGATGCCGCTATTTTCACTTAATATTTTCCCTGAAGATATATTAAAATGCCTGTCAACTTATTCCCTTAATCCGAAAGCTTCAAGCTGCACTGATCTGCATCTGGTAAAGGTGCTGAAAAAATATGATGAGAATTCTGCATACATTCATCTTGAAGATATACCCGTAAAATGTATTTTCAGATTAAGGAACGGAAGAGAGTTTATAAAAGGGGAAAGGATTAGAAAAAGATTTAAATGCGTTGATGTCAGCTCAAAGAAAGAATATCTTGTCAGTCCTGTTGCTGAAGTAGTCCAATGCACTTTGTTCTGATTTTAATTAAGATAAAATTCTATGAGTAACTTTACTAAAAGATTCCCTGGTAATTCATTTGTATATTTTTTAACCTCACTTGGTTTTCTTATCCTTACAGGAATTGTGTTCATATTACCGGTCGGTTTCAGTGAATACAGAAATACTGATGCTTTTGCTCCGATATGGTATGCAATTACAATGTCAGGAGGCGTGTATGGATCTGCTATTATTATCATTTTATTAACTTTTTATCTTCTGAATTATTTCAAAAAAGACATTAATAAAAAAAGATCCGTTTTATTATTTGCCGGTACAGTATTAATCTTTCAGATACTGATTTCAGGGTCAACTCTTTTTTATTTCAAAGATGTTTTCAGAAATCCGAGACCTTCTCAGTTATACGTTGCAGGAAAAGGTTCGGAAGATAAGAGCTCAAAAGAATTTTTTTCAATGATTCCTGAAGAGAAAAGCAAATATCTTCGTAAAAAGATCGAGGAAAACAAATCTGACTTTGAGGATGTTTATCCACCGATACTCAACAGCTGGTCTGAAGAATCCGGTTTTTCTTTTCCTTCAGGACATTCGGAGACTTCTTTTTTTCTCGGAACAATAATGGCATTTGTAATTTTCAAAACAGGTCCAAAAAAATATTATATCATTCTTCCTGTAATTTGGGCTGTACTTGTAGCGTTGTCGAGAGTTGTAATCGGAGTTCATTATCCTGTAGATGTAGTTGCAGGTGCATTCATCGGACTCGTAATTGCATTAATTATAATTTCAACAAAAAAAATCAATCTTATTTTTAATTGAAAATTTATGAGCAAAAAAGAAGAATACATTCTCGGGACAAATCAGACTGAACTGGAAAGGCTTGAATTTCAGCACGGGGTCTGGAAGGAAATTACAGGAAGCTTTCTGGCAAAGTTAAGTATTCAGAAAGGCTGGAAGTGTCTTGATGTGGGAGCGGGTCCCGGCTTTGTATCTGCAGATATCAGGAATATTATCGGAGACAGCGGTGAGATAACGGCAATTGAGCCGTCTGAATTCTATCTGAATTATTTTAAGGAGGTCTGTGCAAAAAATAATTTCAAGAATATAAAATTCGTTCACGGAATTCTGGAAGATACTGAATTAGACAATGAATATTATGATCTGATTTTCCTGAGGTGGGTAATAGATTTTGTGAAAGAGCCTGAAAAGTTTTTGTTAAAACTTTTTTCTGCGCTTAAAAAGGGCGGAGTCATAGCGATACAGGATTATAATTATGAAGGTCTCGGACTATATCCGAGAGGCGGAGCATTTGATAATGTCGCGGATTACATAAGAGCTTATTACAGAGCCGGCGGCGGAGACCCGTATTTCATTTCAAAGATCCCTGCTGTATTTAAAAAAAATAAAATTCAGCTTGAAGAATATTCACCAGTAGGTCTTGCAGGTGACTCTCAGAGTCCTGTCTTTGAATGGGTGAACAGATTTCTTACGGGACATTTTCATACTTTGGCTGATCTGAAAATAATTACGGAAGAAGAAATAGAGGATGTGAAAACAGACTGGGAAGAACATAAGAAAAATCCCGGCACGGTTTTGTTTTCTCCCATAGTTGTTAATGTATCAGGTAGAAAATTATGATGTCTATATCAGGTCCTTTGCTTTCAGTATCAAATCTATTATCTCTCTCACTGCTCCCTCACCGCCGTCCTTTTTACAGACATAGTCCACATGCTTTTTAACTTCTTCAATCCCGCTCTTAGGACAGCAGGAAAATCCCACCTGCTTCAGCAGCGGAATATCAAATTCATCATCTCCAATGTATGCAAAGTTTTCTTTCTTTAAATTATATTTAAGTTTTAACTCTTCAAACGGAAGTACTTTATCCTGAATATCTTCATAGATATGATGGATCTTCAGTTTTTCAACGCGCATCCTGTTTACCTTGGAGCTCATGCCGCTTATAACTGCATATTTCAGTCCCATCTCTCTCCCTCTGACTATTCCGTAACCGTCGTGAGTATGAAAGATCTTTGTATCTTCACCATTGCTTGAATAAATGATATGCCCTGTTGTCAGGCAGCCGTCAAGGTCCATTAATAAGAACTCTATCTTAGCAAGGTCTTTTTTTGTTTTCTTTTTCAATGATTGATTCATTTAATTTTTATTTAATAAAAAATTACCCGTATATATTTGAATTCTGATTATCAAACTTTAAAAGCGCTAATACAAATATCATTCAGAAAACAGCCGCTGCAGTTCGGCTTCTTAGCTTTGCAGACCTGCCTGCCGTGTTCGCCTATCCTCATCGAAAAATAAAACTGCTCTTTATCCGGGATTATTTCTTTCAGCTCAGATTCTATTTTATCCGGATCACTGTTCTCAATCAGTCCAAGACGTGCTGAAACTCTTTTCAAATGTGTATCAACAATTATCACATCATTCTTTCCGAAACAGTTACCCATTACAACACTTGCTGATTTTCTTCCTACGCCTGAAAGAGTAGTAAGCTCATCCATTGTACCGGGAATTTTGCCTTTGAATTTTTCCATGACTGTTTTACAAATGGATAATACTGCTTTTGCTTTGTTATTGAAAAAATTTATTGATTTAATATTTTCGCGGAAATTTGCCTCACCATCTTTTAAAACATCCGCAGGAGATTTGTATTTTGATTTGTATAATGGAACCATGACTGTATTTACCCTTATATCAGTACATTGTGCTGCCAGAACAGTTGATACAATGAGCTCAAAAGGCGAATTAAATTCAAGATGGCATTTTACGTCGGGATATTCTTTGGATAAGCGATTAACAATCTCAGCTGACAGGTTTTTCAATTTATCTTTGTTCTTAAAGTTAAGACAAAATATTTAAATAATTCATTATTATAAAGTTAAGATTAAAAAGAAATCAGTTAATATTTTCCGCAAATACAGTACCGGACAAAATTTATTGGCACGCGGATAACACCGATCTTACTGATTTTCACCGATAATTTAAGAAAGCTGTGAAATAATATTTACTATCCGGTCAGTTAAATAGTTTTATTATATACTATTTTTTATAAACAAACAAATTCCGTTATTTTTCAGCTTAATCTGTGTTATCCGCGTTCCATTTTACTTGTACTAAATTCCGCATATTGCTCTTAACATCACACTTGAATTCGAATTCTATAGTGTATATTTTTGATTAAATAAAATTGTACGCAAATAATTATCAAGTGATCATTATATGCAAATTCCCCTGTCTTACCTCTCTTTCATAATCGTCATTATCCCAGTAAAATTATTCATAATCTCAGCTTATGAAAATAAGAGTGCAGAACAATTTTATCTTTTTCAAAAATTATCTCAAATAAAAAATTTTTAAACTAACAAACATTTATAAAGGAGAAATATCAAATGAACTTCGATCCGGGAATTACAGGTTTTATGCTACTTGCAACCAGTCTTGTCATGCTTATGACTCCTGGACTTGCATTTTTTTACGGTGGATTAGCCGGAAAAAGAAACATACTTGGCATTATGATACAGAGTTTTGTATCAATGGGAATTACAACTATATTATGGTTTTTTGTTGGCTATTCACTTTGCTTTAGCGGAGGTGAAGGCGGCATCATAGGAAATCTTGATAAAATTATGATGAGCGGAGTTACTCTGAATTCTGCTTATTCAGGAAATCCAAAACTGCCGGAATTCGTTTTTATGGCTTATCAGATGATGTTTGCAATTATTACACCGGCACTTATTACGGGTGCTTTTATGAACCGCGTAACTTTCAAAGCGTATCTTATCTTTCTGATACTTTGGCAGCTCTTCGTATATTACCCCTTTGTTCATATGGTCTGGGGAGGCGGTCTGCTTGCAAAACTTGGAGTGCTTGATTTTGCAGGTGGAATAGTTGTTCATGCAATTGCGGGATTTGCCGCACTTGCTTCAGTAATTTACATAGGAAAGAGAAGGAACCTGGAAAATAAACCGAATAGTATTCCTCTTATTGCACTTGGAACAGGACTGCTTTGGTTTGGATGGTATGGTTTCAACGCAGGAAGCGCACTTGACGTAAATGCTGTAACCGGACTTGCATTTTTGAACACAGATGTCGCAGCTTCTTTTGCAGCCATCACCTGGCTTCTGATAGAATGGAACAGAGCAAGGAAGCCTAAATTTGTAGGTCTTCTTACCGGAGCTGTCGCAGGACTGGCAACTATAACTCCTGCTGCAGGTTATGTTTCTCTTCCTCATGCTGTAATAATTGGAATTACATCCGGGCTGGTCTGTTATCTTGCAGTTAATTTGAAAAACAAAATGGAATGGGATGATGCACTTGATGTATGGGGAGTTCACGGAGTCGGTGGCGTACTCGGAACAATATTACTGGGAGTGTTTGCTTCAAAAGAAATAAATCCTGCCGGGGCTGATGGATTGTTATTAGGAGGATCGAGTTTTTTCTTTATTCAAGTTGCCGTAACTCTTGGGGCTGCTGCTTATGCTTTTGTTTTTACATATGTAATGCTAAAAGTTATTAATCTGTTTACAAAAGTCCGTGTGTCTGAAAATGAAGAAGATACAGGCCTAGATCAGTCAATACATGGTGAAGTAGCTTATGATGAAGGAGTGTTGTAATGAATAGGTTATAATTAAAATATATATCTTCCGAATGACCGGAGCATTTAGAGTTCCGGTCATTCTGTTTGAAGAAAAAGGAATGTATTACTGTTGATTAAAACCTCTTCCGGAGACAGGAGCTTAATTGATCACGCCGGACAGTTTGAATGTACCGGACCAATATTAATGATATTTAATTTTATTAATCTTATTTATTGTCTTAAACACTTCCTAAAATTATCCTATTTTACTTTACAAAATTTATAAACCATACAACCAAAAGACTATGTTTTCACAATACAAATCCAAACTTCAAAAAGAATTACACTCTATTAAAGATCAGGGTCTTTTTAAAACAGAAAGAATAATAGAAACTCCTCAGAATGCAAAAATAAAAGTGAACGGCAAAGAAGTCCTTAACTTTTGCGCAAATAATTATCTGGGACTTTCTTCTCATCCTGAAGTAATTAAAGCTGCGCATGACACTCTGGATCACTGGGGTTACGGAATGTCTTCAGTTCGTTTCATCTGCGGCACGCAGACAATTCATAAAACTCTCGAAGAGAAAATAAGTAAGTTCCTCGGTACTGAAGACACTATCATTTATGCAGCCTGCTTCGATGCAAACGGCGGAGTTTTTGAACCGTTGCTCGGTGAAAAAGATGCAGTTATATCTGATGAATTGAATCACGCAAGCATCATTGACGGAGTCCGTCTCTGCAAAGCCATGAGATTCCGTTATAAGAATAATGACATGGCTGACCTGGAGGATAAATTAAAAGAAGCAAAAGAAAAAGGCGCGGAGCAGATACTTGTCTGTACAGACGGTGCATTTTCAATGGACGGAGTTATTGCAAATCTTAAAGGCATCTGTGATCTTGCAGATAAATATCAGGCAATGGTTATGACTGATGAATGTCACTGCACAGGATTTCTTGGAAAGACCGGCAGAGGATCCATTGAAGTTAATGATGTTATAGGAAGAGTTGATATTATAACAGGAACTCTCGGAAAAGCTTTGGGTGGTGCAATGGGCGGATTTACAAGCGGAAGAAAAGAAATTATTGAAATGCTGAGACAGAGAAGCAGACCTTATTTGTTCTCTAATTCACTTGCGCCGGCAATAGTCGGGGCATCAATAAAAGTCTTTGACCTTTTAAGCGAGACAACTGAACTCCGGGACAAGCTCGAAGAGAACACTAAGTATTTCAGAATGAAGATTTCCGAACCCGGATTTGACATAAAGCCGGGAATTCATCCCATTGTTCCTGTCATGCTGTACGATGCTAAACTCTCACAACAGATGGCAGCAAGATTACTCGAGGAGGGAATTTATGTGATCGGATTCTTCTATCCGGTTGTTGCAAAAGGTCTTGCAAGGATAAGAGTCCAGATCTCCGCTGCGCATTCTAAAGATGATCTGGATAAATGTGTTGCTGCTTTTACGAAAGTAGGAAAAGAATTAAAAGTGATATAGAGTGAATTTACTGGACAGATACATATTAAAGTCCCTGATAGGTCCGTTTTTCTTTGCTTTGATGACGGTTATTTTCCTGTTTCTGTTTCAGTTTCTTATCAAGTCACTTGATCAGTTTGTGGGAAAAGGACTGAGCATGTGGGTAATCATTCAGCTTATATCCCTGAACCTGGCATGGATGCTGACTCTTGCGGTACCAATGGCAATGCTGGTTTCTTCTCTGATGACATTCGGAACGATGTCTTCAAAAAATGAGATCACAATTCTCAAAGCAAGCGGGGTTAGCCTTATCAGACTGATGTTGCCGGTTATACTTATCTCATTTGTTATGTTTTATTTAATGGTCAGATTCAATAATGAAGTACTTCCTGAAGCCAATCACAGTGCAAAGATCCTGCTTTATGATATTACCAAAACAAAGCCAACGTTTATACTGGAGCCGGGAAAGTTTTCAAATGATCTGCAGGGTGTACAGATTCTTGTAAAAAAAACTTTTCCAAACAGCAACAACATTGAAGGTGTTTATATTTATAATTATTCTAATCCTGAAGCGGTTGATCTTCTCACTGCAAAAACAGGTGACATAAGTTTTTCTGTTGATTTAAAAAAAGTTATTATGAATCTCAATGACGGAGAAATACATGAGCTGAATCTGAAAAACGGGACCCGTGATTACAGGAAAATTAATTTCGAAAAGCACCGTCTGACATTTGATGCAGAAGGATTTGGATTTAAAAGTTCTGATGAAAATGCTTTTGCAAGAACTGACAGGGAATTATCAGCAGACGCAATGAAATTGATCGTTGACAGCTTAAAAATCCATCAGTCAAAATTGGATGATGTATTTATTGATAATCTGAACAAAGACATTAAAAAACTCCTGGAAATAAAATTTATTGATACGGTTTTTGTAAAAGGTGATAATTTACCGGTTAATTCCAATATCAATATGGATACTGCTTTCAGACGAAGAGCTGAAATTAATTCATATGATACTTATAATAGTTTTATCAGGAAGTTCATAAATAAAAAGAATGATCTGATTAACTCACGGGCAGCATTTGTTCAGTATGATAAACAGATTGACAGCTATGATGTAGAAATATTTAAAAAATTTTCGATACCCTTTGCATGTGTGGTATTTGTCCTTGTCGGCGCACCTTTGGGATACAGAGTAAAGAGAGGTGGATTTGGTATCGCTGCAGGATTTTCCCTTTTGTTTTTTCTTCTGTACTGGGCTTGTCTGATTGGAGGCGAGAAGCTTGCGGACAGGGCAATAGTAAGTCCTTTTATCGGAATGTGGATTGCAAATATAATTATCGGATGCTTCGGATTGTATTTAATGTTTAAATCTTCTTGAGTATATTAATACACTAAATAAAACAGATATTGTCAAGCCCCGAACAATATAAAGTTACCCAACTCCGCCAGGTTCGGAAGAAAGCAACGGTAAGTATTCTTTGTATGTGATTTGGGTGTCTTGACATTTTTTT
>CAZLOL010000019.1:0-30748 GCA_964561045.1 uncultured Ignavibacteriaceae bacterium | reverse complement strand
CAGCTCCTGAGATCCCGCATATGGGAGGAATGCAGGCGCCGTTTTTAAGTATTGAAAGAAAAGGTCCGCTTACTGAAGCTGCTATTATGTCTATATCACCGTCTCCATCGAAATCTCCTGAAGTAAATTCATTTCCTGACAATGAATTATCAGTCGAAGAATAAGCAGTAAATGAACCGGTTCCGTTGTTTTTATAAATGTTAGCCCGGTTAGAATTCAATTCTGCAATATCCATATCACCATCACCGTCAAAATCATTTGTCAAAATATTTCCTCCCAATCCCGGAAATGATGTCAGCGAAAAGTTTGAATTCGTATTTTTGTAAATATGTCCCGGACTTACAATTATATCAAGCTTCCTGTCTCCGTTTATATCCTCAGAATTAATAAAATATGAGAAATTCGGAGGATCAATACTGAAACCTGTGACACCGTTGTAAATTGGAGAATTTGTTATTCCAAAAAAATTACAGCTGCAATTAAAATCAATATTTTCCGAACCTCCGTTAAGTATATAATCCATATCACCGTCATTGTCATAATCGTTTAAATTAATATTGCCAAAATAAGTATAAAAAATAGATCCGTGTACCGGACAACAGGTAACCGGACCATCGGAACCAACAAGATTAAAATCACCGCTTCCATTATTTTTCAACATTTTTACATACCCTAATTGAGAGGAAATTCCATCTGCAATAATGAGATCCAAATCACCGTCAGAATCATAATCGCCTGTTGTCATTGTTTCTCCGCCCTTTCCCGTCAGAGTTGCATATAAAATAAAAATCCCGCTGCCGTTGTTTTTGTAAATATGTATATCAGGACTGACTAAAGTAAAATCAACTGTTATAAGAGCTAAGTCCAGATCACCGTCTCCGTCAAAATCACCGATCCGGGATTGAGGTCCTTTTAAATTTGAGAGAGAATAATCTGTCTGCCCTGTAAATGCAGCTGAGCCGTTATTCTTTATTATTGAAAATTTGTTTGCAAATATCACACAAACATCCAGATCACCATCACTATCCAGATCTCCTGAAATTAATCCTTTAATATCGCCGCTGACATTTACCGGATTCTGTGAAATTGAGAACTCAGCTTCACCTGAACCTGCTTGCGTTGTGAATGAAAATATATAAGGAGTTATTCCGGTACCGGTTGAACTTTGTATTCCGGATTTTAAAGTTACAGTAATCTTTTCCCCGATCTTAAAATCATTGTTTGGATTTATTGTTGCGGTTCTTGTTCCGGAATTGTAGCTTAAAGAATAAGAAAGTAAACCTGTCCGGGATCCGAATATTTTTATATTGGAGGTGTTAATTGTACCGGCATTCATTTCCTCTCCAAATGAAACAGATATATTGGCAGATTTTAAAACATTGATTTCATTTTGATCGGGATTGACAGAAGTTAATATAGAATTTTGATAGAAGTAAACTCTTCCTGATTGGGAATTGAAACCCGGAGACCCGATTAATATTCCCGGATGACCGTCCCCATTAAAATCACCGGCAGTCGAAACTGAAAATCCTAACCTGTCACCTGAGTTTTCTCCTGTATAAATAATATCGGGAGAATTATCCATACTGACACCGCCAAAATAAACATGAGCTTTTCCGGTATTTGAATTATTTCCCCATCCGCCAATTATAACATCTCCGAATCCATCATTATTAAAATCATCGGCAGATATTGAACGTCCGAAATCTTCATAAACGCTGACAGTATTTCCTACAAAAACTTCATGAATAGTATCTATATCAATTGATCCATAATAAACATAAAATCCTCCATGATTCTGTATTGTGCTGATAATCAAATCATTTTTAGTATCTCCGTTTATATCATACGACGCAATGGAAATTCCGAAATTTCCCCCTGTTCCGTTGTCTGTAAATATCTTATCGGCAATATTATTCATGTTGCTTCCGCCATAATACAGATATGCTCTTCCTTGTGTGAGTCCGGCTGTTGCTCCGACCATAAAATCATCAAAGCCATCTGCATTCATATCCCCAATTCCTTTTACACAATATCCGAACTGTTTGTGTGAAGTTTCCGCTTCAAATATAACATCCCTTACACTATCCATATTTACTCCGCCATAAAAAAGTGAAGCTCTGCCATTTCCTCCCTGGTAATTGTAAGCTCCGACAATTACATCATCAAACCCATCATTATTTACATCTCCTGCCCCTGAAACAGAAATTCCAAAATAGTCCCCCCCTCCTTCGTCTCCGGTTAAAGTTACATCTGGAATTGAGTCCATAAAAGGTCCTCCTAAGTAAATGTAAGTTCGTGGGTAATCACCCCCGACAATTACATCCCCATAACCGTCTCCATTTACATCTCCTGCAGCCGAAACGGATCGGCTAGCTTCATGAGGGATTTTACCGGTTAATTTCAAATCAGAAGTATTATGAGGAATGGTTCCTCCAAAAAATATCTGTGCTATATATAATTTGTATTCATCAAATCCTTCAATGCCTTCAGCGCCTATAACTATATCATCAAATCCATCTCCGTTTAAGTCCCCTGTACAATTGACTGAACTTCCTAAATTGGAAAGTACTGTTCCTGTCAGCACAAGCTGACTTACAGGCTGTGCTGTTAAATTACTCTGCAAAATAATAATAATGGCTGTAACAGATAATAACTGAAATTGCTTTTTCATTTTTGTTACCCCCTTTTCCGATTCTTTAATGAACCGTAATTAATTATAAAACATTCTTATTACCGTATGTCTAAGAATTCAATGTAGTCCAAAACGATTTAATATGTTTGATTAAAATATAGAAAGTTCCATACAAATTGAACAACCCCACTCCCGGACTCCCAATATTATTAAGCTAGTAGTATTTTCGTTATTGTCAATACATTTTCCACCCCCACATTGCCTCACAATTAATGTTACCGTGAGGCCACAAAAACAGAAGTCATTGCTTCATAATTAATGTTACCGTAGATATAAATACAAAAAACGGTAAAAATTAAGAGTAACAAATCAAAAACAGAATATCTTTATGAGATTTTTTAAGAGATATCATCAATCAGTAAAGGAAGAGAAAAAGATAATTTTAGATGAGTTTTGTAAAGTATGTGGTTATCATAGAAAATACGCGATAAAATTATTGAAAGAACATCCCTTAAAGAAAATTAACAAGCAAAGGAAAAGAGCTGGTCGGAAGAAGAAATATCATACAGAAGGAGTAATAAATTTTATAAAGATATTAAGGAAAAGAACAAACTTAACAATCCGGAGCAATTAGAGTTGTAAAACAATCTATATCGAAATCAGATGAGCTACTTCTTAAATTATTTTCTACCTTCAGTTAAATTAATATCAAAAGAAAGACAGGAATCAAAAATAAAGAAAAAATATGGCAATGCTAAGACCCCATTTCAAAGATTATATGAATCCTCAGTACACGATAAAAAATAGCAATAAAAACAAAAAATCCGACTCAGTTTTTCTATTTTTGTAAAAGCGGTTCACAAATTAATCAGTAAAGGAGTCAGATTATGGAAGAAACTAATAATTTACAAATCATTCCTCAAAGCATTTTCAGTGGAACAAAGCAAGAATAATATTTTTAACATCATTTGTAATAAGTTTAATAAGAGTAAGGAGTGTAAGCCTGAAAGATATTTCAACAAGTTTAAATAAGGATGCAAAACATTAATCTAACTATCGCAGGATCCAAGATTTTTTTAAAAAATATTCTATTGATTAAAATCAGCTTGGAAAATTTGTAGTATCTCTATTGCCGAATAATTGGAAATATATAATATCACTTGATAGAATAAACTGGCAATTCGGAAAAGTAGATATAAATATACTAATGTTAGGTATTGTATATAGAGATACATCGATACCATTGTTTTGGGAATTACTATCCAAAAGAGGAAATTCATCAACGGAAGAAAGAATTCAGATAACAAATAAAGCATTGAGTTTACTTGGAAAAGAGAGAATAAAATCATTAGTTGGCGATAGAAAATTTGTAGGTAAAGAATGGTTAAGATATTTAGATAAAGAAGAGATAGAGTATCACATTAGAATAAAGAAAGATGCAGTAGTCCAAAAATATTTATCAATAATAAAACAAGTAAAAGATTTATTTGATCATGCCAGAAAGTATAGTTATGTTATTATTCCTCAAAAGAAATTAGTGTACCAACAGGAAGTATATGTGTCAGGAAACCGAACAAAAAACGGAGAATATTTAATACTCATTAGTAATAAAAAAACCTGTAGATGCATTAAAGGATTACAGACAAAGATGGACAATAGAAAATTTATTCGGCTATTTAAAAACAAAAGGATTTAACTTTGAAAGCACACACATTACTCATCCTGAAAAAATAAAAAAATTAATAGCATTAATGACCATTGCTTTTTTATGGTCTTACTTGGTAGGAGTATGGATAAAAGAATCAATAAAAATTAAAATTAAGAATCACGGTAGAAAAGAAATAAGTCTCTTCAGAAAAGGTTATGATTATTTAAGATCTATCACATATTTTATTGAAGATAAACTCAAGGAATTCAGTTTTCTTGCTAATTTTTTATCGTGTACTTAGATTGAAAATCAAAACTAATATTGTACACATCCGTCCAATTCGTCTATAAAATTATTCGCATATTTGCTCTTGCTGCAGGGGCTGTCCCCAAAACAAACAATACACCTTAACAAGCCCCAGCCTGATAAAGAAATTTCAACTTAATTCAACTTTCCAATGCCGGGGTTTTGGAAAAAGAAGTCTTTTAAAATTAAAAATTGATAATTGAAAATTGATAATTGATAATTTACCTGTAGTATTCATCCTCATATCCCCCAAAACTCTCTCCCTGCGAAAACATGCTTCCCACCATGTCCTTATACATGATTTCAGAATCAACTTCATCCTTTGCTATCTTTGAATTCTGATGCAGTCCGTCTAACACAAATTCCATCAGCGAAGCAAGCTCTGTCTCGCTTTCATAATACTGCGGAAATTTTTTCACGAAATTTTCAAGCCCTTCAACTTTCCTCAGCTCTTTAAAATATTCTTTAAACGTCATGTCATCTTTAATATTCACCTTTCCTCCGTACTGAAACCACTCGATTATTTCGGCATAAGGATCTTTGACTTCTTTTTCCGCAGCGCCCTTCTTTTTCTTCATCAGAGGATCGGGAAAATATTTTTTGAAAATTTCACGTACTGATTTAGAGATCAGAGCTTTAGCAACTTTCAGAGCGCCTTCCTGCTCGCCTTCAAATACCAGCTCTACTTTTCCCGTAATGCCCGGAAGTATGGAATGCACATCGCACATTCTCGGCATTACCATTTCGTCGTTGTTCATAATCGCCCTGCGCTCTGCATTGCTGATCAGATTTTCTATTGAAGAAATTGTAAGCCTTGCGCTTACGCCTGATTTTTGGTCAACAAACTCGCTGAACCTTGCCATTATGGCTGTCATCTCAATGATCTCCCTGAAATAGTAAGGGATGATAATTTTTGTTCTCTTGTCTCTTTCTGTCCATGAATATGTCTCAGTGATCCTGATACCGTCCTCAAGAGCTTTCGGATAGTGTGTGATTATCTGTGAATCAATTCTATCTTTAAGAGGTGTAATTATATTTCCCCTGTTTGTATAATCTTCCGGATTAGCAGTGAACACCATCAGCACATCGAGCGGTATTCTTATATTGAATCCGCGTATCTGAATATCCTTTTCCTGCATTATATTCAAAAGACCGACCTGTATCCTTGGCTGAAGGTCCGGCAGTTCGTTTATTACAAATACACCGCGGTTTGTTCTGGGAATTATTCCGAAATGTATCGCGCCTTCGTGTGAATAATGAAGTCTCTGATTAGCAGCTTTGATGGGATCAATGTCGCCAATGAGATCTGCAATGTTAACGTCGGGAGTAGCGAGCTTTTCACTATACCTGCTGTCGCGGGTTATCCATTCGATTTCAGCTGCATCGCCTTTTTCATTTATCATGTCAACCGCAAATTTAGAAATAGGATGAAGAGGATTATCATTTATTTCCGAGCCTTTGATTACCGGGATGTATTCATCCAGAAGAGCCGGTATCAGGCGCGCGATCTTTGTCTTCGCCTGTCCTCTTAAGCCAAGCAGTATGATATCGTGTTTTGCAAGAAGAGAATTTATGATTGAAGGTATGACAGTCTTTTCATATCCGATTATTCCGTCGAATATTTGTTTTTTGCTTCTTATCTTTTCTATAAGATTCTTTCTTATCTCATCTTTGACCGGTAACACTTTATAGCCCGAAGCTTTCAATTCTCCGAGAGTTTTTATTTCTTTAAAATTCATTCTCTGTAATAGATTTATTGTTAGGTTAGGTTTGATTTAATAACATGCAAAACTCATGTCTGAAGAGTAATTCAAATTCTCCGTGTAATTAATTCAGGCATGTCTGTAAAATATATTTATCCGTTATATTGTATGTAAGAATTCAGAAGCTCTATCTTTTCCTCTTTAAGATTCATATCATAAAGCATCAGATCCCTGATGGATATGATCCCTATAAGAACTTTGTTTTCAATAACCGGCATGTGGCGTATATTTTCCTGCTTCATGATCTGAATGCAGTATTCGGGTGTATCTTTAGACTCCACGACAATTACATTGCCTGTCATAACATCATCCACAGGAGTAATGAACAGATCCATCTCTTTTGCTATGCATCTTCTGAGCAGATCCCTTTCGGAAAAAATTCCTTTGAGTGTCAGTTTATCGGATTGCTCAAGGACCGGCACTGCGCCGATATTGTGCAATCCCATAAATTTCGCAACTTCAATTATCTTCATTCCGGTTCTGACAAAATGCAGCGGTCTGTCTCCTAAAAGTTCTTTTAGAGTTTTCATTTTCACCTCCTGAATTTTATTTATGATGAAAATAGATAATTATATTTGAATTTGCAATCATAACATTGGTTAGATTTGTAGGATTCGTAAGATTCAAAAGATTTGTAAGATTTATAAGGTTTCCGTAGGCGGAAGTAAAGTTGTCAAATCTGAAGAAATGTTAATAAGATTGATATGTATTAAAAGATTTGACAACTTTATCTCACACCGGAAAATCCCTTGCAAACTGAATCCTCTTCTCCAGCGATGGATGTGAATGAAACAGGTATTCAATTATCTTATTAGGAGTTTTATCAGCAAGATTCTGATCGGCAAGTTTTTCCATTGCGGAAATGAATGCACCTTTGTCTTTTGTGGTTTGCAGCGCGAATGTATCCGCTTCCCATTCGTATTTTCTGGACTGTATATTTGAAATTGGAGTTGTTATGAGACCGTAAAGACTGAGATAAAGAAACAACAACGGCAATGCGGCTATATCGGATACCGAAGTAAACCCGAAATATCCGAGCGAGGCTTCATATAGTTTTGACGTAATGAAAAGTCCAAGGAATGTCATGACAGTTGATACAGCCATTAACTTGAGAATATGTCTTTTAGTATAATGCCCGACCTCATGAGCGAACACCGTCTCTATTTCGCTCTCGGAAAAATTATTCATCAGCGTATCTCCGAGAATTATCCTTCTTGATTTTCCCATTCCCGTAAAAGCTGCATTGGCTTTCTTCGTATTCTTGCTCATGTCAAATGTGAAAATTCCCTGTATCTTTACACCTGTCTTTTTGCAAAGCGCAAGTATTCTGTTCTTAATGTTTTCGTTTTCTATAGGTTTGAATTTATAAAACAGAGGCATGATGATTGTGGGAGCAAGTCTTCCTAAGATAACGGATACAACAAACATAAATATGCCGAGCACGAGCCACCAGTTGTCCCCGAATGCCGTAAGTATATAATAGAAAGCGAACAGTACCGGAATGCCAATGACCAAACCAAGTATCATCCCCTTTAATTTTTCAAGAAAATATTTTGAGATCGTCTGATTTGAAAGATCATACTTATGCTCAAGTATGTAACCGGAATAAAAATTAAGCGGAAAGTT
Source organism: uncultured Ignavibacteriaceae bacterium (assembly GCA_964561045.1). Lineage (GTDB taxonomy): Bacteria > Bacteroidota > Ignavibacteria > Tepidaquicellales > Tepidaquicellaceae > JAGPCH01. The sequence continues at coordinate 22,770 of CAZLOL010000019.1, read as the reverse complement.
TATAATGCTTTCTCCAATACCTATTATCCCGAGAAAGATCAGTAAAGCGAGATAATTATTTGAAGTATAGCTGTATGCAAGATCAAGTATGCTTTTTGAAAGTCCCGTAAATACCAGTATGATAAGCACTGCATAAAAAATTATGCTTCCTGTCAGTGATAATATCTGATGTGTCTTTGCATATTTTTTTGCAAGCTTTGCCTTTTCTTCAGGGGATATTTTTGATTCATTAATTAATTCATTTTTTAATTCAGTTGCCATGATGACAGTTTTCAATTTAAATTATAAGATCAGAATATAAGAGAAGTTCCAACTGCATACAGTAAATACAATCCGAAAACTATTGCTGATGATCTTATCATATCAACTTTTGCAATTTTACTAAGCCCTATTGCAACAACTATATAGAACCAAATAGAGAATGCATCAAGCTTGGTAAGAAGAGTGTGCACTTTCTCACCTACTGCATCCTGGCTTAAAACAAGCCCAAGTCCGACACTGGACATTTCACCTTTAAGTACGGATATGACAATCGATATCAGGCTTCCAATTGCTGTTATCAGCATCGCCAGCCCAACCACATTCAGAACGTTCACAAATTCAAATTCCGCTTTGAATATTTTTAACAAAATAAGATATAATAAGCTGAGTATGAACAGAATTAAGAACGGACCAATTACCGATCCTCCGAAACCAATGATCTTAAAGAATGTCCCTGCGGGATTCATGCTTTCCATTGCTTTATCAGCATCTTCCTGCGTCATCTTACCTTCCTTCACATTCTTCTCAAACTGCTCAGCCATTTTCTTCTTCTGCTTTTCCATAGTGCTGCTGACAAGCTCTGCATCCTGCATAAAAAGGAATGTCGAAATAATTCCGACCACTATAGTTATGAGTACCGGAATTATCCAGTAATTTTTCTTCGGACCAGCTGCGATGGTCTCAAAGGTCTCGCCCGGCGCTGTAAATATTCCTGCCATAGCATCACCTTTTGAAAGCTCTTCGAATGGTTCCTGCGGCTCTAAGCTTTGTTCGGGATTTGTGTAATTTTCTTCGCTCATACTTTTTAGTTAGTAGTTAGTAGTTAGTAGTTAGTAATTAAATTTTTAACATATCATATTTATCATGCAAATCATTCGATCTTAGTCAAAATTACGAAATATGCTTTTGAAATGTTATTACTTAATATATAAATTATTCACTTCTATATATTCTTCAACTTCTTTAGTTACGAGGTATTTCACCGGTCTGCCTATCCTGACATATTCACGGATCATGGATGAAGAGATCTCAAGGAACGGAACATTGATGAATTTTACCTTTTCATAAAACTCAGGTTTTGAATCTTCCGGATCAAATCCCGGACGGTTTATCACTACAACATCAGCCAGTCCGAACAACTGTTCAGGATCTTTCCATCTCGGAAGTTCCAGCAGATTATCAGCCCCTATGATTAAGAATAATTTGATTCGCTCACCTTCATATTTCAATTTCAGCTTCCTTAATGTATTCACAGTGTATGACTTTTCCGTCAGATCTCTTATTTCAATATCACTGATCTCAAAATTAATATCATCCCCGAAAGCGAGATTTGACATTGCCAGCCTGTCTTCGGCAGGTATGGATTCTTTAAGAGGCGGATTGCCGGAAGGGATGAAAATTATCTTATCAAGGATCAGCTGAACTCTTACACTTTCAGCTACAATTGAATGAGCGATATGGGGAGGATTGAATGTTCCTCCGAAGATCCCGATTCTTTTCATGATTTATTTAATTAATTTTATATATTCGTTTTCAATTTTTTTTGTCATTACATTTTCAGAATAGTTTTCTGAATCCATGCCTGCATGCTCAGATAACTTTAGCCTGAGCTTTTTTTCCGTGATCAGCTCTTCAAGCTTTTGTAAATATTCATGCTTACTGTACACATTAAATAACAAACCATTATGATTATCAGAAATTAATTCCCTGTTTGCCGGAATACCGCTTGCAAGAATGCACTTTGATGACGCCATTGCTTCAATCAGTGAAATAGAAAGTCCCTCCCACAATGACGGGAACACATAAATATCTAGCAGAGGATAATATTTTTCAGGATCGTTAACTTCTTCTGTAAATATTATTCTGTCCTTATATATCGACCTTTCAGCCATTTGCCTGCACTCTTCAAGTAATTTGCCTCCTCCGGCTAAAAGTATTTTTACTGCAGGAAATTTTTCAAGAATAATATCAGCATTCAGAATAATAAATCTCTGATTTTTCTGATAATCAAATCTTGATACATTACCGATGATCAGATCATCCGGAAAAAGTCCAAGCGCATCCGCCAGTTCTTTATCTTTCGGCTTCCCGGAAAAATTTTCGAGATCAATTCCGTTCTTAATGACAGTCGATTTCGAGGGATCAACGATCTTATTTTTTACTGCTGTTTCAAGATCAGCATCCGATACGCATATAAACCTGTCCGTGAAAGGCACCAGAAACTGTTCAACTGAAAGTGAAATAAACTTTTTTATTAATCCGGGAGAATTAATATAATGTATCCCGTGAATAGTATGAATTACTTTTACTTTATCATATCTCTTATTGTAAAATCTTGCATACATCCCGGCTACACCGCCGTGTGAGTGAATTATATCAATATTATTTTCTGTGATTATCCTGTTTAGCTCATCAAGATATCTTGAATGATAAATTTTAGGCAGCTCAATATCTGCAAACCTAAAACCGTTTTTTAATACCTGCTTTTTGAATTCTCCTTCACAGGATGCAGCAATCACGGAATCAAATTTATTTTTATCCAGACATTTCACAAGAGACAGAATATGCGTCTGCCCACCGCCCAGAAATCCTCCGTCGATAAGTTCAAGTACTTTTATCATCTGCTTTGAATCCCTAATGTCAGTTTTATAATTCTCAGATTGATTTTTTTGAAAGTTGTCATATATAAAAACGAAAATTTTACAAACAGATATAATCTGAGAAGCATGTTGTTTAATAAATTATTATGTTTTTTGTAATAGATCAGCTGAGATTCCTTTGAGTAATAATAAGAATTGCTTCTGAAATCCGGGTTGACATTCTCCCCTTTATAATGGATTAAACTGCTGAACGGATAAAAATAATTCTTATAACCTGAATCTGAAAGTGTTTTGCAAATATCTGCGTCTTCATAGAATAAAAAATATTTTTCGTCAAAACCTTTAATTTTCTGAAATACATCCTTTCTGATGATCATAGCAGCGCCTGTTACCCAGTCAACCTCCTTTATTTCCCTGTATTTTCTTTCCATATCTGACATGTAATCTTTATCTCTTTCCCTGAAATGCTTTTCTTCGTTCTTGTTTTTTATTTCACAGAAAAATGTATTCTCTTTCCAGAATGAAAGCTGAAATGTTCCGTCTTCATTATACAGTTTCAATCCCGCTGCACCGAAATCTTTTCCGGAAAATCTATCTGTAAAATCTTTTGAGAAGTCAGATCTGATCAGAGTATCAGCATTCAGAAAGAATAAATATTTACCGGATGAATGAGTAACACCAAGATTATTTGCCTGTGAATATCCTCTGTTCTCATTTTGTATAAGTTTAAAACCGAACTCAGTCTGAAGATCTTTGAGATCTTCTGCGGGAGAATTATTGACAACGATGACTTCAAACGGATATGTCCCAAGATTATCATATATTGATCCCAGACATGGCTTTAAAAATCTTCTCTGATTGAAGTTTACAATTATAATTGAAATCATCAGTCTGACTTTTGATTTTCAAAAACGCGAATACCGGTTAGTTTACAATAACCAATAGAGAATGAGTTCATTATTTTTTCTGCTATATTATATCCGTTGAATATTTTTCCGCTGATGTATCTCAAGACTTCATCATCGCTGACTTTTTTCATTCTGTTAAGATATGCTCTCTCTTTCCTGATCCACTGACGGTGGTTAAACAGCCACCGGTATGCTTTCACAAGCTGAACGGCAGAATATTTTTTTGAAAATACCGATGCTGATAATTTTAGAAAAAAATTAAATATCAAAAAAGGAATATATCTGACAAAAAATTCCCGTGAAAAAAATATCAGAAAATTCAAAAGTCTGTTCCTCTCCTGATAAAAATATAGCGCAGAAGCTTTTTGGTTTATAGATGCTCCTCCCCCCTTATGAAAGACAACCGAATCTGATGTGTGCATGATTTTTAATCCACTGAACTTAACTCTGAAACTAAGAAATGTATCTTCAGAATATGCAAAATAATCTTCCGGAAACAAGCCGCCCAATTCATCTGTCAATTTTTTCCGGATTATCATGGAACAGCCGTTTGCCTGAAAGATTTCACCGATGCCGTTTACATTAATCTTAAATATTTCCATAATATTGTGTCCCAGCAGATTTATTGTGCCGTTCATTTCATAATACTTTGCCGGAATACCTTCTGTGATCACAAGTGACTGTGCAATACCGGTATTTTCATCAGCCGAAATACATTCAATAAGTTTTTCCAGCCAGTCTTTTTGGACTCTTGTGTCATTATTCAGAAGCACAATAAATTCTCCGGAACAATGTTTCAGACCAAAGTTATTTCCACCTGCAAATCCCAGATTTTTTTCTGCTCTTAAAAGCTTAACATTTTGTGCTTTAAAATTATCTGACACAAATTCATAACTGCCGTCCGATGAATCATTATCAACAAATATTATTTCAAAGTCTTTAAAAGTCTGCTCTCTCAAAGATTCAAAACAATCTTTCAGATAATGCTTCCCGTTATAGTTTACTATTAGTACTGACGCTTTGATAATATTTAAATTTATTTCAGAATCATTTTAAAATGCTTTCCAGATAATTGACGCTGACATTTACATTCTTCTGGATTGCTTTCCTTTTTTTAAGCGACTTAGGTATTTCCGAAAGACCCTGAAAATATCCTTTCACTGCGGAAGCAAACAGTTCGTATGAATGCCGTGTAAGAAAAATGAAATATCTTTTCATCCTTACATAAGCAAAGAACGGAAGATTTTTTATCAGCAATGACATGGGATAGTTTTTCAATCTTAAAGCAATAAGATTTTTCTCGCACAGCATGGTCTGAAATCCCGATTGCGAACCCGAAGTAGCGCCGCGTTTGTGAAAGCACACTGCTTTCGGATTATAAAAACATTTATAACCTGCAAGCTGCATGCGGAAGCTCAGATCGACATCTTCATAATAGGCAAAAAAGTCCTCGTCGAAATATCCGGTCTTTTCAAAAACTTCAGTCCTGTACAAAGCCGCACCGGCGCACGCTCCGAAAATAAATTCTTCTTTGTCATACTGACCTTTATCTGTTTCACCGAAACCTCTTGCATAAGGAGAGCCTTTGCTTTTTATGAAATCACCTGCATCATCAATTATTTTTCTGTCGTAATAATTCAGCATTTTGCATGCAACGCTTCCGGTACTTTCATCTTTTAGCCCGTTAATCATTTCCTGAAGAAAATTCCTGTCACATTCCGTATCATTGTTGAGAAGTAAAATATAATCAGTATCAGAATTTCTGATGCCTTCATTCACGGCTTTTGCAAAGCCTGTATTTGAATTCAGTCTGACTATCTTAACATCAGGATAATTATTCGCGGTAAAATTCACCGAATCATCGGCAGAATTATTATCCACGAGTATGATCTTAAACTCCTTATAACTCTGATCCAGCAATGAATCATAGCATATTTTGAGATGTTCAAGTCCGTTAAAATTCGGAATAATTACCGAGATCAATTTTTAATTTTTGATTTAAAGAATTCACTTAAAAAATATTTATGCTTTCTGAACCTGTAATCATCTTTCCCTCCTGATATTTTTTTCACGAATTCAGATACTAATACAATATAAGAATTAGTTACAGCTAGTAATTTCAGCAAAAAAGTCCCGGGTGAAGAATAATTATTCTCAAAAAAAGTGATCATGCTTAATATAAATCTTCCGTAAAGCCAGTAATCATCTGAAGTTTTAAAACTCTCTCCCCCGAGATGCTTTACTTTCAGGGAAGTTTCAACTGCAAGACGGTGATTCCTGTTTATCTGATAGCTAAGATCCACATCTTCAAAAAAAAGCTGATAGCTTTCATTCATTTTCCCTGCTTTCAGAAAAATTTCCCTGGCAGTTAAAAAAAAGGCGCAGGGAATCTGTTCGGTATATTCTTTTTTTCCTGATCTTATGCTCATATCATTGTTCTGAAGGTATTTATTAATAAGATAAGGAGACTTTTCAAATAGTTTGGCAAAAATGGAATAGAAAAATACGAACTGCATGATCGAAGGATATCTTTGAAAATACCTTCTCTGAAATTCGCCGTCACTTCCTATAAGTAAAGGACAGACTGCGCCTAATGAGTTATCTTCACTTAAATTATTTACGAGCTTCTTTAAAACGGGTTCTGTAAAAATAATGTCAGGATTCATAATCAATATATATTCTCCTGATGAATTATCAAAACCTTTATTGTTTGCACCGGAGAAACTTATTTTTGAATCAAGGAAAATTTTTCTGATCTCTTTATGCTTCATTGAAATGTCTTCTATGATCAGCCTTGAATCATCAGTAGAATGGTTATCTACAATTATGATCTCGAAAGCTATTTCTTTTTCAAAGTTATAAACAGACTCGATACAATCTTTTAAAATATTTCCGGTATTATAATTTACTATAATTACAGAAACCGACATTTCTTTTATTATTAATTTTTTAAGAGCTCTTCAAATCTGTCAACAGATCTGTCCCAGTCAAGAACTTTACGAACACTTTCATAACCCGCATGCGATATTCTTCTTAGTTGGTCTTCATTGTTCAAAAGATATTCAACTCCGTTCAGCAGTTCCTCAGGTTTGTCAGGAGAAGTTAATATTGCGGATTTCATATGCTCAGCGAACTCCGGAACAGCAGCAACTCTATTTCCGACCAAGGCACATTTGCATGCCATGGCTTCCGCCGGAGGAAGACCGAATCCTTCGGAAGTACTTGGAAACAAAAAAATGTCAGACTCCCTGTAAAGATCTGCTATTTTACCATCATCAGGATTCTCAACAAATTCAACATATTCAGGCATAGTATGATATTTCCTGAATCCGAAACATTTAATTTTAACCGCAGGATATTTAGCTTTAAGTTTTCTGACTGTATCTAATGCCACGACGGAATTTTTGTTTTCAAGAAGATGATCCATAAAGAGTATCTGTTTCTGTTCACTGAATTTTTTATCGGGATTATTGAACTGTGTGTAATCTATTCCGTTCAGTATTACTTCAGAATCCGAATTGAATTTTTTTAGAATCAGTTTCTTTAAATATTCTGAAACAGTAATTCTCTTTAAAGGCAATTTATAACTATTGTCAACATATTCTATATTTGAATTCCATTTCTCATAATCCTGAATAAGATATAATTTTTTTCCCTTTGAACTTCCTAATTTATTGACAGCATATGAAGTAGTCCAGGATGTTGCGACTGAAACTTCTGCATTTCTTACAGTTAGTCCATTAATAATCCACAGAAATTTAATTTCAAATATCTTGTTGAAAATATTTTCCGGTAATTTACTTTCTTTAAACAGATTATTCTTCGCATAATTGAATCTGTATTTTATATAGAACGGCTTTATCATTCCCATATAATTATTAAAAGGTATGTTAGGAGAATAAAGAATTACATCATGACCCCTTTCTGTTAATCTGTTTGCATACTCAAATATTATTCTCATCCCCCCTGTCCGAGATATTTCCGGAACTATAAAATTGATTTTCATTGAATGTCAGTATCGTTAATCCCGATCTTCTTAAGAAAATATTTCTTAAAAGCCATCATTTTGCCGGGCAGCAGCTTCAGTATTATTTTTGAGATCAGGATCCTGTCTTTATCATTCACATATTTTATTTTAAAAAGCATAACTGAATATAATACAATAAAAAAAATACCGAGAGTAAATAAATAAATCAGTCCTGAAGATCTTCCGCTAAACTCAAACAAATACTTATCTGAAAAAAAATACAATATGGCAGCTAATATTCCGCTGACAAAGCTGACTACGACGGGTTTCAGATATTTCTCAGATAACAGCTGCCTCCTGTTCTTTGAAAAGAATTTTGCAGAGGTATAGTAAATATAGGAAGAAGCAATAACAGTTGACAGCACACTTCCGACCGCTGCTCCTATGATTCCATAATATCTTATCAGAATATAGCTCAGGATCAAATTAATACTCAGATATATCAGCCCCTCTTTCATTTGATATTTCGGGATTCCCATATTGGGAATAATTGAATTACCGGGAGCAGATAAAGTCATGTTTATTAATTGTCCTGCAACCAGAACCTTCAGAACTCTGGAGGAAAGTTCAAATCCTTCTCCTACCCATGTAGTAATTATCAGATCGGAAAAGATAAATATAAACACAAAAACCGGAGCCGAGACCAGTATGAGATATTTTGTTGTATCCAAAAACAATTCCGAAAGCTTTTCCATATCTCCTTTTGCCTTCAGCTCTGAGGAAACAGGCGCTGTCTGATATATTATTTGAAAAGGAATGATTCTTCCTGTCCGTGAAATTCTGTTTGCTATATTAAAATAGGTAACATTATTCAGAACTGAAAAATAAGCAAGAAGGAATTCATCATATTTTTCAGAAGCAAATGAAGCAAGTTTTGATACCTGCATCTGAGCTCCGAATTTTGTCATTTCCTTAACGGGATTTTTTTCCAGATGCTTGTATCCGATTCTTAATTCCGGCAAAGATCTTTTTGCATAAATAATGCTGAGGACGTTGCTGATAGCGGCAACTCCCAGCTGGACCCACATAATTCCTATAAGCCCGTATCCGTAACTAAGTACGATGATTGTTGCAATCAAATTAAAAAGCCCGGTAATTACACCTATGACACTGGTTACATACATCTTCTGAAGACTAATCAGGACCGAAGAAAATATTGTAAATGAGCTTGATATAAAAAAGACAAGAAGTCCAATAAAATAAACATTGACAGATGTTTCAAACAGTTCAGGAGGAATATTTAACAGTGACAAAAGAGGTTTTGAAAAAACAAATCCTGTCAGAGCAATTATCAAAGAGAAGAATATATAAAAGAACAGTCCGGTGTTAAGATACTTATTCAGATTTACAAAATCTTTTTTGACATAATATCTTGATATAAATACAACAAAAGAAGACGAGATGCTGAGATCGAACAGGCTGAACATACCAATGAAACCCAGTACCAGAGCGTAAATGCCAAACTGAACTTCACCGATCTTTGATATTATAAAAGGAGTTAATATTAAAGGAAAGAGAAAACCAAACAGCTGAAATACTATGTAATAGAACGTATTTTTTATGACTTTATCGGCAAGTGACATTACCTGAATATTGAAATTAATAATAATCTGAACATCAACACCGGAATAAGCAGTTTAGCTTTCCAGCCGAAGTTAAGCTTGTAATATAAATAAATATCTTCGTACATTTTCTTTCGCACTTCATAACCGGCTTTATTTGTAGAATAGCTTCCGTGATGAAATATTTCCGCCGTATGAAGAAATATGATCTTATATCCGGAATCCCGGATTTTTTTGCAAAGATCTACATCATTATAGAGTATCCGGAATCTTTCGTCAAAGTAATCTATGTTTTTCAGCAAGCCGGAATTTATCATCAGAAATGTAGTGGCGATCTGATCTGCTTCAATGGTTTTATCATAATTGAACCACAGCATATCATAGTCATAATTAAATCTGTCAAGAGAAAGGTAAGTAAAGAAAGCATTTTTCATTTTGGGAAATCTTTTACAGTTGCCCTGAAGTCTGCCGTCCGGATAAAAAAGTTTGCACCCCACGGCTCCGCAGTCAGTATTGCTTTCAAGATATTCAATGCACCGTGTAAGAGAATAATCTTTAAGAATTGTATCGCTGCCGAGAAGCAGTGTGTATTTGCCGGCTGCAGCCTTCATACCCTGATTACATGCGGGAGCGTAGCCTGTATTGGCAGAATTTACAATTAGCTTTACGGAAGGAAATTTATCAGACAGCTCTTCCTTTGTTCCGTCGGATGAATTATTATCTATGATTATTACTTCTATTTTTTTTTCAAGTATTGCATAATCTGTAATTGAATATATAGAATTTACACAATCAAGAGTCTGAACTTTAGTGTTCCAGGTAACGATAATTATTGACAGCAGAATATCGTTTTTATGCATATCTAATTCTGCTTAGCAGTGTGATGTTTTACAATTTCAGCCTTCTGATACATCATCTGAATCTGACATTTGAAATATGATATTTTGAAAGTATGTTTTATCGCTATGTCAGCTAATGGCATAATTTATTCCATGATGTCTGAATGAAATTTCATAAAGAAAATTAACCGGTTAGAAAAGTATTACAGAATTCTGATACCCGTATTAATTCTTTCTCTTGCAAAAGGATTTGATTCATTGAAGTCTGAAGTATTAAATGTATTAGGGGAAATTAAATAGTCAAATTTCAAAGTTAATTTCCTGATTCTATTCTTATCATCCATTAAGTCCCGGGTGAAAAGTTTTGAAACCAATGCTGCATCAATATCACTCAAGTCATTTTGCTTTCCTGAAGCATATGATCCAATTAAATACACCTTATCTAAGGATATATTATCTGTTTCAATTTTTTTAATGTAATCTTTAATGTGATTTACAATTTTATCTTTTCTCTGAGCCATTTACATTCTTCTTTTATTAGAGCAAAATATTCTGTTGTATAAGATAATTTGCATTCTTTGTAAAATGAATTTTTATAATCAATATATCTGGCTTCAATGTTAAAGTCATTTACTTGATCTAAAAATTCAAATTGATCATCTGTTAATTCAAGTTCTGAATTTTTAGCAAGAAAAACAAGATCATGCGTCTTAGGCTGAGTTTTCTTGTTGTCCTTAACATAATGAGCTTTCAGAATTTTTTCAAGGATGAGAAGTCCGATGAATAAGCAATACGCATAATGTCAGTTATCAAATATGCTCAGTGCAACAGGAAGATCCTGCTCAGCCATATTTATCCAATACTGTATTTCTTCTTCTGTATTCAAATATACTAAGTGTTAATAAATGAAATTGCCAGATAAAAGTTGATAATAAACTGTATTTATGAACGATTCATATTCTGCTGATAAGTAACATTTGCATTGTAGAACATCACCTGCACCTGATATCTTAACTGTTCAATATCACGCATATAACTTTGCTGTATGGTGCCTTTTGTGTTCCTGTACTGATTTTTTCTTAAAGCGAGTGTTGTAACAGTTTTAACATAAATTTTCTGATCTACGCCAACCGGACACCAGCCGTATTTATATCTTCTTGTCACAAACGGAACATGGTTCAAATGTTCAGGAGGGATAAGTCCTAAATTCGCTTCGTCCTGAAGTTCTTTTAAAATCGTCTTTCCTTCGAAATACACGGAGATCTGAAAAATTGCAAAGGTGACGAAAAGATATAAAATAAGGAAAAGGAATCCGAAAATTGTAGTGTCTTCAAAACTTACTGAAAGATTCCATGCAAAGTGAAGAAAGACCGCAAGGAAAAATCCTGTAGGTATAAGAATTATTTTAAAAATAAGCGGTTTGAATTTTGCATATCCAATGAATGATCCGAATGTTGCCGTTGACAGACAATGCATTACGGCAGAGAAAAGTGTTCTTATAATTACAAGCATCAGCCATGAAGCCGGAGTGGTCCCGAATGAAAGGAAGTACATGAAATTTTCCGTCATACCGAATCCCAGGCCAATTGCTCCTCCGAGAACAGCGCCATCAACGCCTCCGTCGAATTTTTTGCTTAATGACATAAGCAGAAGAAATACACCTTTCGTAGATTCTTCTACAAGAGGAGCCGTGATGACCGCTCCTGAAAGATTTACCAGCTCGCTGGCGTTACCGTCCGATACAGCAGTGATCACTTCATTCAAAGGTATCTGAAATATTATACTTCCCAGTATTCCCAGGAAAATGGCTCCGGTCGCTCCCCAGAAAAAATTCAACAGCACAAACCAGAACGGCTCGCGCTCATACCTGTCAAGAAACCAGATGATCACAAGATATGTAAACATCGGTACAACAGCCGCTACCAGTGATGCAAATGCTAAAAACAAAAACATTAATTATTTTAATTTCAGAAAGTCCTTTTATGAACCTCTATTCGAATTCAAGCAGCAATTCATTTTTCTCAACAGAGCTCATTGCTTCTGCATTTACTTTCTTAACTATTCCATCCTTTACTGCCTTTATCTCATTTTCCATCTTCATAGCTTCGAGAACAAGAAGTACATCTCCTTTTTTCACCTGCTGACCTGCTTTTACATTTAGTGCTTTTATGATTCCGGGCATAGGAGATTTGACCTCTTTCTTAACACTCTTGTCGCTCTTGCTTCCTGCCATTCCTTCAAGTAAAAGGTCAGTCTCACTTTTACATTTAACTTTAAAATTTACAGAATCATCACTGATGTCCAGTGAATTGTCTTCTTCATCCTCAGCTATTAAAAGGAAATAATTACTGTTATTAACTCTTAAAAGAAGCGTATCGTCATTTATAAATTTATAATCATAATCATAAATATTTCCGTTCAAAGATACTCTGTTGTCATCAAGTATCATTGCTTCATTTCTGTTGACTGAATCGTTTATTTTCGTGTAATATTTTTTCATCTGTAATTCTCCGCACGTTTAGTAAACCAGTTGCTTTTTGTATGATGGTTATTTGAATTAGAATTAAGCTTAACTTTAGGCTTTTTATTTTCCCGGAACAGTATCCCGGCCAGTGATAATGCAGCAATTGTTTCATCTGCCGGTGTAGTACCGTCATTACTTCTTTTTAAATATGTCTTTTCTATGAACTGTGTATTATAATTTCCGTTAATAAATTCATCACACTGTAGAAGACGAAGAAGGAAATTAATGTTTGTTTTTATTCCGATGATCTTATACTGCTGTAAAGCTCTTTTCATTTTTGCAATCGCAATTTCCCTGGTTGATCCATAGGATATCAGTTTTGAAATCATCGGATCATAATAAACTGAGATCACATCGCCCTGTTCTATCCCGGTATCTTCTCTTATGCCGCTTCCGAGAAATTTATTCATATAAAATATCTTTCCTGTCGAAGGCATAAAATTATTTTCGGAATCCTCCGCACATATCCTGCATTCAACGACATGACCGTTGAATTTTACATCTTCCTGACTGAATGATAATTTTTCTCCTGATGCTATAAGTAACTGCTCCCGGACAAGATCGAGTCCGGTCCTGATCTCCGTGATAGGATGCTCTACCTGAAGCCGTGTGTTCACTTCAAGGAAATAATACTTATTGCTTTTGTCAACTATGAACTCGACTGTACCGGCATTTGAATATCCGGCTGCCGTTATAATTTTCTTCGCACATTCACCCATCTCATTCCTTAATTTCTCATCTACGACAACCGAAGGTGTTTCTTCTATTATTTTCTGATGTCGTCTCTGCATAGAACATTCTCTTTCGCCTAGATGAACAGCATTACCGAATTCGTCGGCAAGTACCTGGATCTCAATATGCCTTGGTGATTCGATATATTTCTCTATAAATACGCTGTCATCGCCGAATGACGATTTAGCTTCACTCTGAGCTGTTCTTAATGAACTCTCAATATCAGCTTCTTCCAGCACGACACGCATTCCTTTACCGCCGCCGCCGGCTGAAGCTTTAATGAGTATCGGATAGCCGATCTCTTTTGCTATACTTTTTATTTTAGTAAAATCAACAAGAGGTTTTTCCGTACCGGGAACTACCGGAACATTATTTTTTATTGCCAGAATCTTTGCCTCTGTTTTACTTCCTAAAAGATCTATTGCCTTGTGACCCGGTCCGATAAATTTGATTCCGTTATCCTGACACATTTTGGCAAAGAAACCTCTCTCGGATAAAAAGCCGTATCCGGGATGAATTGCTTCTGCGCCTGTTTTTTTTGCAACTTCTATTATTTTTTCTGCGAGTAAATAACTCTTTGCTGAAGGAGATTCTCCTATGTGGTATGCCTCATCGGCTAATTTTGTGAACAGTGAATGTTTATCGAAGTCTGAATAAACCGCAACTGTCTTAATTCCCATCTCTTTTGCAGTTGTAATGATACGAACAGCAATCTCTCCCCTGTTAGCTATTAATATTTTCTTAAACATGTCGTCTTGATTTAATTTGTAGTTATGTAATTTACTAATTGTGAGTTGATTTAAAAAGGGAGATTGCCGTTCGTTCAGAATGTTTTTAATTAGACAAATAAAGAAACCTGAAATTAATGCCAAATATAAAAAACCGATAAGTTATTTTTACCATCAAATAAATTTATTGATCTGTTCAAAATCATAACTTAATTCCCGGATTTGTTTAGCATAAGTAATTTATATCCTTTCATCGAAAATCTTTTATCTTCAGAGAAATAGCCTTTTTCCATCAGCTCGGGAATTCCCTGTTCGTGTGGCCAGTACGGATCATGAACCACTACGTAATCCGGCTTATAATAGTCAAACCATTTTGAGAACTTTCTCTGACCAATGAATTCGGCATTCATCGGATTTACCAATCCCAGAATGTCTATAATATATCTGTCGGAATACCAGCCCAGATGACCTATTTCAACTGCGGCAATTTTTGAATCCGCGGGAGTATTGACCTTTATCCATTCACCTATCATTTCATATTCTTTATGCGGCGCTTCTTTTTGAAGCAAAATGAACATCTGAATCTGAGTGCCAGCAGGATAAATAAAAATTACAGCCAGTAAAGAGTATTTCAGAATTGCATTTACTGTATTTTTTGAAACGTAACAATAAACATCATATGCTCCATACGAAACAAGAACAAAAAAAGTTAACATATGAATACTGTAATACCAATGGTAATTGGGAATATTTAGCGCAAGATAGAAGACCGTTATAAGAATGGCATACAAAAAAAGTATCTGAAGAAATTTTTCTTTATAATGTCTGGCAAAACCTATCAATGCAAACATTGATATTATAAGAATATAAAATGCCTGATTATTAAAAGCATTTCCGAACAAAAAATTAGCCCCTGTCAAAAATCCGAATCTTCCCCAGAGACCGGAGCTTCCCTGTGCGATCTTGGCACTCAATGTCTGAGGAAGCCAGTTACCGTAATAATAATAATTGAAGCCGTAGTTTGCAGATAAAATTAAAATGAATATTAAAATATATTTTACACTGATCAATTCTCTGTTTTCTTTATATAATAAGAAGAATAAAATAATTAAAAGAAATATCCCTTCACCTCTTGTCAATATAAGACCTGCTGAGAAAACAGACAGCAGTGTAAGCCTTTTTGTAAAGTAAAAATAAATACAGCAAAGACTCATAAGGATGAAAAGATTTGATTCCATGCCGAAGACCATATAAAAATATTTGCCCGAAACAAGTAACATAGAACTTATAAACCCGACTGCCGGCTGACCAATACTGTATAATATGACTGCAAGTACAACTCCAGCTGAGATCAGAAGAAAGCAATTTACGATTAGCTGATTCAGTACAATTTCTCCGGTAATTTTTGATACAAGCATACAAATATAAATATAAAGGGGTGAGGTCAGTCCGTTAAATCTTTCACCGATATTGTAGACAAGTCCATATCCATCAATAAAATTTTTCAAATATCTCTGATAGATGAGGGCATCGTCTAAACTAAAATTCCTGTTAAGATAAGTAATAAAGGAGGTTAAAAGAATAATAAGTAGAATGTTAATCCTGAATAATTTACTGCTCAGCATTTGATATTTTTCAATTCTATTTGACGAAACCCTTTAGGTTTCAGTCCGTGTAAAGAGATTAGATTAAACAATTCTGCAAATTAGGGATTGTTTAATTTAATTGAAACCAATTTAATTGAAATATTTCAGAAAATATATTAAGTACTCATAATATATTACGGATTTGAAAGACCTGTATTTTATATCTCATATATATGAGATTGAATTACAATAATGTTATTGATAACTTTAGCCATGAAAAATATTAAATATATATTTCTGTTAACTTTTCTGCTTATAGTCACTGCTACCTCATTATTTTCACAATCTTTAAACGGCAATCTGAAAGTTGAAAGAATCTCACTTGAACAGGGATTCTCGAATGATCTTATCTTCAGTGTTTATCAGGACAGCAAAGGGTTTATCTGGTTTGGCACAATGTTTGGGCTGGTTAGATATGATGGTATGAATTATAAAACTTACAGATATGATCCTCTGGATTCCAACACTTTAACCAATGATGACATAATTTCTATTTTTGAGGACAGAGAAGGTAACATGTGGTTTGGCACTTATAATGGAGGACTCAATAAATACGAACGTAACTCCGGTAAATTCACAAGATTTGTCCGCAATCAGGAAGATCTGAATTCAATCAGCAGCAATACAGTATGGGAAATCTGTCAGGATAAGGATGGAGTTATCTGGCTGGCAACAGAAGGCGGAGGTTTATGTAAATATACAGATGGGAAATTTTATGCATATAAAAAAGACACTGTTAACAGCAGCGGCAGCATCAGCGGCAATTTCATCAGATCAGTTGCGACGGATAAAGCGGGAAATATCTGGGCAGGTACCTATGCATCGGGTATAAATAAACTTGATAAAGAAAAAAATATTTTTATTAATTACCGGAATGACCCGGATAATGCGGTCAGCCTGAGTAATAATTTTGTCTCCTCCGTATTTACTGACAGCAACGGAGATTTATGGATCGGGACAGGAGGAGGCGGTCTGAATAAATTTGATCCTGCCGTAGGTAAATTTATAATTTTTAAAAACGACGTGAATGATCCGCAAAGTATAAGCGGTGATTTCATTAACTCAATAAAAGAAGATTCACCGGGTTTTCTCCTGATCGCAACTAATAATGGTTTGAACAGATTTGATAAATCATCGGGAAAATTTGACAGACTTAAACTTAATTCCGGCAACCGGTCAGGCAATGAAAATATTTCCGCTTTCATCAAAGACAGGTCAGGAGTTCTCTGGATAAGTTCTTATAATGACGGGCTGTATAAGCTCATGCTTCAGCCGGAAAAATTTAAAAATTTTCTCAGCGGCGATAATGTAAGGTGTATTTATGAAGACAGTTCAGGAAGGATTTGGGCAGGAACACAGGAAAATGGTTTGTTAATGTCGGCTGATAATGGAATTTCCTTTATAACAGTACTAAATAGTAAAAGCCTGTCCAAAAGCAAAAGCATCAGATTTAATTCCGTATCCGAAGATAATGAAGGAAATATCTGGGCCGGATCCGGCAGCGGTCTTTATAAGCTGGACAGGTCTGGTGCATTAATACAGGTTTTTGTTAATGATACCGGAAATCTGAATTCAGTTGCAAGCAATAACATTTTTAAGATCTTAACAGACAGGTCTGGTGCATTATGGATCGGAACTGATAAAGGTCTTGATAAATTTGATATGTCTTCGCAGAGCTTTACACATTATCAGAATTCAAAAAATGACACAAACAGTCTCACTGAAAATACCATACTTTCTTTATATGAAGACAAATACGGAGAGCTTTGGGTCGGAACATATTTCGGATTAAACAAGCTCGACAGGAGATCCGGAAATTTCATTCATTTCAGGAAAGATCCGGCTGATCCGAAAAGCATCAGCAACAACTATGTATATTCCTTTAATGAAGACAACAGTAATAATTTCTGGATAGGTACGGGAGGCGGATTGAATATTTTTGACAGGAGTACCGGAACATTTTTTCATTTTACTGAAAATGACGGCTTGCCTAACGGAGTCATCGCAGGACTTGAATCTGATGATAACGGTTATCTCTGGATCAGTACCTATAAGGGAATATCCAGATTTTCGGTTAAAAGCAGAATATTCAATAATTATGATACTGAAGACGGCTTGTTAAGCAATATGTTCAACGCAGGCTCATATTTTAAGAACCGCAAAGGTGAAATATTATTCGGAAGCGTAAACGGAGTGAATTATTTCATTCCGGGTGATGTAAAGGAAAGCAATTTCAAGGTACCTGTAATGCTTACATCCTTAGTCAGTTATGCTGATAAGATTAAAACTGAAACGGATATATCTTCAGTAAAAGATGTTGAGTTAAGCTATAAAGATAATTTTGTCAAAATTGGTTTTGCTGCGGCAGATTACTCAAACCCTTTAAAAAACAAATTCAGTTACAAACTTGAGGGATTTGACAGGGACTGGAAATACAGCGGTATCGAAAGAGAAGCGGTTTATACAAATCTTGATCCGGGTGACTATGTTTTTAAAGTAAAAGGAACCAATTCTGACGGAGTATGGAATGAAAATGAAACTTCCGTTAAGATAAGCGTTACGCCACCTTTCTGGAAAACATGGTGGTTCTTTGGAATTATGCTGTGTTCTGTAATAGCTGCCATTTTAATGATACAGAATTACAGGGTTAGATCGAAAGTAAAATATCTCATAGAATTAGAGAAGATCAAGGAAAAGGAAAGGGAGTTTATGAGAGAGCAGGCATCAAGAGATTATCATGATGAACTCGGACATAAGCTTACAAGAATTTCCTTATACAGCAGGCGCATAAATAAAAAGCTGCGCCCTACTGCAAATGGTCTGACGGAAGATCTTAACAGCATTGTAGAGACATCAAACAGTCTGCAAAGCGGAGCGAAAGACCTGATCTGGGCAATGAATCCTAAAGAGGATACGCTTTATGATTTCACCGTTCGGCTAAGAGATTTCGGAAATGAGCTTTTTGAAAATACCGGAATCAATTTTACTTCTGCCGGCATTACAGAAGAATTTAAAGTCATTCAGTTGTCAATGAACTGTAAAAGACATCTTATCTATATATTCAAAGAAGGAATGAATAATATTCTGAAATATTCAAGATGTGCTAATGTAAATCTGAATTTCCGGCTTTATGATAATGATCTTGAGATAATACTTAAAGATGACGGAAAAGGATTCGACATTTATAATTGTGCTAAAGGTTATGGGCTGAAAAATATTTATTCGCGTGGAAAGCAGATCGGAGTAAATGTAAACATTTCCTCGGAAGAAAATACAGGCACTGTTATAAATTTATCTGCAAAGATCCCGAATTTAATCCTCAATTAGAAGAGAACCAAAATGATAAAAGTCTCCATAGTAGAAGATGATAAATTAATAAGAGAAGCATTAAAAGACATGCTCAATGAAGCGGAGGATTTTGAGTGCATTGGCTCTTATCCTGACTGTGAGACTGCGATAACAGATTTGAACAGGAACAAGCCGGATGTTATGCTCATGGATATTGAGCTTCCCGGTATGTCCGGAATTGAAGGCGTTAAAATAATAAAGGATCGCTACGTAAAGATAGATATAATTATGCTTACGGTTCATGAAGATCTTTCACTCGTTTTCAAAGCGCTGACAGCCGGAGCCTGTGGATATCTTGATAAGAGCGCTTCTGAAAAAAAGATACTGGAATCTGTGAAAGAGATATATGAAGGCGGAGCGCCAATGTCTTATAAGATTGCAAAACTTGTCGTATCTTCTTTTCAAAAGAAATCTGATTCAGTTCTTACAGACAGAGAACATGATGTTCTCAACTTACTTTGTAACGGTGATTCTTATAAAGAGATCGCCTACAAACTATTCATATCAGTCGGCACAGTCCGGCATCACATCAAAAATATATATTACAAACTTCATGTCCATTCCAAATCTGAAGCTGTTGCGAAAGCTCTGAAAGAAAGAATCGTGAAATAGATAAGTGAAACATCAGGGAGATGGAGCTCCGTAAGTTGTATTTGTTAAATACCTGCTCACCCAAACGAGATCTCTTTTTATTTCAACTATATATAAATTATCAAAATCATTTTCAGGGATAGGACCGATTGTATCATCGCTTAATATTTCTATGATTTCAGGAATATTATTTGTATGGCCGACAACGAGGACAGATGTTCCGGATAGGTTTTTCAGTTGTTCGGCAAATGCCAATGTGGAATCAGGAGAATACAAAATTATCTGTTCACCTAATGCATCAGCAAGGGGTTGAGCAGTTTGCTGTGTTCTTTTATATATTGAAGCATAAATTTTCTTAATATTTTTGTTGATCAAATATGCTTTTAAAGCTTCAGATCTTAGTTTTCCGTTCAGTGAAATCGAAGAGGTATCTGTATTATTAAGCTTTTCAGCATGTCTGACGATATAATATTTTGTTGTACAGGAAGAAAAAAGAAAAAGTATCAGGAATGAAATGACAGGAAAAATATCAGTAGGTTTACGGAATTTCTTAAATTTAATATCCATTTTACTAAATTTAAATTTTTCTATAATTCCAATAGTTTTATGTTAGCTTCAGAAATCATAATTTTAATCTTTCAAAGATAATAATTTTAAATTAAAAATGTATCAGTATTATGTAAAATTTATAATGTCTGTCATGCATTGCTGCATAAACAGTGTAAGTATAGAATTCTAGAAATTATTTCTGCTTTCAACGCTCATTTTACTTATACACCTGTTAATTGCCCGTTATATCGAACTATACTGCTTTCTCAATACTTTAATCTTTCATGAAAGATTCTTCTTACACCAAGCACAAAACCATATACTTGTGAGATGTCATTAGTAATAATGCATGTGTATCTTTGAAATAAAAAAAAAGGAGAAGTCATGAAACAGTTAAAAAAATTCATAAAACCATCGAAAGTTTTATTAACAGCATTCATTTTATTTTTATTTTCTTCAGACACATTCAGTCAGAATTTTGTAAAGATCACTGACACATTAAATCCGATTGTCACGGATGTTTTCTCGGGAACATATTTCGGAACGAGCTGGGTGGATGTCGATAATGACGGGAAACTTGATCTTTATGTGAACAGAAAAGCGATATACAAAAACCTCGGAAGCGGTAATTTTACTCAAACCGGGACCGGCCTGCAAAATCAAAGCGGAAATCTTAGCAATACCTGGTCTGATTATAACAATGACGGATTTATTGACTGCTGGGTAACTTCTACAGGAGCATCAAATTCTTTTCTGTATAAGAATAACGGAGATGGCTCCTTTACCAAGATCACTACAGGAGTCATAGGAGATTCTGCATACAATACCGGCTGGGGCTGCGCATGGGGTGATTACGATAATGACGGTTATACAGATCTGATCATTGCTGCAGCAAATAACTTCGGAGTAGTTAATCATCCGAACAGACTTTATCACAACAGCGGGGACGGAAGTTTCACAAGAGTCGATATGCCGGGACTGACTGACACTCTTGCGCCGTTTACAGTACCAACCTGGAATGACTATGATCAGGACGGAGACATGGACCTCTTTATAGGTACGGGACCGGGTGGCAGCGCTGCCGTTGACTGCCTTTATAAAAATCTACTGAAAGAAACAGGCACGGCAGTTTTAACAAGACTGTATCTGCCGCCTCTTAGTACAGATCTTGTAGACGGGCAGGTCTGGAACCTGATCGATTATGATAATGACGGAGACCTTGATGCTTTCCTGACAAATTACGCGAGCAGTCTTCCGAATAATTTGTATAATAACAATAACGGCACGTTTGTGAGAATGACCGAAGCGCAGGTCGGAAGCATTGTATCTGACCTGGGACTGTTCCTTGCAAATCTCTGGGCGGATTTCAATAATGACGGATACATAGACTGTATTGTAACCCGGCAGGGAGGACAGACTTCATTATACAACAATAACGGGAACGGCACATTTACAAGAATTGATACATCTTCAATAGCTTTAAGCTCCGGGAATTTCGGAGCAACGGCGGGAGATTATGACAACAACGGAACTGTTGATATTTATCTGGCGGGAAGTACTGCTTCTAAAGGTTTGTACAGAAATGACCTTTCAAACGGCAACAAATGGATTAATATCAAATGTACAGGAGGCGGTCCGCAAAGCAATCTTTCAAATAAGTCAGCAGTTGGAACAAAAGTAAAAGCAAAAGCGACAATTAACGGCGTACCTGTCTGGCAGTACAGGGAAGTCTCATCTCAAAACTCATTCAACTCCATGAATATGCTGAATGTTCATATGGGTTTTGGTAATGCTTCAGTAATAGATTCACTGATCATAATCTGGCCGCGGGGATTAAAAGAAACTTTTACTAATGTATCATTGAATAATTTTTATAATGCTACAGAAGGCCAGGGTATTGTTTCGGATATTTCAAACGGTTCGATTTTAATTCCTGAAGGATTTAAACTACATCAGAATTATCCTAATCCTTTTAATCCTTCGACATTGATAGGTTATCAGATTTCAGATAACAATTTTGTCAGTCTTAAGATATTTGATATTGCCGGAAAAGAAATTTCCACAATTGTAAATAAAAATCAGCCTGCAGGAAATTATGAAGTTACCTTTGATGGAGGAGGGTTGTCAAGCGGTATATACTTCTATAAGCTTTCTGCAGGGGATTTTTCTGAAACAAAAAAAATGAGCCTTGTTAAGTGAGTTGAGTTTGTAAAGTTTATAAAGTTTATAAAGTTTATAAAGTGGGTTATGTTAGTTGATATTGTTAAATTAGTTAAGTTAGTAAAGTATATACATGTAATATGAATTGAGAAGTAATTTCAAAATCCCGGCAAATAATTAAATTTATATAAATAATTAAATTTTCAAATTCTATTACTCAACTGACTCAACAAACTTTATAAACTTTACAAACTTTACAAACTTTACAAACTTTATAAACTTTATAAACTTTATA
>CAZLOL010000018.1:0-31539 GCA_964561045.1 uncultured Ignavibacteriaceae bacterium | reverse complement strand
TTAAAATTTACAAATTAAAATTTACATTTTAAAATTTTCAATAAAAAAAAATGCCAGACCTATCAGTAAACTTTGCGGGAATAAAATCACCTAATCCATTCTGGCTTGCATCAGCGCCGCCGACGAATTCAGGTTATCAGATAATGAAAGCATTTGAAGCGGGCTGGGGCGGAGCAGTATGGAAAACTCTGGGAGTGCCGATAATAAATGTTTCAAGCAGATACGGAAGCGTAAATTACAGGGATAACAGAATTGTAGGATTCAATAACATTGAACTTATAACAGACAGACCTCTCAAAGATAACTTAAAGGAAATAGAAGAAGTTAAAAAATATTTTCCTGATCATGCCGTGATAGCATCTTTGATGGTTGAGTCAAGAGAGCAATGGCATCAGATAGTAAAAGATGCTGAGAATGCCGGTGCTGACGGACTTGAACTAAATTTCGGATGCCCGCACGGAATGTGTGAAAGGGGGATGGGATCTGCAGTCGGGCAGGAGCCTGAGATACTGAAAATGATTGTATCATGGGTTAAGGAAGTTGCAACAAAGCCCGTGATAGTCAAACTTACTCCGAATATTTCAGACATTACAGAGCCCGGTCAGGCGGCAAAGCTCGGGGGCGGAGATGCTATCTCACTGATAAATACTATTCAAAGCATAGTTGGTGTTGATATAGATAATTTTGTTCCATATCCGGTCGTTGACGGGAAAAGCACAAACGGCGGATACTGCGGTCCTGCGGTAAAACCAATCGCTATGAATATGGTAAAGAACTGCGCGCAGGATCCATTGATAGGTCTTCCGATTTCAGGAATCGGAGGAATAGAAAACTGGAGAGATGCAGTGGAATTTATTCTGCTGGGTGCAACCACTGTTCAGGTATGCACTGCAGTCATGCATTTCGGATTCGGAATAATCAGGGAGATGCTTCCGGGTCTTGAAAGTTATATGACGGAAAAGGGATTCAGAAAAATAGATGAAATGGTTGGTAAAGCTTTGCCTAACATAGTCACCTGGGAAAATCTGAATCTTGATTATAAAATTATTGCTGAGATACACAAAGAAAAGTGCATCGGTTGTCAGCTATGTTATATAGCCTGTGAAGACGGAGCTCATCAGGCTATCGGACTATCAAACAATGGTACACGTGTGCCTCATATTATTGAAGAGAATTGTGTCGGATGCAATCTTTGTTCACTTGTTTGTCCGGTAGAAGGATGCATTGAAATGATCAGAAAAGACAGCGGTGAAAGTGTTGACACCTGGAGAGAAAGAACTGAAAGAGGTACAATACCGTTGACATTTAATGATAAACTTGCAGGCGGACTTCATCATTGGGTGCCTGATCCTGTTTCAGCACTGAAAAAACAATAGAGCTTTTCCAATTAATATGTGACTAAAACCATCACACCCTGCTGTCAAATAATATTTGTGTTTAAAGAAAATGTTATTTAAAAATACTTTGAAAGTATTTTTTATTCTAAGTATTATTAAAATAAATTTAACGCACAATTAATTTTATAACACCTGTTCTGAAACCCCAATATAGATTCGTTATTTGTGAAAACTGTAATTAATAAACAGGAAAGTAAACTTGAGTTTATCATTAAGTGAATTAAAAGATAGATTTAGCAGAATAAAACTGATCGTTTCGGACATAGACGGAACTTTGGTTACAAACAGTAATGTGATCAGTCCTCAGACAGTTCAGCTTGTAAAAAAACTCCGCACAAAGAATGTATTGTTTTCAATGGCTTCTCAGCGAGTTCACTCTTCAATAGTCCCACTTGCAAAAGAACTTGATATAGATATCCCTTATATTTCTCTTAACGGCACACTCATTCAGGATACAGAAGGAAAGGTCATTCTTAATAAATCTATAATTGATAAAAAGTATGTGGAACGTGCTTTAAGACTTGCCGAAAGACATTATGTAAAGATAGCATTGTGTTATAATGATGAAATTGTTTATACTGAAGATAATTCTGTAGTAAGGGATTTCATGACACGTCTTGGAACAACTTATACTCTCGTAAAATCTTATGACAATTATCTCGACAATGTACTTGAGATTATTATGTCCGGAAATGACAGAAAAATAATGAAGCATATTCAGAGTAAGATGAGGCCGCCTTTCGGATTATTCCTTAAAGTTAAGTATTACAGGTCGCAGACATTTCAGGGGGTTTTCAATGTAGAAGTGATCAGAAAAGGCATCAGTAAAAAAACCGGTTTGCGAATGCTCACTAAATATTTGAACATAAAAAAAGAAGAAGTGATGGTATTCGGTGACTGGTATAATGATCGTGATCTGTTTCAGTTTGGTGGCACCAACATCGCGCTTGAAAATGCTGTCGATGAACTGAAAGAAATGGCTGATTATGTGACAAATAAATCAAATGATGAAGATGGAGTAGCGGAAGTACTTAAGATGTTATATGACACAATATAATAGATATCATTGAAGGAAGCTGACTATAACAGGATCGCAAAATATTATGATGATGTGATCGGAACTGGGTTTGAGACAAATGAGTATCTGAGAAAAAAGATAAACCGATATAATAAAAATATTAGGTCAGTCCTTGAACTCGGATGTGGTACAGGAAACAATCTTTTATCGTTCGGTAAGAATATTGAGCTGACCGGAATAGATATTTCCCGTGAGATGCTTAAAATTGCGGAGAAAAAAGTGCCACGCTGCAGTTTTCACATAATGGATATAAGGAATTTCAGGCTTGATAAGAAATTTGATCTAATAATTTGTCTTTATGATACACTGAATCACATTCTTCTTTTCAGTGAGTGGAAGAAGCTGTTTGCAAATATATACCGTCATCTCAATAAAAGCGGATTGTTTATTTTTGATATAAATACACTCGCAAAACTCGAATACTTTTCTGCAATATCACCTTTCATGCACGAGTTCAATTCCGGATATCTGATTGTTAATATAAAAAAGATTTTCAAAAATACATTCAACTGGAATCTTAAGATCTTTGAAAATAAAAAACCAAACTTATATTCTTTGCTTGATCAGAATATAAAAGAATCTTCATTCGAAATTGAAAATGTATCCCGTGAACTCATGAAATATTTTCACATCAGAAGAATAGAGGATGAGAACGGCAGAAAGGCAGGCGATCAGAATGAAAGAGTATTTTTTGTATGCAGTAGAAAGTGATCAGTATGAGATCCGTATATTACAAAGAATAGTGAGAATAACTTTGATTTACTTGTTTAAAATTAAAATTATCAGTGTAAATTCTATTATCATAAAAATAAAATTGTAATGAAAAAAATTGTAGAATGTGTTCCTAATATTTCAGAAGGCAGGGATGAAAATATAATCAATGCCTGTGCTGAGGCGGTAAGAAAAGTCAGCGGAGTTACTTTACTTGATGTAGATCCTGGCAGATCAACCAACAGAACAGTTTTTACATTTGTCGGTGATCCGGAATCTGTTGTCGAAGCGGCATTTCAGTTCTCAAAGACAGCATATGAACTTATAGATATGACGAAACATTCCGGCGAGCATCCCAGAATGGGAGCTGTGGATGTTGTTCCTTTTGTGCCTGTTGCAAATGTAACAACTGAAGAATGCGTTGAATGTTCAAAGAATTACGGAAAGCGAGTCGGTGAAGAACTCGGTGTTCCTGTATATCTTTATGAAGAAGCTTCTCATAATCCTGATAGAAAAATGCTCAGACAGATAAGGGCAGGTGAATATGAAGGTATTAAAAATAAAATTTATAAACCGGAATGGAAACCTGATTTCGGACCTCAGGAATTCAGTGAAAAGTCCGGCGCAACAGTTACGGGTTCAAGATTTTTTCTTATTGCATACAATGTAAATGTTCTCGGGACAAAAGAACAGGCGCATAAGATAGCTTTAAATGTCAGGGAACAGGGAAGAAGTGAAAATGAACCCGGACGATTGAAAGCTGTAAAAGGGATCGGCTGGTATGTAGATGAATATAATATGGCACAGGTTTCAATGAACCTTGATAACTATACTATCACACCTGTTCATATTGCATTTGAAGAATGCGCTTCAGATGCAAAGAAGATGAATCTGGCTGTCTGCGGAAGCGAGCTTGTCGGTCTGATCCCTCTTGAGGCA
This sequence comes from uncultured Ignavibacteriaceae bacterium, assembly GCA_964561045.1. Taxonomy (GTDB): domain Bacteria; phylum Bacteroidota; class Ignavibacteria; order Tepidaquicellales; family Tepidaquicellaceae; genus JAGPCH01. The sequence continues at coordinate 27,414 of CAZLOL010000018.1, read as the reverse complement.
ATGTTAATGGCAGCTGATTATTATATTAAAAAAGAAAATCTTTTTATTCTTGACGAAAGACAAAAGATAAGATTAGTTATCGACAGATTAGGTCTGTCTTCTGTCTCGGAATTTAATCCTGACAAAAGAATAATTGAATATCAGATAAAGAAAGAATCCGGTGAACCGCTTGCATCACTGAGTGTAAGAAATTTTATTGAGCTTGTCGGTGCAAGAACTTCAGCTCCCGGCGGGGGAAGTGTTTCAGCTCTTATAGCTTCATTAGGCGCAGCGCTTGGTGCGATGGTTGGCTGGATGAGTTACGGTAACAAAAAATTTGAACATCTTGATTCAACAATGAGAAAATTAATTCCCCCACTGCACAATAAAATGAAAGAACTAATTCCTTTAATAGATGCGGATACAAATGCATTCACCGATTATATGACAGCAATGAAACTGCCGAAAAAAACCGAGGCAGAACAAAAGATCAGAAAAGAAAAAATGCAGGAAGGACTTAAGAAAGCAATTAATGTTCCTTTAAGTGTAATGAGAATTTCCGATTCGTGCTGGGAGTGGATGATACAGATGGCAAAGCACGGCAACATATCTTCCAAGAGCGATCTAGAGGTCGGCGCAAAGTCGCTTGAGACAGGTATCTGGGGAGCGTTTAAAAATGTAGAGATAAATCTTCCGGCAATAGAAGATGAAAGTTATAAAAAAGAGATACTTGGTGAAGCAAATTTAATTCTGGAAAATGCGGGGAAGAATTTTAAGAAAGTCTGTGCGGTGCTTGGGAAGAGATAAAAAAAACAATAGTATTTAAAACAAGAGATTCATTACCATTCATTTCTTATAGTCCTTTGCCATTCTGAGGGTTCTTTTATCTCCATAAAGATAATGTTCTATTGAATTTCATTAAGAGCATATAGAACATCTTTTTTTGATAATGAGTATCTATCTATTGTAAGGATTACTTTTAATTCATTGTCAATAATATCATTAAGTTTGCCCGGAATTCTTTTCATTTTGTTTTTTATTTTGGTGAAAACTTCAAGAGTTTTCATATCTGTATTTTATTTTTAACACAAACATATTCTATATCAGCGTAAAATAGTCCTCATTCCCGAAATAATGATGCCTGATGATCTTTGCTTTTACCAGATTCACGAGAGTTCTGCTCGCACGTCTTTCGGAAATATTGACAAGTTTTTTAAAACCTTTCACAGTGATCTTTTCATTCAGCTCGAGAAAATCAAAAAGAGTCTTTTCCATATTTCCTATGTAAATCTGAACGGGAGGTGAATCGTGATTTGAATTACGGAGTATTTTGATTGTTTCTTTTGAAGCTAGTATGCTTTTATCATTCAGGCGGATATAAACTTTGCTTTCATCGGAACCGTCTTCGGAAATAAGCCTGTGTGGTTTTGTTTTGCTTTCTTCAATATTCACAATGACTATATCTTTGTTCTTTAAAAGCATGATCTCTGTGGTAAATTCGACTTCAGGTTCACAGTAAAATCCTGCAGCAGTGGAAATAAGTTCAAGTTCGCCTTTTTCGCTTTCTACGCCTCTGACACTCTTATCATCATCAATTCCAAAAAGTATCTTTCCGCCTTTTGAATTTGCGAAGGCAATCATTTCTTTTGCTATCTTTTCCGGAGAAGAGAATTTTCTTTTGAATTCTACCGTGTCATTTTCTCCGTTTTCTATTAATTCGTTTAACTCTATTAAATACATTCAGCTGTATATATTAAGATTGTTTGTTTTGTCAATGTAGTCCTGAAGAATTATCTGCGCAGAGATACTGTCAACACGCCCTTTTTCCTGGCGCTTTTTTTTCTTTAATCCTGAATCAATAATACTGCCGATTGCAAGTTTGCTTGTGAATCTTTCATCAAAGTAAATCAATTCGGCTGTGTGTGAATTTTTTTCCAGGAATTTTTCGAGATTGTTTTTGAACTCTTCTGTCTTTATAGTCTGAATAGTTTTTTCCGATTTAAAGTTCAGCGGGTATCCGATGATTATCTTTATGATATTTTCATCTTTTATTAAAGCTAAAAGCTTACTTAATAAGTTATTGTCATTCATTAAATGCTCCCTTGAAAAGGAATATTTTTTATTCTCATCGCTGACTGCAATGCCGATTCTTTTTTCACCGTAATCTATTGCGAGATATTTTGAGGCTTTTTCCAATTTATTAAAATATAATTTGACACAGATGTACTATATTATTAATGAAAACTTATATGAATGAAAATCATTTCTTTAAAAATTCCCTCAGCTTTTTTCCGGGTTTGAAATGAATCTTTCTTCTGCCAGGAACAAAAATAAATTCTCCCGTCTTAATATTCCTTGCTTTAGGTTTCGCTTTTGTTTTTTTAATTTCAAATACCCCGAATTCCCGGATCTCAATCCTTGCAACAGGATCTGCTTCCATCAACAATTCACGTATGGACTCGATCATAGAATCAACAATCAGCTTCTGCGTGAGTCTTTTTCCTATCAGCTTATCGTCTAATTTATCTTCAATGTCTTTTCTTGTAAAGGTCTTTATCTTTTTACTTCCGGCTGAAATATCATTCATAGTCAGTTGTTTACTGTTTCCCTGAATCTTTTAAAATACAGATAGGATGAATAAAATATCAATACAAGCGAAATAAAGTAGAGGTAACTGCTGATTTCATTAAGTAACGGATTGTTAATGACAGCAAAGAGAATTATCAGTCCGATGCTGAAGACAGCGATCTTGCCGGGATAGTTTGACATAAGACGAATGTCTTTTTTCCTGTCAAGATAAATTCCGAACAGCATAATAAAAATATCTCTTAAGACAATTATAAGTACAAACCATAAAGGTATCTTACCTAGAAATAATAATATAACTGAAATCACTATCACTGAGATCTTATCAGCAAGAGGATCAATAATCTTCCCGAATTCGGAAACCTGTCCCAGTTTCCTTGCCAGATATCCGTCAAGAAGATCCGAAAAATACATACATAGAACTAAAATTATTATTAGCGTATTTTCAGATTCAAAACCGGTAAGAAGAAGATAACTGACAGGTATCAGCAGTATTATCCTGAAAATTGATATTAAATTCGAAATGTAGAATATCTCTTTATTTATCTGCACGAAATAAAAATACTTAATTTAAAAAATAAAAGTAACATTCAAATAAAAAAATTAAATGATTTAAATGAATAGAGTCTATTTAGATAATGCCGCAACTACAAAAATAGATGATGAAGTGCTGGATGCTATGATGCCTTTTCTTAAAGAGAATTACGGCAATGCTTCTTCAATTCACTCTTTCGGAAAGACCGCAAAAGTTATGCTGGAAGATGCTCGTGATGCAACAGCCGAATTTATTGGTTCAAGCCCAAAAGAGATATTCTTCACAGGCAGCGGTACGGAGTCGAATAATTTTGCAATAAAAGGTATTGCATATAAATTTTTAAACACTGAGAAAAATCATATCATAACATCTGCCATAGAGCATTCAGCTGTTCTTGATACAATGAAATATCTGAAGAATAAATATGATATCAATGTAACATATCTTATGACAGATGATAAAGGAAAGATCTCTTTGGATGAACTATCAGAAGCAATCAGACCGGAAACATTTCTGATCTCAATAATGCATTCAAATAATGAGATCGGAATAATAAATGATATAAAAGCAATCTCAGAAAAAGCAGCGGTTGAAAATATTTATGTTCATACAGATTCCGTTCAGAGCATAGGTAAGACAAAGTTTAATGTAGAAGATCTGAATGTTAATTTCGCAACAATGTCCGCGCACAAAATATACGGTCCGAAAGGCATATCAGCATTGTATATTAGGAATAAAACACCGGTGGAAAAGTTCATACACGGCGGAATGCAGGAAAGGAATATGCGCGGCGGAACGGAGAACATTGCTGCTATTGCCGGATTCAGTAAAGCAATTGAACTCATGAAAAATAATTTTAAAAAAGATGTAAGTCACTATTTGACATTAAAGAACTATCTTACTGAGAAACTTAATTGCGAATTCGGGGACGGTATTTTATTCAATTCGGGATCAGAAAACTCTTTGCCGAATATAGTCAACATTTCATTTGATAAAAACAAATTGTCCTTTGATGAAGAGATGATTCTCATACAGCTTGATATAGCTGGAATAGCCGTATCCGGCGGTTCTGCCTGCACTGCCGGAACTCACAAGCCGTCATATGTTCTGACAGAATTGGGAAGAGATAAATCAACTGCTTTAGGTTCGGTAAGAATTTCATTCGGACGGGATAATACGACTCAGGATATAGACTTCTTCATTGATAGTCTGAAGAATATAGTCCTTTTAAGAAATCAGTAATCCGCCAAGGATTATTTATTTATCAGAATACATGTTCCGGGAAAGGAAATTTAAAATCAAATACGGTTAAGCAAATTATTTAGTTTCTTTCAGACCAAGATGTTCATCAGCAATGTCATCCTCTGTCTTTTTCCTCTTCTTAAAAATCAGATTTTTAAGATAAATAATAATTCCGGAAAAAATATAAAATAGACAGAAAGAAAATGAACCTTCGCCGTCAGTTGCGATGATAAGTACAATGGCTATGAAAAGAATAATAAACACGAGAGGATTTTTCTTTATTGCATAGAGTGACGGTTTGGGAAGTGAATCATATTTTATTTTGCTTACCATCAGAAGCGGCAACGCGACTGAGAGAATTATCAGTACAAAATTACTTGCTGATTCTGACAGTATTTTATTATGATAAAATAAAATATATGTGCAGATAGTTATTGTTGCCATTGGAGCAGGCAGACCATTGAATTTATCCTTGTCGAAACCCACAAGCTGAACATTGAACCTTGCCAGACGGAGCGCTGCAAAGACCATAACAAGTGAAGACAGAACAACGCCGATGTCACCGAGTTCGTTGAGGTATATTTTATATAAAAGAAATGAAGGAGCAACTCCGAATGAAACTACATCTGAAAGGGAATCCAGTTCTACACCGAACGCGCTCGAAGATTTAGTTAGTCTGGCAGCCAATCCGTCAACCGCATCAAACAACGAAGCATATATGATAAATAATGCTGCATTATTAAAGTCGCCGTTTGCGGAATTTATTACTGATAAAAATCCGCAGAAAGCATTCAGTATTGTAAATAAGCTCGGTATGAATTTTCTTGAAATAAACATTTATAGTTCAGCTATGATTGTTTCACCGCCGGTAACTTTCTGTTCCATTCTGACAAATATCTTTGAATCTCTTTTAATGAGAATATCCACTCTCGATCCGAATTTTATCATTCCGAATTTTTCTCCTGCAGTCACATTATTGCCTTCGCTGATGTCATATACAATTCTTCTTGCAACAAATCCCGCTATTTGTTTGAATAAAATTTTGTGTTTGGTCTTTTCATTTTCAATTCCTATCTCTGATCTTTCGTTCTTTTCGGAAGATTTGTGATTAAAAGCGACAAGATACTCGCCTTTGATATACTTAAGATATTTTACTACTCCTGAAAATGGAATCCTGTTAACGTGAACATTCAGCGGTGAAAGAAAAATGCTGATCTGTTTAAGCGGTTCATCTTTTTCAAAGATATTATTCTCCTTATTTATTACATCTTCGATCACAACGATCTTTCCGTCACCCGGAGAAATTATCTGATTATCTTTATAATCCTTCGGAAGATTTCTGTCAGGATCACGGAAGAAATACAAAGAAAAGAGCCAGAGAAAGATTGCTAAACCTGCAAAGAGGAATTTCAGAATAATGCTGTTCACAAAAATTGATCCCACACTGAGTATCATTCCTGCGACAAACACTTTCAGCAGCACATCTTTTCCGTAATGAGTAAGCCGCATCAGACGATCCTGTTTTTGATTTCCATATATGCCTCTTCCACTTCACCCATATCGAATCTGAACCTGTCCTTGTCCAACTTCTTATCTGTTTTAGAATCCCAGAGACGGCAGGTATCCGGAGATATTTCATCGGCAAGAATTATATTACCATTCTTATCTTTTCCGAATTCAAGTTTGAAGTCAACAAGTTTTATACCTTTATCAAGAAAGAATTTTTTAAGAAGAGTATTAATCCTTAAGGTCATTCTCTTAATAACATCCAGACCGTATTTATCCGTAAGGCTAAGAGCGAAGATATGATCTTCAGTAAAAAGCGGATCTCCGAGCTCATCTGATTTAAGATAATATTCAACTATCGGCTGTTTCAATTCTGTTCCTTCTGTAAAACCAAATTTTTTAACAAGACTTCCCGCTGCAATATTCCTGCAAACCACTTCGACCTTTATTATATCCACTTTTTTCACAAGCATTTCTGTATCAGAAACTTTTTTTATGAAATGCGTAGGAATATCATTTTCTTTCAGGAATTCGAAAATTTTCGATGAGATCTGATTATTAAGTTCGCCTTTGTGAGGTATTTTATCTTTCTTCAGACCGTTGAATGCTGTGGCATCGTCTTTAAACTCCTGAAGAAAAACATCAGGTCTTTCGGTAGAGAATATTTTTTTTGCCTTTCCTTCGTAGATCAGGTTTCCATCCATTTTGCAATATAAAATTTTTACAAATTACTCAATTTAAAGAAAAGATTCTAATGATTAGGATTTCTGATGCTGGCAGAAGTTGACAGACCATGAAGAAAAATATCAAATCCGATATTCCAAATTGTACAAGACTGACCCCACCTCCTCCCCTTGAAAAATAAGGGAATGGGGATACGAGAAAAACTTCCGAAGTCTCAGTATACATCTTAAAATCTTTAAAAGGCTTTAAACAAAACTTCGGAAGTTTTTCATTTTTATACTTAAAAAAACGAATAGGAAGTTTGGAAAGATTAAAATGAAAATAAAGAAGAAAATTCAAAATCCGATATTCCAAATTCGAATAAAAAATGCCATCCCTTTGTCAGAGATGGCACCAGTATAATTTATTAATGTATTGAAAATCCAGAACAATGAACCGGTTTAATTTTTACTTTTTGGAAACCCTCACATCAACTCTCCTGTTTTTTAGTCTTCCTTCAGGAGTATCATTTGATGCAACCGGAAATTGTTCACCGTAACCTTCCGCTTTCATTCTTTCCGGCGCAACACCATTGTTTACAAGTGCTGCCATTACCGAATTTGCTCTCTCCTGCGACAGTTTCATATTAGCAGCCGGAACTCCTGTATTATCGGTATATCCTCCGATTTTAATTTCCACATTAGGATAAGCTTTCATGATTGCAACAATATTTTTAAGCTGATTTTCGGATGAAGGTCTTAATCCTGCTTTACTGGTTTCAAATAAAATTCTGTCAAATGAGAACCAGGTTTCTTTATCTGCCATTTTTGATTTATCTTCAATAAATGCAATGATCATTGATTCGACCCCGTTTTGAGCAATGATAATTTCGCTGCCGTCAGGTAATTTTTTTGTTATGAATTTTCCAAGAGATGCCTGAATTGAATCCATAAGAGCATCACCGGTTTTAGGCGCAGGTATAAAAATCTCTTCAACTTTTTTAGTAATATCCTTCTTTACACTATCAATTTTAGTTGAGACCGGTGCTGTATCTTTATTACAGCTTTTCCAGATAAACAATAATGCTACCAAACCTAATGCAATCAAAAGCCATGGCAGCCATTTTTTGGAACTGGTTTCTTCTGCTTTGTCCTTATACTCATTTAAATTTGAAGTTACCTTTTTTATTCCGGCTAAACCAAAAAGCCCGGCAAGTCCGGCAGGAATCAATCCCTTAAGAAAATCCTTTTGCCCTGATAAAAGTCCCGTGAGTCCACTTGCATTAAGATTATTTCCGATTACCTGTTTGCCGATTAAACTCATTACAATGGCAGAAAGAAAACCCAGAATAGATGAAGTAGCGTTGGATGAGACACCGCTTTCTTTGGAAATTGTATCGGTTACGTCTTTTAAATTACCACCGAATACAGAGCTAATCACATTCGAAGCTCCGTTAATATTTCCGTAAAACTTTTTACTATCGGTTAATGATCCGCTTAAATTATTCAGCATACTCCCATCATATCCTCCGTCTTTTATTAGTTTTAATACATCTGAAGATCCGGCATCTGTAGAGGTTTTATTTATCAAACCCCCGATAATTGCAGGTAAGGTATTATTTACAGCAGATTTTGTTTTGGAAGAATTTTCTCCAACCAATACGGACAGCTTATTGATAATATCAGGAGAAATGGTATTTCTTAAAATTTCCAATAAATTTGTTTCCATGTTTTTTTAGATTTAATTGTTTATAAAAATAATATTCTAAATGTATTGATTTAACTATACTCCGGACCAACGGCAGAAAACTTTTCCATCTCAAACCGGGGTTTGGTATGGAGTAATGTTCAATTATCAATGTTCAATCTAAAAATCTGCATATCCCAAATCCGAAATTCCAATTTCCAAATTATTTAAGCTTTTTCTAATGCAATCTCTTTTTCTTCTTTTTTTCCTTCGGCAACTTCTTTTCCAAGAAAGTAATTAAGGAATGTTCTTACAGCTGCAATTATTGTCAGTTGGATTAAATTTTCTATAGTAGGAGATATGACCGATGAAACTATGTCTGCAGCGAGTAAAAATTCCAGAGACACAAGAAGCCAGCTTCCCAGTCTGTAGCGGAAGTCAACGTGAAGAGGGATGTTGAGATCAGAAGAATATTTGAATTTAAGACTTTTTATTATTGAAAAAATTACTCCAATGGAAATCAATAAAATAGAAAGAGCTTCAAGTATTGTTTTTACTGCCAGACCAAATGATTCGAGATTTTCTGTGAAGGAATCCATTTCAATTATAAATTTTAATTATCAATTATCAATTTTGAGGAAATTTCCGAACTTGATTTTTTATCATTTTATATTTCAAATTAAACGATAAAAAAAAATCACAGAGCTTCGTCAGGAATAAATACAACAGGAATTGACGGGCTCTGTGATAGGGAACAACAATTATCCGCCGGAAGCGGCGGCTGTTAAACTTTCAACAACCTGATCGAGACTAAAGCTTGCTGCTTTCTGACGCGGAGGAAAGTCTTTGAATGTAGCGAGGAACTCAGCAACAAATGCCTGCGCAGGCACAAGTAAATAAATATGTCTGAACATCCAGTCGTAGAATGTATTTGAAGTAATCTGAGCGTGCTCATATGGATCAGTACGAAGATTGAAAATATACGGGCAGCGGAGTGTAACAAAAGGCTCCTGCCAGATCTTCAGTGTTCCGGGTACCCGCTGTTCCATAAACATCAGCTTCCAGTTATCGTATCTTAAAGCTGCCACATCACCGTCATCCGTAAAATAAATGAATCCTTTTCTCGGACTCTTATCTGTTTGTCCTGATAACAATGGAACAAGATTATAGCCGTCAAGATGAACTTTGAAAGTCTTGTTGCCAACTTTGTATCCCTTCTTTAGTTTTTCTGCAATGTCCGGTTCTCCTGCTGCTGCAAGTATGGTCGGGAACCAGTCCTGATGAGAAATGATCTCATTGCAGACTGAACCGGCTTTGATCTTGTTTGGAAATCTTACCATCAGAGGAACTCTGTATGCGCCTTCCCAGCTGGAATTTTTTTCATTTCGGAAAGGAGTCGTGCCTGCATCCGGCCATGTATTCATGTGAGGACCATTGTCAGTACTGTATTGAACAAATGTGTTATCTGCAATACCAAGTTCATCGATCAGGTCAAGCAATTCACCCACACACTTATCATGATCTATCATAACATCGTGATATATTGACTGCCATCTTCCAGCCTGTCCGACACTCTCAGGTTTTGCATGAGTCCATGCGTGCATATGAGAAGTATTGAACCATACAAAGAAAGGAGTGCCTGCTTCATGAGCATCTCTTATAAATTTCTTTGCTCCGGCAAGGAATTCTTCATCAATAGTTTCCATACGTTTTTTTGTGAGCGGACCGGTGTTCTCAATTTTCTGTCCCCCTTTTCCGTCAGCCCAGCAATGCATAACTCCGCGAGGTCCGTATTTCTTTTTAAAATCAGGAAAATCTTTTTCATTCGGATAGTCATATTCTTCAGGCTCTTCTTCTGCATTTAGGTGATACAGATTTCCGAAGAATTCATCAAAGCCGTGCATGGTCGGTAGGTGTTCATCTCTGTCTCCAAGATGATTCTTACCGAACTGACCTGTTGCATAGCCAAGAGGTTTCAGCATTTCGGCAATAGTAGGATCTTCAGCTTTCAATCCTAAATCAGCTCCGGGAAGTCCTACTTTTGTAAGACCTGTGCGGAGACCGCATTGTCCTGTAATGAAAGATGCACGGCCGGCGGTACAGCTCTGCTCGGCGTAACAATCTGTGAACAGCATTCCTTCATTAGCAACTCTGTCAATGTTTGGTGTTTTGTAACCCATCATTCCTTTTGTAAAACAGCTAAGGTTTGACTGACCGATATCATCCCCCCATATTATGAGGAAATTCGGTTTTTGTTTTGTGTCTGCCATTTTTTATTGATATTTAATTGAGTGAAAAAAAATATTTATATAGATTATATTGAATACAATTTATCTCAGGTTTCCTATGCGCTTGCAATACCAGATGAGCAACCTGAGTTTTATCTTTCAAAACGGTAAAAGAGGTTTAAAATTTAATAACGAATTAAAAAGTTGGGGATTAAATTTCAACGAAGAACTATTCTTTAAAAAATTTATATTTCAAAATCATATTTAAAGTGTTAACAAGCAATACTTATAAAGTAATAATCTTCGGAAAATATTTCAGGATTGTGAACTGAAAAATCCGATAAACCAAATATTCCTTTACAAAAATTAATACGCTTTTATAAATTAAAAGAATTTACGAATTTGAAGTCACCGTTAAAAAATAAAGCTATTTCTCAATATAATGTAATAAAAATCCTGAAAACTTTTTCGGTTCAGGAAATGAAAGAGTTTGATAAATTTATAAACTCTCCTTTTTATAATAATTATTCCGGAGTTGTAAAAATTTATCAGGAACTGAAAAAATATTATCCTGATTTTTCCGATAATAAAATTACAAAAGAAACAATATTTTTTTCGATCATCAAAGGAAAGAAATATGATGATCTTCTGTTCAGAAAATACCTCTCAATGCTTAATATTCTTGCCGAAGAATTTTTGAGCGTGATCCATATCCGAAATGATTCCGGTAAAAGAGACCTGAATATACTTCATGAGCTTTCAGTTAGAAATGTTAATGATGAATACGACAAAAGGTTAAAAATATTTGAGAAAAAAATAGCCAAAGAGTATAAAATAGACGGCGGCAATTATCTTAGGTTACATGAATTAAGCATCCTGAAATACAATCACAAATCCGAGAAAAATATAATTCTTCCTAATTATGATGATATCACGGATTCATTTACTAATCTGATAAATTACTTTATCTTTTTTACAGGATTGGTTTACAACCTAACATTTTCACACAGACATTCATTTAATGAGATTGAAAAGTCAGACAAGCTGATGAAACTCATAGAAGAAATCAACATTGAGAATTTTATTTCAGTATTAAAAAATTCTCCGTTTCTGAAAGACAAAGACAGAATATTATTTCTTGACCTTTTTATAAACGACATAAGGATGAATTCCTCTGAAAACGGATTTACTGCTTATACAAATCTGAAAAATCATTTTCATAAGAATATTAATCGTCTGTCAAAAAAAATGAAGTGGTATTATATACAGCGTATGAATGTATTCTGCATTCTGGAAAAAGCAAAAGGTATCAATGATATGAATCGTGAATTGTTTGAGAATTATAAGTATTTATTGAAGGATAAATTATATAGTATTGATGGTTCAATCCAAATAACACTGCTTACATTCAGAGCCATTATGTTCTGCGCTTTAAAGTGCGGTGAGTTTAAATGGACTGAAAAATTTATACGGGAAAATATGAAACATGTTCAGGAAGAAATTAAATCCAATATTTATCATTACGGCAATGCAAATCTTCTGTTCTATAAAAATAAATTTAATGAAGCTCTTATTGAGATATCTTCAATAAAGTCAGAGTCTCAACCTATTTCAATAGACATTTACATTCTGAAGGCAAAAATATTTTATTTGCTTGGCTATTATGATTCAGCAAAAGCTATTTCAGACAGTTTCAGGCATTACATAAAAAGGAATAATGTATTATCTGAATATATTAAAATGACATTTCTGAATTTTACAAAACATTTTATTAAAATAATCAGATTAAAATTAAAACCTGATGAAGCAAGAATAAATGAACTGTTATTTGATCTCAATAAACTCAGGGATATCAGAGAAAAAAAATGGATGATCGAAGTCACAAGTGATCTTTTGAAAAATAAAAGTGCCGGTTAATAATTTTAAATAATTTTCTTGATTTGAAAAATGGAATTTCGGATTTGGAATTTATTTCTTTGAACTGTCACATTTACGCAGGGGAAATTAAATAAATTTTAATATTTAAGAATTTATAGTACAACATGTCATTGAATACATTTAACACATAGGTGTCCAAAATAAATTAAAGTTTATATAATTGTTTTGATTACTTCGGGATTTTATTGATTTGTTTTCTTTTCTTTTCTGTGATAATGTTACCCCTTCGGGATTTGTTATTTCTGAACGTTTTGGACGGATGTGCATTGAACTTTGTTTTCGTTCAGTTTTTCCAATTGAAACTCACAACTGAAATGATTAAATTACAGATTACAAAAAACGGTCCCATCGACTAGGGGTTAGGTCGCCACTCTTTCACAGTGAAAACACGGGTTCGAATCCCGTTGGGACCGCTAAAAGTAAAGCCCTGTAACTTATGATAGCTACAGGGCTTTTGCTTTTTGGAAGGAAAATCACTGATACCTCTTGTTATCTCATTTAAAAGGATTCCTTGTTATCAAAGTTCGTTTAAGCCAGATTGTTTTTTATATTATCGAATTGCTTTATCAAGTGTATTTGAGAATACTATTTTGGGAGTTGTTGTGTATTTTATTCCTCCTTTAAATTCAGAACCATACGGATTGTTAACCACATTTGTCCGGTGAGGAATTGAGCCTTCTGCAAGCTTTTTATCAAATAGAATAGTAAGAATGGCTGATTGAAAAGTTCAATCTAATAAATAACTGACTGAAGCCATTACGTTTTAAGATACTAGTAATACAAAAGTATAAATAAAAAACCGGAAATTCATTCCGGTTTTTTATTTAAGAATTTGATTATGGTTTTTGAACTGTTATAAAATTCGTAGCATTATTTGCTGCTAAAATAATATCCGAAAGATCAGTTATTCCGTCACAGTTAAAATCAGTATCCGGACCTGTAATGAAAGCAGAGGCATCATTATATGCAAGAAGTACATCCTGTAAATTTATAAATCCATCCTGATTCGCATCCCCCTGGTAAAGAGATGGAATACCGCCTGAAAGTACCTGATTGTTTCCGTAAGCCTGTCCTATAGCTGAAGTGAAATTATAACTTGCAAAGCTTGAACTAAATGAAATTGTTGAAGCGCTCCATGTTTCAATTAAATTTACACTCCTTACAACAAGATAGTATGGCACTCCATTTACTGCATTTGAGAAGGAAACAGGTTGTTCAGTATTTCCTCCGGCAATTGCACTTACCGATTCCACTATTGCATAAGGTGAAGTTGAATTCCTGAGTTCAACTGTTACATTTCCTGCATCAGGACATGCTTCAAAATTGAATTTAAGTGAAAATTTCTGTATCGGATTTGAATTTGCATCATACTCATAACATCCGATAGTCGGTAAACTGGCATCTCTGCTCAGACCAAGTATATCAGTTGTAACTTCAGCAATCGGCAAAGCTTCCGATAAAAGCGGAGACGTACCGTTAATCGGCATCAGATAATGCGGAAGTAAAAGAGAATACAGAGGATCTGCATTTATTGAATTGCCATCCTGATTCACAGGTACAAACAAATTCTTCCAAACAGCTAAAGTAGGATAGAAACCAGTTGCAAGACTTGTAGGACCTGTTGCGCCTAAAACCATTTCAGTATTAGCTGCAGGATAATAATAATCATTGTAATCCAACCCTCTGGTTCCGAATACATAATTTGCAGTAGGCATCTGTATACAGCATTTTTTTAATGCGGTATTATCCGATGTAAGGTTGACATAAATTGAATTGTTAATTATTGTATTATTGGAATCTATTGCCAAAGCCAGTCTGATTCCGCTGGCAGTCTGAGTAGCAGAAGTTACACCCGGGGGATCCAGATCTCCAACCATGTAAATAGAATTGTATGCAGTTATATCATAAGTATTATTTCCGCTGAGCCCGATACCAATACACCCATCACCACTTATGGAGTTTGCAAGCACATCATAGACCTGATTATTTGCTATAAGATTATTTGTAGGAACTCCGACATATCCGGTTGCGCATATTATGCCAACAGCTGACTTTGTTCTTTCCTCTTTGATTCCATGAACAATGTTATTTATTATTCTGAAGTTTTTATTATAAGTAGCCGTAGGTGTGGATGCCCACTGATCTGAACCTGCTCCGATACCAATTCTGTCATAACCTGCTCCGAATGTTCCGGCAAATGTTCCCCCTACGTTTTGAACATGGTTATTTGAAATAGTGCAGGAATCCTGAAATGTTACATATATTCCGTTCTTACCAATGTTATCTGAACCGGGAGTATCTGGTCCAATAATATTTCCGGAGATTAGATTGCCTCTGCTCAGGCTTGAATTTATGCCTCCTATCATAACTATTCCATACCTGGCTCTGATAATCCTGTTTTCAAGTATTTGATTGTGGTTGTTATTTCTTCCTGGTGTAAATCCGCTGGTCACTCCGCTGAAAATTATTCCGTAAGAGAAATCTTCTGTAAGATCTACTCTTACGCTTGTAAATAACTCACAGTTTCTGATTACATTATTCTTAGCTCCGGATGAGTCTTCTGAATTCAAGCCATTTGCAACCCAGATAGCGCAGGAATTATAAACGCTTAAATTATTTCCGATAGTAAGATATCTTCCTGAACCGTTTATTCTTCCATCTATGGTTACATTTCTTGTCCTTGCAAGTTTAACAGTTGCTATGTCAAGACCTGTTACAGAAACAGGACTCACCGGCCGGATCAGTACTGAAGAATAATTTACTGAACCTGTGCCGCTGTCATTTAGCTGAGCAGTTAGAGGTTCGATTGTATTTGCTACAATATCCACAGTAATTGCTCCTGTATGAGTACCTGCATTAATTGCATCAAAAGCAGCTTTTAAAGTAGGATATGAGCCATTACCGGGATTCACTAAGACATTCTGAGCATTTGCTTTCAATGCAAAGCCAAAAATCACAGATAATAATATTATAAAATTTTTCATTTTGTTTTTTTATTTTAATTTTACTTATTATAAAAAGCCGTGAATTTTTAAAATCACGGCTTTCAATTTCTTATTTTATAAAGAATCAATAACCATGAACTATTTTATCAGAGTCATTTTCTTTGTCTGTACAAAGTTGCTTCCGTTTCCTTCTGCAGAAATTCTGTAAAAGTAGACTCCGCTGGTAAGGTTTGATCCGTTCAGACTTACAGAATAATATCCTGCTGTTTTTGTTTCATTAAGGATCGTCATAACTTCCCTTCCCGAAAGATCAAACAATTTTATGCTGACCTTACTGTCAAAGGGCAGATCATAATTTATCATTGTTGACGGATTAAAAGGATTAGGATAGTTTTGTGATAATTCAAATTTGCCGGGTATTCCAATATTTACTTCATTGCTTAAATTGAAATACTCATAGTTGCCATTGAAATCTATTTGCTTTAACCTGTAAATATAACTTCCTGAAGCAAGATTTCTGTCTGTGAATGAATACGATTGTGCAATAGTTGAAGTACCGCTGCCGGTAACATTTCCTATTTTATTCCAAACTTGTGAAGAATGACCTCTGGCATCTGCTCTTTCAATATCATAACCCTGATTATTCAGTTCAGAGGATGTAGACCAGTTCAGAGTTATATCTCTTCCGGAGACTGAAGAAGTAAAGGATGTAAGTTCGACAGGTAAAACATTTCCATTCGGTCCGTATGAAATAGCCAGATCTGATCCGAAGATCGGTCCTCCAAAAATAGTTGGATTAACTCTTCTGTATAAAAGTGCATTATCTCCTGCCGTGTTCTGAAGACCTAAAGTCTGAAAACCCAGTGTTTTGTCATTATATTTGTTTATAAAACCTGAACCTGATGCAGCCTGATTAAACTGTGTAGTAATAATACCGTCTGTAGTAGGAGCAAACGGAGTTTCAAGAATTACCTGAAAACTCACATAATCTTGCTCTTCTGCCAGGAATATTGGGGCTTTGTCATAAGTAATGATTAATTTATCACCGGCATATTTATAACTTAATCTGTTTACAGGTACAGAATTATCTGAATAATTGAGATTAAACCAGAACGGGAATACAGCCGGCCGCGGTGAAGTAGTAGCCGGTATATCTTTTGGTGTTGTTGTATTGATCTCTGCCTGAGTATTATTAGCTCTTGAGAATAAAACAAGTCCGTTTGTACTCACATAAAATGAATCATAATCAATTCCCATATATTTGAAATAGTGTCCGGCAGGTAAAACATTTCCTAAAGTATAGTATCCGTCATTTACTGTTCCTACAAGTAAACTTCCGGAAGCATTTAAATTGTTTAAAACTAAACTTGTACTTCCTGTGGTATCTTCCCAGTAATATATTGGCTGATCAGGAGCGCAGCTTGCCGCAGATGAAGAATTGGTAAAGTAATATCCTGCAACCGGTCCTCCGAAATTAAGATTGACTGTAGATACATCATAGCTTGAAACAATAGAATTAGTATCAGGCAAACTGTTGCATGAAGATATTGCAGTGACAGATACATTCTTGGTTCCCGGGAAATTCGGATCTATATTTAATGTAGCCGGGAAAGTAATGATAGTATCGGCATTGATACCGAGATTAATTACTGACACAGTTTCATCGTATCCGGCAGCTGCAACCTGGAATCTGACATTTATTGAACTCTGATTCTTAAAACCGTTATTCCAAAGTTTTACCTGAGGCGCAATGTTTATTGGATTACAACCCGGGTATTGTATTCCTGTAGGATTAATACTTTCGACTGCTATCTGGCAATCCGGTGGAACTGACCATTTAAATGTTGTACCTGAAGCCGGTACCGTTGTAGCGCTTAGGGTGAGAGTTCTGCTGTTTAATAAACCTCTGACAGTATAGCTCCAATCTGAATTTGCGCTGTCTCTGTTATTAAAATCTGCATTAGAGGCTCCCCTTAATCCTACTTGTCCGGTATACGAACTTACGAAACCTAAATTCAATCCGTAAACTATTTCTATATCATTTGTACCTTCATAAAGTTTTATCTGAAAGTTCATCAGATTAGTACTTGAACTGGGATTATAAGGTCTTACATTTTTGAATTGGATTGTATGGATTCTGCTTCCTGCTATACCGGTTGTGGCCCTTACAATTGAGCCGGTCGCTGAAACGGCTGTTGTAGTAGCAGCTGTAGTGGTAAATGCATTGGATATTCCGATAATTCCGTTGGTTACATCTAAACTGGTAATAACTGTTCCTGCAGGAATATTTGTACCTGTTATGGCATTTCCGATTACAAGACCTGTAAAATATGTAGCAGCTACATTTGTAATTTCAAATGCTCCGCTTACACGGCTTCCGGTAATACCTCTGGTTCCTATCAGATCTCTGCTAAAAGCTCCGACACCGCCGTCATATGCAGTTGTACCTGAAATAACAGTATAATAATTAGCAGCCGGAAGTGTACTTCCGAATGTTATAAATCCATTTGAACTGATTACTATATTGGTATAAGGAATTCCGTTAAAGTAAAAAGTAAACGGTAAAAAGTTATCCGGAAAAACTACGTTATCCAGGCTTAAAGTACTTGTAGTTTCCGTAGCTATTCCAACCGTAGTGTCTCCTGCAATTTCAGAATATACTCCGGCTGTCTGATTGAAATTGTATAAAGATACAACCTGTGCATCAGAGCTTACTGAAAAGCCGATTAAAAATAGTAAAGAAAAAATTGAAATAATTTTTCTCATGGTGTGTTTTGTTTAAGTTAAAAAATAGAATTATGAATTAGATTTATTAGATAGGGATGAAGATAAGAATTTACTTTTTGAGATCTTCCCTGAGAGTTTAAAGAAAAAAGCAGAGTCTTATTAATAGGTTGTCCGTTAAACCGGTACAAGCCATTAACGATTTGTTGTGAGCAGGAATTCTGAAAAAAGAAACTCATCAAAAAAATCAGGGGAAAAATTCTGAAAAGTAAATTCATTTCTTTGCTTTTAAAATTAGTGTCAGCAAAATACAACTTTGATGTATTTATTGCAAAGAAGGTTATTTAATTCATACCCTTTAAAGTAGAAATCTTTCCGAAAAAAAAATCTGATTAAAGCAATTTTTTTATTATAATGAGGTAATATTTTTACCCAAATGAAAAATTCAATACACCAGCGGGAGATTTTTCTCTGCCAAGTTTTTTTTTCATCGATGAAAAGAAAGCGGAATTAATTAGAAGTCTGCATTACAATTTTACTCCTTACCAAACCCCAGCAAAGAGAGTGTCTCAAAAGTCACTAAGTTCCGGTGTTTAAAAATATATTCTTTCTATTATGAACTGGATTTCCGCTTTCGCGGAAATGACAATCCGGGGATTTTGACTTTTGAGACACTCTCAAAGAAAGGGGGTCTGGGGGTGGTCAACTGATGTGCTTTTGTATATGCTCAATATTTTTAAGAAGATATTTTTTGTAAACTGAAATTGCTATTTTTCAAAAATTTTCTTACCCTTGGCTATAATAAATTATAAACTGGTATTATTAATAGAGTCATTCTCTGCTAAAGAGCTGGAACAATTCCGCAAATTCATATCTTCTCCATTTTATTCCAAAGGAAGAAACTATACGCCCTTTCTTGAAAATGTTCTTGAACTGAAAGACAAAACTAAAGAAGATGAAATTGATAATAATCTTCGCACTGAAATATCAGGTAAGCAATTAAGTTATCAGACATTGAAGAACAGGTATTCTGAGCTTTACAAACTCGGGGAGGAATTCCTTGTGACTATATGGCTTTCTGAAAATAAATTTGAGAAAGGGAAAATCAAATTAAAAAAGCTGATAGAAAAAAAATTACTTGCTCCTTACAGGATCAACTACAGGGAGACCCTCAATAATCTTAATTTAGAAAAATTTTCTCCGGATAAACTAAGGAATTTAGCCGATCTGAAAGAGATCAATTCGAAGTATCTGCTGGAAAAGAATAAGGAAGATATTTTATATGATGAACGATATGAATATTCAACTCTTGTATTTTGCTCATACCTGATCAATTGTTACAAGTTAGGGTTTGATTTCCTGCAGCAGGAATCAGACAACAGAGTTTACAAACCTAATTATATTAAAGTACTTTTAAAAAACCTCAATATAGAAAGTATTATCTCCGACTTCAGAAATTCAGATAATATTTTATTTAAAATAATTGCTATGAATTTTTATCTGTACAAAGCCAATATTGATGAAAAAAATGAAGGAGATTACTATACTTCTCATAATTTATTAATTGAGATTTCTGAATATATTAATAAAGAATATAAGATAAGCTGTTTTACCAATATGATAAATTACTGCATCAAAAAATTGAATAAAGGAAATGTAAAATACCGGTATGAGCTTTTTGATCTTTACAATGAAAAACTCAGCCAGAATCTTACTGATGATCTTAGAAATAAATCCTACACTTTCAATCATTTCCGGGATTATGTATTTATAGCAATTTCGGTTAAAAAATTCGACTGGCTGGAAAATTTCATAGAAAAATATTCAGGTTTCCTGCCTCCTGAAATAAGAAATGATGAAATCAAAATATCATATGCTAAACTTTATTTTGAAAAGAAGAGATTCAAAAAGTCACTTCTGAATCTTAATGGCATTAAAGTATCTCATTATCTTCAATATATAGATACTTCGTTGATTAAACTCTGTAATTATTATGAATTAAAGGAATTTGAATATGCTTATCTGGAAATAGACAAACTCAAACATTATTTCAGGAATAAAAAGAATATTCCTAAAACTCTTTTTCTGAATACCATGAACTTCATTAAAATTTACAGAAAATTAATAATTATACAAATAGATCCCGAGAAAATTGACACCGGTTATGTTGAAAAAGAAATCAAGAGTATGAAATTGATCTCCAGAAAAAGCTGGCTTATGGAAAAGATAGAAGAATTGAAATAGATTATGCGTTATGTGTGTTGAATGTGATGAGCGTGTATTGTAGTCCTCAATCAAATCACTCAAATAAAATCAAACCTCTCCCAGCTTTTTATAGCCATTTTTTTGCGCCATATAATTTTATTTTCAATTAGGAGCAAATAGGTTAAATAGGCTAAGTTGGGGCAAGGAAAAGATTCAAATATCGCCTGTGATCACAGGTTTGCATAATCGGAATTCACTTTCAATGTGAAATACGGGTTCGAATCCCGTTGGGACCGCTGAGATAAAACTAAAAGGATAAAGTATTTTTTCCTTTTTTTTATTTACAAATAGGACTATGTTAGTCCACTATAAATATTAAAATGATCAGAATCTCAAAAAAAGTTGAATATGCTATAATGGCTTTGAAATTCATTTCGAATTCAGATCACAAGTTAGTTACAGCCCGGGAGATATCCGACACTAAGAATATACCATACGACCTGCTTTCAAAGATACTGCAGAAACTGAAGAATGAAAATATTTTAGCTTCAAGTCAGGGGACAAACGGGGGATACTTTCTTTCAAAAAGACCTGATGAGATACCTTTATTCAGTCTTATGTCTGCAATAGAAGGTGATCTTTCCATTGCCGAATGTCTGAATGAAAGCGCTGAAAAGGACTGCTGCATGCTGGATAACTGCTCAATAAAATCTCCTGTTTCTAAGCTTCAGAAGGAAGTAGAAGAGCTTTTTAAAAGAAAAACTATTTCAGATTTTGTTTAATAAAATTAATATACTTGTAAAATGAAGTTTCCGGTTTATATGGATTACAACGCTACAACTCCTGTAGATCCAAGGGTATTTGATGAGATGAAACCTTATTTCTGTGAGATATTCGGAAATGCTTCGAGTGCGAATCATAAGTACGGATGGGAAGCTGAAGAAGCTGTCTCAAAAGGAAGAAGAAATGTAGCTGACCTTATCGGTGCAAGACCAATGGAAATTATTTTTACGGCAGGTTCTACTGAATCAATAAATATGGCTATCAAAGGAGTCGCCGAGGTTTATTCCGAAAAAGGAAATCATATAATTACCTGCACTACAGAACATAAAGCAGTTCTTGAAACGTTTCAATGTCTTGAAGAGAAAGGTATTGAGACAACTTATCTGAAAGTTGATGAATACGGGATGATTGATTTAGAAGATCTTAAGAATTCCATTAACGGCAAAACAATCCTTGTAAGCATAATGACTGGTAACAATGAGATTGGCACGATTCAGCCTGTAGAGGAAATCGGAAGGATCTGTAAGGAAAGAGGAATTTTATTTCACACTGATGCAACTCAGGCAGCCGGTAAGATACCATTGGATGTTGAGAAAATGAACATTGATCTGATGAGCATTTCGGCTCATAAGTTTTACGGTCCAAAGGGAGTTGGTGCTTTATATGTAAGGAGCAAGAATCCCGCTGTAAGATTTGCAAAGCAGATACACGGCGGGAGTCAGGAAAAAGGAAAAAGAGGAGGAACGCTGAATGTTCCGGGTATAGTAGGATTCGGCAAAGCATGTGAGATCAGTAAGAATGAAATGGAAAAGGAAATTGAGAAACAGACAAAATACAGGGATAAAATAATAGATGCTCTTTTAAATATGGATAACGTTTATCTTAACGGTCACAGGACGAAACGTCTTCCGAATAATATCAATGTAAGTCTGGGATATACCGACATTGATGCATTGTTAGGTGAAATGAAAGATATAGCAATCTCTACGGGAAGCGCCTGCACTTCAGCTTCCATGTCTCCTTCGCACGTACTGACGGCAATAGGCAGAAGCGATGAGCTCGGAAGAAGTTCGCTGAGGATAAGTTTCGGCAGGTTTACAGAAGAAGAAGAAATAGATTATGTGATTAATAAATTAGTGACAACAATTAATAAGATAAGAAAAGAATCACCTGTTTATAAGATGGCAAAGGAAGGAATTATTTAAAATAATTTTGAATTTACAAAGTATTCTAACATAAAAAATAAATTAAAAAGAGGTAATACTAAAATGGCAGAAGCAACTGAAACAACAGAATTCATAGCAGGAGTAAGTGAAGATATAAATGTTACTGACAAAGCGGTTAAAGAGATAAAGAAGCTTATGGATGAAAACAAGATCCCTGAGGGTTACGGACTGAGAGTCGGAGTAAAAGGCGGAGGCTGTTCAGGACTGACATACACACTTGGATTTGACCCTGAAGAAAGAACAGGCGATACCGTGCTGGAAAAAGACGGGGTGAAACTGTTCGTTGATATGAAAAGCTTTCTTTATTTATCCGGGACTGAGATAGATTTCACGGATGGCTTAACGGGAAAAGGCTTTGTATTCAACAATCCTCAGGCAGTAAAGACCTGCGGATGCGGAAGTTCTTTCGGCGTGTGATCAGGAATGTCCGAATTAAATAATACCCGTAATATTGTTAGTTAAGAATAATTTTTGTTTTTTAAACTAAGAATGGCAGAAAACAATTTTTTAAATTGTAAAATTTACAAATTGAAAGATTAGATGGAGGACTATGAAAAATGGAAACAAGTTTTCAAGAAGAAATTTCTTAAGAAATTCCGTACTTGGAATAGGATTCTTTGCAATTGATAAAAATATAAATTCAATAAATTTCAATAATAAATCTAAAAAAAAAGGAGACAATAAAAAAATGGCATACGAATGGATTTTCAATAAAAGACCTTATACTGATGAAGAGGCAAAAGAATTATTAAAAGCTGTTATAGATGCTGAGACAACAGACTGGCATTACAATACGCATCACAAGGGTTATGTAACATTTTTAAACAACATTGAAAAAGAGTTGGAAACAGCTGACAGGTCGAAGGCAAACGGCAACTATAGTCAGATCGGTGAATTAAAGAGAAGGCAGACCTGGAATCATGGCGGAGCATTATTACATGATGTTTACTGGGAAGTGCTTGGCGGTGACGGAGATACATCAAAGGGACCGGAAGTTGTTGCAGCAATCGAAAAAGAATTCGGTTCAATAGATAACTGGAAAGCAGATTTCAAGGCGACCGCAATTTCAGCAAAACTATCAGGATGGGCTGTATTGACTTATGACATGCTTTACAGTCAGAGACTTCTGAACGTACTTGTGGATGAACATCATTACGGGGCAATCTGGGGAGGCATTCCATTGATAAGCTGCGATGTATTCGAGCACGCTTATTATCACAAAGACGGTCCGGCAAGAGCCGGTTATATTGACAACTTCTTCAAGAATCTCAACTGGGGAAGGATCAATGACAGATATATAAAATACGTAAAATAATCAATCGGATAATTTCAGAAAAGAGCTTCTTAATAAGCAGCTCTTTTTTATTTTATATTATAGAGAATTGAGAGAATCAAGATCACAGGTTTCTAAATTTGCAGTTGCAATATTGATATTTGTTTTTATTTCCTGCAATAAAAAAGATGAACAGAGCCAGGGAAATAATTCAGTTAAAGACTTTAGGTGGCAATCCGAATTGAAAATTACAGACATACCCGATACACCGGTAAGAGGATTTATTGAAGGGAAGGAAATAAATCCTGCTTACATTAATCTTGAGCTATGGAGAGGCAGTGGTGATAATGTGCTGAATTTTGGAGATGTAAAACCCAAAAACAACTGTGGATATATAGAGAGCGATAATTCATTTCATCTGATACACAAAGGGGGCGATATCAAGACCGGAGAGTTACTCAAAGCAAGTTTTGATCAGAGTCTTGACGGTTATGTCGCTTATTATAACAAATCAGGGGAATTGAAGAGCAGCAATTCATCTGCTTCTGTGCCCTGGAACTGTGCTCTGGTGATCACCGGAATGGATGAAAAAGTTATCAGGGGGAAAATTGCAATTTGTTTCAAAGATGACAATAAGAGCTGGATTGCCGGCAGCTTTGAAGCTATCAGATGTAACAATTAATAAAACATTATAAATTAAAATAATTAAAAATTAATGAAAGAATTTATTTTACTATTATTATTAGCATTTGTAATTAGTCTTAACGGATGTGATGAAAAAAAGGAAGTTTCGGGAGATAAGAATGATCCGTCAGTAAGGGAGAATAAGACAGAACCTAAAGATCCTTCATCCGGCACAAAACAAGAAGATGTAATCAAAACAGGGGAAGCTAATACTGATCCGTCAAAGCAGGAGTCGGATAAATCTAATGAACTTGGAATGACTCCGGGAATGCCGGCTAATTTTCCTTCTGATGTTCCTCAGCCGAAGAATTCAAAAGTTATAGGTTCTTTGACATCAACTGAGGGTACGATGGTTACTTTTGAGTCAAATGATAAAGTTCAGGAAATCATTAATTTTTATAAAGATGAGATGACTAAAAACGGTTATGCTGTATCAGAAGACGGGGAGATTATAACGCCAGACAAGGGAGGATTGATAAACTGGAAAAAGGGTACAAAGGAAGTTCAGCTGGTAATAGGCTATGATAAAGATAAAAACATAAGTTCGCTCGTAATCACTTATAAATAAAAATATTTCAGTTTAAATAATCATTACTTCCGTAAGACATATTTCTTTCGGAAGTTTTTTTTGAATAATTTAATGTTTATGCCTGCAGAGATTGAAATTCCTTTGTTTCCTCTTAATGTGGTACTTTTTCCGCAATCAAAAATTCCCCTTTATATCTTTGAAGAAAGATATAAAAAAATGATCGGTGATTGTATAAACAATGGTACAGCATTCGGAATTAATTTTTTCTCGGAAAAGAATATACATATAACAGGCTGCAGTGCATTTGTTGAAGAAGTCACAGAGCGTAAGGAGAACGGGGAAATGAATATAATAGTCAAAGGTGTGCAAAGATATAAGATTATCAGCTATGAACTTTCTATAGCCGGCTACTATTCCGGAATAATAGAATATTTAGATAATGACATTGAAGGATATGATAAAGTAAAGATGGAAAAAGCTGTAAATATATATAATGATCTTGTGGAAATTGTATATAAAGGATCAGTTAAAAAAATAGATCTTGGTGATATAAAGTGGAATGACGGCAAAAGATCTGTAACATTCACAATGGCTGAGAAAAGTGGTTTAAGTCTAGCCGAAAGACAAAGATTGCTTGAAATGGAAAGTGAAGAACTGAGGTTGGATTTTATCCTGAAATATTACAGCGAGGTAATTCCAAAAATCAAGGAAGCGGACAAGATTTCAAATATCATAAAAAGCGACGGATATATTCAGCAGTAAGAAAAATTTAAATTGATCAGTAAAGATAAAGTAAAGAAAATAATAATTTCAAGAACCGACAGACTCGGGGATGTTATTCTGACTCTGCCTTTGATCACGGAGGCTAGAAAAGTTTTTAAAAATGCTAAGATTATTTTTTTTGTTAAGAAGTATACTGAGGATTTGCTGACAGGTTATGAAGGTGTGGATGAACTTTTAATTGAGGAAGATTCAGCAAGCTTCTCCGAAAAATACAGGTTGTTTAAAAGCCAAGATCCGGATATGATCATAAATGTAAAACCCAGATTTGATCTGGCATTGATTTTTTTTCTGCTTAGAACAAAATACAGAATAGGAACAGGTTACAGATGGTATTCATTCATGTATAATTATAAAGTATATGAACACAGAAAGATATCTGTTAAGCATGAGTCGGATTACAATCTGAATCTGCTTAAGACTTATTTCATAGATATAAGAGAGGAAAAGAATTTTTTTTTCAGATATGAAAAAGAAGAAGAATTTAAGTTAGAAAAGAAGTTAGATTTATTTAATTTCAGTTTAAAAGATAAATTTATTATTATTCATCCCGGAAGCGGGGGATCGTCAAAGGATCTCCCTAAAGAAAAGTTTTCGGAATTTACAGATCTATTTTTTGATGAATTCAGAGATCACCGGATCATATTTACCGGACTTGAAGCAGAATCAGGTCTTGCTGCTGAAATAATAAATATAACCCGTGAAAAGAATAAAGAAAGAATTACAGATCTTACAGGTAAATTATCTTTAAGAGAACTGATGATACTGACAGATCATTCGGAATTATTCGTATCAAATTCTACAGGACCAATTCATTTAGCCGGAGCTTTAAATAAAAGAATAATCGGATTTTATCCAAATGAAAAGCATATGAGTGATATAAGATGGGGACCATTGGGAGAAAACAGCATTGTAATAAAACCCGAAAAAAATTCAGATGATATGAGCAGTATCAGAACAGAAGAAATTTTGAGCTCTGCAAAAAAATTAATAAATTAATTTCGGGAACTTGTTTTACATATAATCAGTAGTAACAATACACTTAAACAATAAACCAAATGAAAATCAAATTAGCATTATCCGTACTGTTAATTTCAATAAATTTAAATTTTAGTATTGCGCAGGACTCTTTAGAAGTAAAAAAAGAATTCCGGAAGATAAGTCAGAATGCATTTAAACCGGGGGAAAAGCTGACATTTGAGATCAATTACGGTTTTGTAACTGCTGGTGAAGCAGTAATGGAGATCGATCCGGTGTATCAGACCCTGAACGGCAGAAAGTGTTATGACATAAGATTTACAGTTAATTCAACATCCAGTTTTGACTGGGTATATAAAGTAAAAGATTTTTACAGAACCTATGTTGATGTAGAAGGTTTGTTTCCATGGAGATTTGAGCAGCACATCAGAGAAGGAAATTACCAGAGAGATTTTGAAGCTATATTCGACCAGCAAAACCTGAAAGCTAAGACATATACCGGAGAAAAGGATCCTAAGAAATTTGAAGGTGAATTTGACATTCCGGAATATACTCAGGATGCAATGAGCGCATTTTATTTTTACAGAACGTTTGATTACGGGAAGATGAAAGTCGGAGACATTTCAACAGTTCAGAATTTTTATAAAGACAAAACCTATCCGCTGCAGGTGAAATATCTTGGTAAAGAGACTATCGAAGTTCCTGCAGGTGAGTTCAGATGCGTGAAGGTTGAACCGCTTGTACAGGAAGGCGGATTATTTAAAAGTGAGGGATCTATAATTGTATGGATGACAGACGATGAAAGAAAGATGCCAGTGAAAGTAAAGACTAAAGTAGTTATTGGATCTATAGATGCTGATCTGAGCGACTATTCAGGATTAGCCGGACCGTTGAATTCTAAGAAGTAGTTCATTGAGTTCGTTG
>CAZLOL010000017.1:0-33455 GCA_964561045.1 uncultured Ignavibacteriaceae bacterium | reverse complement strand
TAAAGTTTATAAAGTTTATAAAGTTTATAAAGTTTATAAAGTTTATAAAGTTTGTTAAGTTTGTTAAGTTTGTTAAGTTTATAAAGTTTATAAAGTTTGTTAAGTTTGTAAGTAACGTTTCACATATCACGATTAACGATTAACGATTAACGAATCACGATTAACGATTAACGAATCACGATTAACGATTAAAGTTTAACGATTAACGATTAAAGTTTAACGATTAACGATTAACGATTAACGATTAAAGTTTATCGTTTCGCGTCTCACGTGACAACAGGCTTATTCTCCCAGAATCCAAAGTTGCCCCGGCATTGAGCATTTGGAATCAGGTAGCCCGTGGCTTTGAAAGCATACATACTTTCATAATTTGAAACTTTCATTCCTTCTTTAGATTTGTATGTTCCTGTCATCCAGTAATTTATTAATGTATCTGCGAGTAATTTTTTTTGGGGATCGTTTAGAACAGTCTGTTCAATGCTTCTGGAATTAGGTATTTTGTTTGATTCAATATTCAGGACTGAATATATTTCACCCAGACTTGCTTTTGAAGGCGGATACTCCATTAAACTTTTCAGATAGGTATCAGCAAGTGATTTGTCTAATTCAGATTCTTTGAATCCTGTGAGGATAGAGCTTAACTTTATAAACTCATTAAGATCAATGTTTTGCTTTCCTGAACATCCCTGAATGACGGGAAAGAACACCGCTGATGCTGCTGCAAATGAGCAGTAAGATATAAATTTTCTTCTGTTAATCCTGACTTTCATATTTTTTAAAAAACTAAAAATATAATGTCTAAATTACAAGTGAAACTTTGTAACTTTTAATTTTCCGTGAATACTTGATTTTTCTCCGGCAGAAAAAAGTGATTATCTTTATGCGGACTTTTTACAGAATAAATCATTAATCACATTTCGGAGAATTTCTGTAATAACATTATGGTAATTTCTATGTGAAATATTCTTCTGCAGTGAAAGAGATTTCTGATGCTTGAGAACTGTGATAGCTGATTTACATTTATGCTGATTTTTTTAGCAGGCAGGGAATTTTTAGAATGTTAATTTACCGTTACTCTGAATATTTCGATTGCTTTGTTCATATCATCTTCACTCAAATCAAGGTGAAATACAACTCGCAGGTTATCATAGCTTCCGGAAGAAATAATAACACCTTTCTCTTTCAGTTTATTAATGAGATCATTCTTTGGGATCTTTGATGAATTGAATATCAGTATGTTCGTCTGAACGGATCTCATATCAACATTTATTCCGTCCAGCTTGCTTATCTGTTCGGCAAAGTATTTTGTTTTCCTGTGATCTTCTTTAAGACGACCGACATTATTATCCAGCGCATATATTCCGGCTGCCGCAAGTATACCTGCCTGTCTCATACCTCCGCCGAGTATCTTCCTCCACTTTCTCGCCATTTCAATGAATTCTTTTGATCCGCATATAATTGAACCGACAGGACATCCAAGTCCTTTGGAGAAACAGAAAGTAATCGAATCAAAGTATCCGGCATATTCTTTTACCGATATACCCGTTTCAATTTGAGCATTGAAAATCCTTGCTCCGTCAAGATGCAATTTTATATTGTTACCTTTTGCGAAACTGGAAATGTCCTTAATGACCTCAACCGGCTGGATCACTCCTCCTGCCCTGTTGTGCGTATTCTCAATACAGATCAGTCTTGTTACCGGGAAATAATATTCCTGTGAACGGACATATTTCCTTATGTCTTCCGATGTGAATATTCCCATTTCACCTCTGACCGGAAGAAGCTGAACGCCGGATATCACGGAAGGTGACGCGGTTTCATAATTCAGTATATGCGATTCACTTTCAACGATCACTTCATCACCGGGAATAGTATGGCACTTAATCGCAAGCTGATTACCCATCACCCCGGATGTTACGAACAAAGCATCTTCCTTTCCCGTAAGAGCTGCACATTTCTTCTGAAGTAAGTTCACAGTTTCATCTTCTTCGAATACATCATCTCCTAATCCGGCATTCATCATTGCTTCAAGCATGGCTTTAGTCGGTTTCGTAACAGTATCACTGCGGAGATCTATCATTGGATTTTACTTTTTTTCTATTTATTATACTAAATACCAGATATTAAAACAGCTTCTCCTGATCATCCTTATCTTCCTCAGCAATTCTTGCAACTGCTGAAATTGTATCATTCTCGCCTAACTTGATGACTCTCACTCCCTGTGCATTTCTTCCCATTACTCTTATATCTTTCATCTTCTGTCTTATCAGAATTCCTTTTGAAGTAATTATCATAAGATCATCCGAATCAGTGACTTCCTTTATAGAGATAAGTTTACCAACTTTTTCTGTTGTCTTAACAGTTATCACGCCTTTTCCGCCTCTGTTAGTTACTCTGTAATCAGCAAGATCGCTTCTCTTTCCATAACCTCTGTCCGTTATAACTAAAATAGTTGCACTCGGTCTTTGCACTGCTACTAACCCTACAACAAAATCTCCCTTTGCAAGTTTGATTCCCCGGACACCGGTAGCTGTTCTTCCCATATCTCTAACTAAAGATTCATTGAATCTGATTGCCTGCCCGTCATGAGAGCCGATCACAAGTTCCTGCGAACCGTTTGTCAATCTTACTTCCACAAGTTTATCATTACTGTTAAGATTTATTGCATTGATACCATTTCTTCTTATATTTGAATAACTGTCTAATTTAGTTTTCTTTATTACTCCCATTTTTGTAACCATTGTTACATACAGTTCTTCAGTGAAATCCTTTACCATCACAAAAGAAGATATATCCTCATCCTTTTCTTTTTCAATCAGATTCAAGATTGACTTACCGCGTGAAGTTCTGCTTCCTTCAGGTATATCATAAACCTTCAGCCAGTAGCATTTTCCTTTATCAGTGAAGAACATTATATACTGATGTGTCGAACCAATGAACATGTGTTCAATGAAATCGTCATTATCCGCCGCACCTGTAGAAGCTGCAGTAATTCCCTTTCCGCCTCTTCCCTGTGACTTATAAGAATTTACCGGAATACGCTTAATGAATCCTTTATTGGAAATGGTAATCACTACATCTTCCTCCTTTATCAGTTCTTTCATCATGTCGTCATCCGACATTTTTCTTACATCATAAATAATTTCTGTTCTTCTTTCATCACCGTATTTTTCTTTGATCTCTTTGAGATCGTCACATATCATTTCCCTTCTCAGAGATTCGCTTTTGAGAATATTCTTTAATCTTTCAATTGCTTTAAGGATATCTTTATATTCGTCTTCAATCTTCTTTCTTTCAAGCCCTGTTAGCCTCTGAAGCCGCATATTAAGGATCTCTGTTGCCTGAATCTCCGAAAGCTTGAATTTTTTCATCAATCCTTCTTTTGCAGCAGGAGTGTCTTTTGATTTTTTTATGAGCTTTATAACTTCATCAATATTGTCCAGAGCAATTATATAGCCCTCAAGAATGTGAGCTCTTTTTTCTGCTGCATCAAGTTCAAATTTGGATCTTCTGACTATTACATTTAATCTGTGCTTTATAAAATGCTCCATCATTTCCTTCAGATTAAGAACTTTAGGAACTCCGTCGACAAGAGCCAGCATAATTACTCCGAAAGTAGTCTGCATCTGTGTATGCTTGTAAAGATTATTCATAATCACATGCGCATTTGCATCTCTTCTCAACCCTATAACTATCCTCATTCCGTCTCTGTCACTTTCATCATTGATGTCGGAAATATCTTCAACTCTCTTTTCTCTGACAAGATGTGCAATGTTCTCAATAAGAGTTACTTTATTAACCTGATACGGTATTTCAGTAATAATAATATTCTGTTTTCCGTTCTTTTCAGTTTCGATGGAAACCTTAGCCCTTAGTATAATTTTTCCTCTCCCTGTTTCAAAAGCCTCTTTCACGGGTTCATAACCGTAAATGATTCCTCCTGTCGGAAAATCAGGCGCAGAAACGTACTTCATCAGTTTCTTTACATCTGCATCAGAATTGTTTACCAGATGAATTATTCCGTTACAAATCTCAGTCAGATTATGCGGAGGAATGTTTGTTGCCATTCCTACTGCTATACCGTTTGAACCATTTACAAGAAGATTCGGAATTACCGATGGAAGTACTGAAGGTTCTTTTAATGTATCATCAAAGTTAGGTATGAAATCTACTGTGTTCTTTTCAAGATCTTCAAGTATTGATTCTGCCACCCGTGACAGTCTAGCCTCGGTATATCTCATAGCCGCCGGTGCGTCACCGTCTACGGAACCGAAGTTACCCTGCCCGTCTACAAGCGGATATCTTAATGAAAATTCCTGAACCATTCTTACCATAGCATCATAAACGGATTTATCTCCATGCGGATGATATTTACCAAGCACTTCCCCTACTATACGGGCTGATTTTTTCGGCGGCTTGTTAGCTGCCAATCCAAGTTCACTCATTCCGAAAAGCACTCTTCTGTGTACGGGCTTTAAGCCGTCCCTTACATCTGGTAATGCTCTTGCTACTATCACTGACATTGAATAATCAATGTATGAAGACTTCATTTCATCTTCTATATTTACCGGTATTATTTTTTCGTTTGCCATTAATTGATTATATGTTCTGTTTAATAATTTTTAATATTTTACAGGAGGTATGCCCTGCAAGACCCTTAGAAGTCCTATCTGTCCTGCGTGATAAGGATCGTGAAATAAATTTTCACGAATATAATTTGAATCTTCATTCCCGACGTTAAATAATTCACTGCCTAATTTTTTTACTAGCTGCTTAAATTCTTCGTGTGTGATTTTCAGAGTTTCAATTTCTTTCTGCCATTGTTCTTCATCAGGGATTCCCGGAATATTTCTCCAGTCACCTTCCCTTCTTTCTTCCGCTGACAGCGGCTTTCCTTTTGCATCAGAAAGAATTGCAAATTTCCAGAAGGTTAAATGCTTGACTATCTTCCAGATCGAGTTTCTTCCTTCAGCAGGCTTCCATACAGCCTGATTTACTTTCAGATCTTCAACTAACTGATATAGCCCTGCCTGCCATCCATTCCCTCCGTAAAAAAAGGAATCCATGTCTCTGAGGTATGCGTCAAATTGACCGGAAGAATGCAAACAGTTAATAGTTAATAGTTAATAGCTAGTACTTTTATGACTGTTAAATTAACTAAATTGAAAAATAGTTTATTACACTTACATTCAAAATCTTAACAAATTCCAAATCCGAAATTCCAATTTTCAAATAAAGAAGTGGAGCTAACCGGAATCGAACCGGTGGTCTTTTCGTTGCGAACGAAACGCTTTACCGGCTAAGCTATAGCCCCTTTACGAATTTGAAATTTGGAATTGCGGATTTGGAATTTAAATTCTTAGTACAATTTATAAGAAAGACAGATATTTAAAATGCAATATTCAAAATTCGATATTCTATATTCTTTATTCCAAATATGTTTAATTTACTCAATTTTGCAAACTTTTACAATGTAATGATTAGTAGAATGATCGGAAATAAGAGGGCTTCACAGGGGTATGTCTACATCACGAGGATCACAATTCACCTGAATTACATCATCAATTTTACCATCTAAAGTATCAACAATTACAGCAGTTAGTTTATTTTTATATACACAACCGGTGTCAATATTTGCATAATAGCTCTTTATGTATTTTAACTCCTCGAGCGGGGTATGACCAAAGATCTGAAGTTGATCGAGATGTGCTGGAGAATCCCTGTTCCATAAAATAGAAATGTCATCTCCCCCTTCTATAATCCCTGCATGAGAAATAACGATTTTCTGCAGATCATATTTGAAAGGTAGGTTCTTAAGATATCCGTAATGTCCGTTGGATTTTATATCATTCTTGAAATTTTTAAAATTTGAAAACAAACGCGAGCCTATGTAAGAATACTGAGTCTCTCTTCCGCCGTTGTAATAATAATGCTCTGCGTCTTTAGACATAAAACCAAAGAACTTATCTGAACTATCTATTGCTTTGATCAGCATGTCTTCATGATTTCCCTTCACCGGTTTTATGGAATTCTGTATGCAAAACTCTACTGTTTCTTTAGAATATTTTCCCCTGTCCACAAGATCACCTACACAATATATTTCCTCAATTTCGCTCAGCTTTGAACAGAGCTCTTTAAGCGTATTATAACACCCGTGAACATCTCCGATAACCGCAATTGTATTATTTAAAATCATTTAGAAAATTTATTGGGTAAAATTTAGTATTTAAAAAACATAATTTATACTTAAAAAAAAATTTCTTGGCTGATATCAGTATAATTCTTTTCGACGGCGTTTGCAATCTGTGTAACTCCAGTGTCAACTTCATTATAGATCATGACAAAAAAAATGTTTTCAGATTCGCTTCTCTGCAATCTGATGCAGGGCAGACCTTACTTAAAAAATTCAACCTTAATACAAATGACTTTAATTCGATAATTCTTGTAGAAAATGATAAGTTTTATGAACGTTCTTCTGCTGTATTGAAAATAGTTAAGAAATTTCCCGGACTTTGGAAACTGTTATATTTATTCATAATCATCCCTCCGTCTGTCAGGAATTTTGTTTACGATATAATAGCTGATAACAGATATAAGTGGTTCGGTAAAAGAGAATCCTGCAGAGTTCCAACACCGGAATTGAAAGAGAAATTTTTGTAGACAATAAGAGTGGATTACCTTATAGTTTGATTATTCAATTTATAAATTAAACAGTCAGGCTGTAATTACTATTTATTAGATTTATACAGAAAATTAGATTAAGTATATTTACAAATGCAAAATAAGACAAAATATTTAGTTACAGCTGCATTACCTTATGCCAACAACTATCTCCACATAGGTCATCTGGCAGGAGCCTATCTGCCGCCGGATATATATGTCAGATACAGAAAACTGAAAGGAGACGATGTCATTTTTATCAGCGGATCCGATGAACACGGAACAGCCATTGACATGGCTGCCATTCAGGAAAATGTATCTCCGGGAGAAATTATTGACAGATACCACTTCTCCAATAAAAAAGCCCTTGAAGATATAGGAATTGAGTTTGATATTTTTTCCAGGACTTCAAATGAGATCCATCATAAAACAGCTAAGGAATTTTTTCTTGATCTGTACAACAAAAATATACTGGTTCAGAAAACCGAAAAACAGCTTTATTCAAATAAAGAAAAGAGATTTCTGGCAGACCGGTTTGTAATTGGTACCTGTCCGGTCTGCGGACATCCGGATGCAAGAGGAGATGAATGTGAGAATTGCGGTAGCAATCTGTCTCCGCTCGAACTAATAAATCCCCGCTCAAAGATCACCGGAGATACACCTGTCATAAAAGATGCTGTACATTTCTATTTTCCCCTTGGAAGATATCAGGATAAATTAAGCAAATGGATCTTCTCAAAGAATGACTGGAAACTAAATGTATTAAACTACTGCAAGGGCTGGTTCAATGCCGGACTCAGAGACAGAGCCATTACCCGTGACCTTGACTGGGGAGTAAAGCTGCCCATGGAAGGTTATGATGGGAAAGTTATTTATGTCTGGTTTGAAGCTCCTATCGGTTACATTTCTGCCACAAAGGAATTATTTATAGAAAGAAACGAACCGGAAAAGTGGAAAGATTACTGGCAGGATGAAAATACAAAACTTATTCATTTCATAGGGAAGGATAATATAGTTTTTCATTCCCTTATATTTCCTGCAATGCTTATGGCTCACGGTGGTTTTGTTTTACCTGAGAATGTTCCTGCAAACGAATTCATGAACATAGGCGGAGAAAAATTTTCAAAAAGCAAAGGTAACGGTATTCTGATAAAAGACATAGTTCAAAAATTTAATCCTGATATAATAAGATATACAATTGCCTCAAATCTGCCGGAGAATAAAGACTCTGAATTTACATGGAAAGATCTGCAGGCAAAGAACAATAATGAACTTGCTGCTATACTGGGTAACTTCATTAACAGGACTGTCGTCTTTACAAAGAACAAGTTTGAAAATAAAATACCGGATAGATTAAATACAGATGCTGAGATACTTGATTCCATAAGAGCGCAATCTGAAATAATTTCAGATCATTATGATCACTTTAAATTAAGGGATGCACTTGCGGAAACTATGAATATTATAAGGACAGCTAATAAATATTTCAACGATACAGAACCATGGAAACTTGTGAATACGGATAAAGATAAATGCGCAGAGGTTATTAATAACTGTCTGCAGATTTGTTACTCTGTTTCAATTTTAATCTATCCGTTTCTTCCCTTTACTTCAGAAAAGATACTGAAGATACTGAATCAGGTTAAGTCTGATTTCAACTGGAGTAATATCGGTAATATTGTTTTGAAACCCGGAACAGAACTGGGCGGAAACGAGATCCTGTTTCCGCAGATAGAAGATAAACAGATTGAAGCAGAATTGAATGCGGACATTGAAAACAAATCTGAATCAAAAGAGAAAATTGAAAATTTCATCAGCATGGAGGATTTCAAAAAAGTTAATTTGAAAGTAGCTGAAATTCTGGAGTGTGAAGCTGTTCCTAAAAGCAAAAAGCTTTTAAAATTAAAACTGAAAGTAGGAGATACCGAAAAGCAGATTGTCTCAGGGATTTCAGAACATTATAAACCGGATGAACTCATAGGTAGGTTAATTGTAGTTGTTGACAATCTGAAACCAACGAAATTAATGGGCATTGATTCACACGGTATGCTTCTTGCAGCTAAGCAGAACGGTGAACTCAGGATTGTCACAATAGACGGGAACATAGATCCGGGAGCTGAAGTCTCTTGATCTACGATTTTGGATCTAAGAAATATGATTTAAATTCCCGGACTTATGTAATGGGAATACTGAATATCACTCCTGATTCGTTTTCTGACGGCGGGAAATATTTTGACGGGAAGCTGAATCTGGAAAAAGTAATTAAAGATGCAATGCAGATGGAGCAGGATGGAGCTGATTTCATTGATGTCGGCGGAGAATCAACAAGACCCGGCTCTGAAAACATTAGTGTAGATGAAGAGCTAGAACGTGTTGTTCCCGTAATAGATGTTTTAAAGAATAAAATAAACATCCCCGTTTCAATAGATACATATAAAAGCTTAGTAGCGGAAGAAGCTCTTAAAGCGGGAGCCTGTATCGTAAATGATATCAGCGGATTCAGATTTGATGAAAGGACTGCGGAAGTTACTGCAAAATTTAATGCAAGCTGTATACTCATGCACATCAAAGGAACTCCAAGGGATATGCAGAAGAACCCGGTTTACGGCAACGCAGTAAAAGAAGTGCTTGAATATTTGAAGGAATCTATTTCCATTGCAAAAAAATACGGGATTAAACAAATTATAACTGATGTCGGAATTGGTTTCGGAAAAACTGTTGAACACAATCTGGAACTGATTAAAAATTTAAGAGAGTTCACTAAATTAGGTTTCCCCGTCCTTCTGGGAGTCTCAAGAAAAAGTTTTATTGATAAAATATATCCTTCCTCTGTAAATGAAAGACTTGAAGGAACAATTGCTTCCAATGTTATAGGGATCATGAACGGAGCAAATATTATCAGAGTTCATGATGTGCCGGAGAATGTAAGAGCAGTAAAAATAACAGACAGAATATTATTTAATTAAATTATGGAAAATCAGGGTAACACTTCGGAGAATTTATTAACACAGAATGTGAGTTCGTCAAAGATCTCTGAAGGTGAATTGTTTGAGTTTGATATCATAGGTATGAGCTGCACCTCATGTGCAAAGAGTATTAAGACATATCTTGAAAAGCAGACCGGAATTATTTCTGTTGATATCAATTATGCTTCTGAAAGCGGTGCCGTTATATATAATTCAGATCTAATTAAAAGAGATTCTATTAAGAAAGAGATACTTAGTCTTGGATACAACGTTTCAAGTGAAGACGAAGAGTACGAAGCTGAGCAGTTCAGAATATCCGATCTCAAAAAACAAAAAAAGAAGATAATAACATCAGTTGTGCTTTCTTTGTTCATAATGATAATAAGCATGAGAGAGCATTTACCTGTTATAAACATTATCCCTGTTTCACTGAATCTCTCATTGATTCTGTTATTTGCATTAACTTCAGTCGTAATATTCTGGTGCGGAGATAAATTCATAAAAGGAGCTTATACTGCCCTTAAGCATAAAACTTCGGATATGAATACTCTTATCACAATCGGCAGCCTTTCTTCATATGTTTACAGTGTTCTAATTTCTTCCAACATAGTTCTGGGTCTGGGTATAGCGTCTCTGACAAATTCCAATGAAGTTTATTTCGAAACTGCCGCTATGATAATCACATTCATTCTGATAGGTAATTATCTTGAATCAGTTATGAAATCCAGGACTCAGACTTCCATAAAAAAGCTGAAAGATCTCCAGGCAAAAGTTGTGAATGTATTAAGAGACGGGCATGAATTATTTATTCCTTTTAAAAAAGTAAAGCTGAATGATATCGTTCTTATAAAAACAGGAGATAAGATCCCTGTTGACGGACCGATCATCGAAGGATATTGCGTTGTGGATGAAAGCGCTATGACAGGTGAATCTCTTCCTGTGGAAAAAAAAGCAGGAGACGATCTGATAAGCGGAACTATACTGAAAAATGGATTCGTAAAACAGAAGGCCGCGAAAGTTGGAACCGATACTATGCTTTCAAAAGTCATTGCTCTTGTGAAAGATGCTTCCAACACAAAGCCGAAACTGCAGAAATTAGCAGATAAGATCTCAGGAGTATTTGTACCCATAGTTATTATCATATCCGTTCTAACTTTCATTACATGGTTTTTTATATTTAATGAAAGATTTGATAGGTCACTTCTATTTGCGGTTTCAGTTCTTATAATTGCATGCCCTTGTGCACTGGGTCTTGCATCACCTATTGCAATTATAATTGGTGTTGGCAGATCAGCTGAGAACGGAATTCTCTTTAATAATGTAGATGCTATAGAGAACTTAATGAAAATTGATACAGTGTGTTTTGATAAAACAGGAACTCTTACAACCGGCGAAATGAAAGTCAAAAGTATTTATGTGATCAATAAGTATACCAAAAATGAATTAATGAAATACGCCCTTTCAGTAGAAAAATATTCCAGCCACCCAATTGCAAAATCAATTATTAATTACGGCATCGATAATAATATAGTCATTGATAAAAACGTCAAAGACTTCAGAAATGAATCAGGTTTCGGTATCAGCGCAACATTGAATGATAAAAGTATTTTGATAGGAAATGAAAATTTTATGCTTGCCAATAATATAAATTTTTCAAATATATTGTTTCAGACCAGCAGGAATAATTTATTTATTTGTATAGACAGGGAAATTGAAGGCGTGATAGAGCTGGAGGACAGCATAAAAGAGAATGCCCCTGAAATTATAGAAAAACTGAAAGCTATGAACCTGGAAATATTCATGATCTCGGGTGATAATGAGAATGCTGCGAAGAAAACTGCCAGCGAGCTTAAGATAAAAAATTATTCTTACAAAACCCTGCCGGATGAGAAAGAACGGATCATTTCAAAGCTTCAGTCTGAAAAGAAAATTGTTGCAATGATAGGTGATGGAATAAATGATGCTCCTTCTCTTGCCAAGGCAAATGTCGGAATAGCCATAGGTACCGGACAGGATATTGCCATTGATTCAGCTGACGTGATACTGGTAAAAGATGATCTGAGCAATATTCTTAAGGCAATTAAGATTTCAAGAAAAACGGTAAGTATAATTAAGCAGAATTTCTTCTGGGCTTTTTTCTACAATGCAGTTGCAATTCCTTTTGCCGCCGGAGTATTTGCTCCGTTCGGAATTATAATAAGTCCTGTTATGGCTGCGATGATCATGGCATTCAGTGATGTAGTAACGGTGATCGGAAATTCTATGCGGCTGAAATATACTAAGATCTAAGACCTGTTATTCATTTTCTTGATTTCATCTTTGTATTCATTCCTGAATTCCCTGATCTCCTTTATTGTCCTGAATATTACAGAAGGCCTTGCACCTGTGGATATGCCGTCCACTCGCGGTAAATGTTTTACTCCAACCTCGGTTGTAGTATATCCAAGAAATCCAGCTTTTAATAGTATCTCTGCATCAATGAACGCATCTATTGAATTTATCTGTATTTTTCTGAAAAGATCCGTCTTTATTACTTTAAATGCACAGTCAACGTCCACATAATCTATTCCGAATAAAAATCTGAGTACAAAATTATAGGCAAGCGATGTGACCTTTCTGTATGTCGAATACTGTTTCTTCTTTCTGTATCCGATCACCATATCGGAATAAGGAATCAAAGCAACGAATTTTTTAAGTTCGTTCAGATCAAACTGATTATCTCCGTCAGAATAAAAAACGTAATCTAGTTTCGCATTCAGAAATCCATCCTTAAGTGTTGCACCGTAACCCATATTCTTTTTGTGATGAATTACTCGTACTTTGGCAAATCTTTCGGCAAGCGTATCAGCTACTTCGCCTGTCTTATCCGGACTTCCGTCTTCTATAATTATTACTTCATAATCTTTTAGCTTTAATTCCTCAAGTACCTTTATAGCTGAGACAACGACTTTTTCAATGTTCTTTTCATCGTAATATGCCGGAAAGAAAACCGATAGCGTAATGTTTGAATTATCTCTCATTAATTTCTTTTAAATATTTATAAGTCAGTTCTATTCCTGTCTTAATATCTGTTTCCGGCTTCCAGTTAAATGTTCTCATTGCTAAGCTGTTGTCAAGTATATTAACCGGAACATCGATGTTTCTTCCTTTCTGAAAATCAACTTTTAAATTCATGCCGGAAACCACTTTAATCAGCTCAATGATTTGATTCAGCGAATATCCTTTTCCGGAACTAAGATTGAAAATTTTTTCATTACTTTTTGTTTTCAGACTTTCTGCAAGTACTTTGACAGCATCCTTGATATAAATATAATCTCTGATTACTTCTCCGTTACCCCAGATATTTATACTCTCACCTTTAATTGTATTATTCACAAAGACCGGAATGACTCCCTGGGCTGCATACGGATTCTGTCTTTCTCCGTAAGGATTTGAAAGCCGGAAAACAGAATAATCAAGACCGCTGATCTTTTCATACATATACAGATATTCCTCTATTGTCTTTTTTATGATTCCGTACGAACAGATTGGATTCGTACTATGATTTTCATTGATCGGCGTTGATTCAGGTATTCCGTAAACTGTCCCTCCTGATGAAAGAAATATAATTTTATTTATTCCTGCATCAATACTTTGCCTGATCAGCTTAAGTGAAGAAATAAGATTTGTTTCAGCATCATACACAGGATTCTCATTTGATGAAGCCGGCAAAGTAGAGCTAACAAGATGAAAAACGTAAGAAATGTTTTTTAAAGATGACTTAATATCTATCTCATTATTAAAATCACCTTCTATAATTTGAATTCTGTCAATAAACCCTGAGATATTTTTTCTGGAAAAATTCAGCTTATCGAAAACAGTAACTTCATATCCATTGTCAAGAAGAGATTCAGCAAGATGTGAGCCTATAAATCCCCCTCCCCCGTATATAAGGCATTTTTCTTTTTTCAGCATTCCGGTTCAGACTTTTCTGAATTGAATTACAAATCTTGCAGGAAA
This sequence comes from uncultured Ignavibacteriaceae bacterium, assembly GCA_964561045.1. GTDB lineage: Bacteria > Bacteroidota > Ignavibacteria > Tepidaquicellales > Tepidaquicellaceae > JAGPCH01. Next base: position 19,830 of record CAZLOL010000017.1, on the reverse strand, counting down.
AATCGCATTGGGTATCTTTACGATTTTAGAGATAACAAATATATCCTTTGAAAATTTTTCTGCAAGAGCAAGTGAGAAACTGTGCAAATGCCATTCATCAAGATTATCCTTTGAAGCCAGTTCCCAGCCTTCGGAATCTTTAGAATTATCAAGAACCTTTATCAGCCCGGTTTTCTTGAGGAATCTCTTAGTGGAGTTTATCACATCTTCATTCGGAATGGATAATGATAATATACCATCGTCTTTCATTACTCTTGATATTTCTTTGAGCACTTCACGCGGATCCAGCACATGCTCTATTACTTCCGAGCAAAGTACTTTGTCAAAGAATTTATCTTCATACGGGATCTGCTCACCGGGCGCTTTCTTCAGCTCTACTTTATTTCCTAATCTTTTACTGGTTCTTTCTATCTGAATTTCGGAAATATCTATTCCGTATAAGGAACCGGTTTTGATCTTCTCAAGAATATGTCCGGCACCACAGCCTACTTCCAGTATTTTATCGGTTGATTTAATTTCTGCTGCTTCAATCAGCTTATCGATCCTTTTCTGTTCAATATATCTGAATGCGAAATTTGGATGGTTATAGAATTTATCAAGATCATGCTTCGCTGCAAGCTCTTCATTCCATTTTTCAAATGTTTCTTTAGTCGGTTTCATACAGGATATTATATATTAATTTATTTTTTCAAAAATGTATGCTACGTATTTTTTGTCACCTGAAATAAACTGATTTAGTTTTTTATATTCAGGATTATTTTCGAAGCTTTCTAATTTTACATCGTTACTGTATTCAGGCCTGTAACCGTAATGTGAATCCCATATTACAAGATCACCTTTCTCAGCTTTGGAGAGATTTTCACTGTTGAGATGAATGAAATTTTTCTTTCTCTCTGTCGAAATATCACCGAACAGAACTATCGGGCTTGTCATCTGAGAAGTCATGTAAATCTTTTTTCCGCTAAATTCAGGTTCAGTGAGATATTCCCCTACCTGCTTTACAGCTATATTTTCCTGCGACAGCTTTCTTGGCTCAAAACTGTATGAAAAATAAAATATAGAAATAATTATTAGTATGACTGATAGCCTGTTGAGATATTGCTTAGTATCTAAGGAAAATAAAATTACTGTCAGCAGAAAAGTAATTGTCACGACTGTAAACTTTAAATATTCTGATACAGGCTGAAGATCAAGTCCGTTTGATACTTTTGATAAAACTACCAGTGTGAAAAAAAGAAAAATTCCCGAAATGATGTAATTCGTTCTTTTAAATTCAGCCAAACCCAGATTGTTCAGTCCGACAGCTGCAAAAAATGCAGCCAGAGGAGAAACCTGAAGTAAATATCTCCATGTACCCGGATTTGTTCCTTTTATCATCAGCATTACCTGTACCAAAAATGTGAGAGTAAAAACTATATAAATAAGATCATATTTCAGGAAATATTCTTTAATCTTTTTAGTATCAGAAATAAATCCGAAATATCCAAGCAAAAACAACGTCAGGCATACCGGTCCTATAATGAATATATAAACTTTGAAATAATGTGTGAATCCCCTGTTAGCTCCTCCGAAATCCATAGCTCCGAGCATGGTCATCTCTGTAATAACGTAAAAAATATCCCCGGATTTTAAGTAACCCAACAGATTAAATATCAGTGGAAATATAGCAATTGATATTATAGCCTTATAATCTTTCCTTTTAAAGAAAATAACTGCAAGTATTATTCCTATCAAAGCTGCTTCCTGCCTGACTGTAAAAATATATCCGCATACCAGACCACATAAAAAATATAATTCCTTCTTATACAAATAGATCATAATTACAAAAAGCAGTGAAGAAAATATTTCAGCATAAGATCTGAATGAAAGATCGAAGAACAATGGCTGAAATGCAAGCAATAATGCACCAAAGAAAGCATACTTCAGATTATACGCCTTCATAAGAAGGTATGTCATATAAACTGTTGCAGATGCAATGAGAGAATTAAAAAATATTACAGCCTGATATCCGAATATTGAAGGTATGACCATGAATATCTTATAACCTGGTTTCGGCCAGTTTCCCAAGATTACAAAAGGATCTGTCCAGAAATCTTTCATATTTACATAATGCCCTATCTCATCATCCTGATAGAATCCAATAGAATATTTGCTGCTCAGGTAGTAAATAACGGCAAATATAGGAATTACGAGCCAGAAATATTTATCAAAATATAAATCTAAATCAACAGATTTAGATATCACTGCGGGATTTTTTTTTACCTGAATTTTTTTAGCCACTGTCAGCAAATATATTTATATGAATATTGAAATGAAATGAATTATCTATTGAAAATTTATTTTGTTAAATTTGTATAAATCAGAATATCACGCATTAAAATTCATTTTTTCTGATGGTATGCTTACTATTTATCTTAAATATTTCAAAGCTTTGAAAATTATTTTTACTATTTCGTTATTATTGTTTTTTCAGTCTGAACTGATGCCGCAATCATTCTGGCTTAAACAGCCAAGCCCTACAACAAAAAACCTTAAGAATGTTTTTTTTATTAACAGTAATACAGGCTGGATTTCCGGAGATTCCGGTTTTATAGCCAGGACAACTAACTCAGGAGAAAACTGGACTATTCAGAACACCGGCATTAATAATGATATTCAGGCATTCTATTTTATAAATGAAAGACTTGGCTGGGCTGTTTCCTGGGAAATATTTCCGGATTCAACTTCATTTTTAGGAACAATAATTTTAAAAACTACTGACGGAGGCAATAATTGGATTTCCTATATGTACCCGGAAGAAAACAGATTTATGAAAACGGTTTATTTCATTGACTCCGCAAGGGGATTTTTAGCAGGCGCGCCAATCAGTATATTTTATACAACTGATGCAGGTGCAAGATGGGGCGCAGCAGATACAGATACTACTCTTGTATTGGGTTTCCCTATAGAAAATCTGAAATTCTTTGATTCACAAACCGGATACGCCTGCGGTGGTTTCAGGGATCTTGCCGGATCAATGTGGGTGTCAAGTAACGGCGGACTAAACTGGAAAGCAACTGTTGTCGGTCCGGAGCCATTGAATGATGTCTATATATTCAGCGGGACAAAGGCAATTTCTGCAGGAGGAGATTTTGAATACGGCTCCAGCACCGTAAAAACTTCAAATCAGGGTCTCAGCTGGATCTATGATACTTTAGGAACTTTTGGTGTCGCAAGCTCAATAGATTTCCGGACTGCAAATGAAGGCTGGATAACACTCGGTATCGCGCAGAAATTTACATATACAATTGATACCGGTAATACCTGGAGAAATATTTATACTCCCGACAGTATTCCTGTTTTTGATGTTGATTTTACTGATTCACTTAATGGCTGGGCTGTCGGATACTCAGGATATATTTTAAAATATAATTCCTCAATGATAAATGTTCATAATTATTCTAATTCTTCATTTCCACAAAATATAGTATTGCATCAGAATTATCCTAACCCTTTTAATCCTGTTACTAAAATAAATTATGAATTGAGTTCCGAGAATTTTGTCACACTGACAATATTTGATGTTGCAGGAAAAGAAATTTCTATTTTGGTAAATGGTTATCAAAAAGCCGGAAACCATTCAATAAACTTTTCCGGGGAAAATTATCCGAGCGGAGTTTATTTTTACAAATTAAAAACCGGTAATATTTCTCAGGTTAAAAGAATGGTGCTGCTTAAATAAAATTTGAATCAAAAAATTTATGTAAATACAAAAGGAGCTTTCGCTCCTTTTATATTTTTGTCCGATAAATATTATTAAATTTTAAAATCCAACACTCAATCCTGTAAACAGTCCCCAGTTGAATGTATTTAATTTTTCAACTGAACTGGAACTCAGAAGATTGTTTAATCCTCCAAACTGTGCCTGAGTGCCGAGAATTATTGCCATAAAAGGATTCAGATAGTATCTGCCTGTCAGAATACCATTTATTCCGAAATCAAAATCCTTGAATCCGCTTACAGCATTTTCAGGATTCAGTAAAATTCCAAAATAAGGTCCTCCGCTGATTGAAAGTCCTATGTCTTCGGATATCATTCCCCCGTAATTAATGTTTAAAGGAATGTTCATATAGCTGTTTGACAGATCCTGCGAAATCGAATCTACTGATGTTGCTGAATCATAATAAGGGATTCCTATTCCGAAATTCTTCTTTGTAAAATCAAGTCCTGTACTTAACCCAAGACCAAGTATATTTACGTTAAGCAATGCGCCAAAAGAGAATCCACCTTTGGAAGTTGTGCTGACAGACTCATTAGATGAAGTAGCATCAGCATTTGCAGAAGTGGAATTATATCCTAACTGAAAATCTATAGAAAGTCCGAATGCACTTCCGGCAATTTTCTTATGTGAATTTAATGCCTTATTGTAATCCCTGATTTTAATTTCGTTAGAAAAGTTTCGGCCGCTTTTAAATTTAAGCTTCGGATCAAAATTTTTATCTGCTTTGGAGATATTACCTGAAAGAAATAAAATACATATTGCAAAAAGTACTATAAAGTTTGGTTTCTTCATGGATTGTTGGTTTAATTTTAATTTAATTGTTTTTCAAGTATTGAAAGTTTTTCTGTTTCCTTTTCCCACTCTGAATATACGGATTTCAGTGTATCTTTTAAACTGTTATATTCATTTGTTGCCTCTACAATATTATAAGCGCCTTTATAAAATTCGTCTTTGCCCATCAGCTCTTCAAGCTCCTTTAATCTCTTTTCATTTTTGGCTGTCTGCTTTTCCAGTTCGTTTATCCTGCTTCTTACAGGTATTATCTGTTTATTAATTTCTTTCTTCTTCTTTTCGGAATCAGAGGCTTTTACTGTTCCGTTAACTGATTTTAAAACCGGTGACTTATTTTCCTTAACGGGTTTATTGTACTTTGGATTTAAACTTTTTGCTTCCTGATCTTTGGCTCTAATATAGTCTGTAGCATTTCCTATATATGTACGTATCTTTTTATTCTTAACTTCTATTACTTTATCTACAATACCGTCAATGAATTCCCTGTCATGCGAAACTATGAGAACTGTTCCGTTATATTTCTGCAGTGCATTCATCAGTACTTCCTTGGAACGCATGTCAAGATGGTTTGTCGGTTCGTCAAGAATTAGAAAATTCGAAGGTTCGATCAGCATCTTAGCAAGCGCAAGCCGTGATTTCTCACCTCCTGATAATACCGATACTTTTTTGAACACATCATCACCTCTGAATAAAAAACTTCCAAGAATAGTTCTCAGATTTTTTAATACTTCTCCGAAAGCTGACTGCTCCATGGTCTGCAGAACTGTCAGTTCAGGGTTAAGCGCTTCTGCCTGATTCTGTGCATAAAACTTTCTTTCCACCAGATGGCCCGGTTTTACTTCCCCGCTGTTATATGTTTCGTGACCAGCTATGATTCTTGTAAGAGTTGATTTTCCTGCTCCATTTACCCCGAATAAAACTATCTTCTCACCTTTCGAGATCATAAGGTCTATATCTTCAAGGACATTTATTTTTCCGTCATAGCTTTTTGTAAGATTTGTAATTTCAATTGCTACTTTTCCTGAATGAGTTGCAGGGGGAAATCTGAAATTAACCGATGATTCCTCATCTTCTAATTCCACAAGATCCATTTTGTCCAAAAGCTTAATCCTGCTCTGTACCTGTCTTGATTTTGTGGCTTTATACCTGAATCTTTCTATGAACTTTTCCTGCTGGCGCAGATAACTTTGCTGATTGTCATATTGGTTTTCAAGCAGTTGTTTTCGAATCTCTTTTTCCTTTATATAGAAAGAATAGTTACCGGAATATTCAGTAACATTTCCAAGTGATATCTCTACTGTCCTGTCTGTAATATTATCCAGGAAACTCCTGTCGTGAGAAACCATGACTATTGCTCCCTGATATGATTTCAGATAATTTTCCACCCAGATAAGAGATTCAATATCAAGATGATTTGTTGGTTCATCAAGAAGTAATATTGAAGGATTTGATAGCAATAGTTTGGCAAGAGCAATTCTCATCTGCCATCCGCCGCTGAATTCACCGGTCATTCTGTCAAAATCTTTTTCGAAAAATCCCAGACCGATAAGTATCTTTTCAATCTTGGATTTTAATTTGAAGCCGTCCAGCATTTGAAATCTTTCCTGAAGTTCACCATATTCATTTACCAGATCCATAAATTCATCAGTAGCCGTGTCTTCGGTTTCCTCCATTTCAATTTCTATCTGTCTCATTTCATCCTGTATCTTGTTAATATCGCCTGCCGAGCTGTAAATTTCTTCATAAAGGGTCAATCCTGTGAATTGTATTCCTTCCTGAGGAAGATAACCTACTGTAGTATGCTTTGATATCGCTACTTCGCCTTCGTCCGGACGGATGTGACCTGCAATAACTTTCAGCATTGTTGACTTACCTGCACCGTTTGAGCCAACCAATGATACCCTGTCTTTTCCTGAAATGCGCAGCGAAACTTCATCAAAAAGAACTTTCGCACCATAACGCATTGATATATTATTTAATGAGATCATATTTTAAATTTACATAATTGAGATCTTAAAATAAGTGTTAAAAAATACATTTAACCATAAAAATTTTTTAATGAATTTTCCTCTATAATGAAAAAGCCCGGAAATCTGATATTAATATTTTTTATTTTTATATTAATTTACAGATCCTGTCTGTCTCAGAACGGATGGATGCTGCAGAACAGCGGCACAAATGATTCTCTGCGATCGGTTAAATTTCTAAATTCAATGACAGGCTGGACAGCCGGAACAAACGGCATTATACTCAAAACAATTAACGGCGGAATTAACTGGCAAACTGTCAGTGCTGGAATCCCGAATGATCTGAATTCAATTTCAATCGTTTCTGAATCTGAACTTTATGCAGTTGGTGAAGATGGTATTATTATCAAAACAACCGATTCCGGAAATAACTGGATGATCTTAAGCAGCGGAGTTAATGTAAGGCTCAATTCCGTTTGTTTTTTAAATTCTATGACAGGCTATTCTGCAGGTTTCAATGGTACGGTAATTAAGTCAACAAATTCCGGAAATAACTGGACAATACTTAATTCCGGTACTGATATACAGCTTAATTCTGTGTTCTTTGTTTCATCTTTAAAAGGCTGGACAGCAGGATATGGCGGAATATTTTATACCTCTGACGGAGGAATCAGCTGGTTTCCTCAATTCATAGACGGTAGCCTTATCTTAAATTCAATTTTCTTCTCAGATTCCCTCCACGGCTGGTCTGCTTATTATGATAATAATACTTTTGGACCTGAAAATGTAAGAACAACTACCGGAGGCCTGGAATGGAGAAATTATTCTATGAATAAATCATATTCCATTTCGGTATATTTTGCTGATTCAAATAAAGGCTGGTCTTCGGGATATTATGGTAAAATTAATTATTCATCCGACGGCGGAACTTCATGGGCAACTCAGAATTCAGGGACTATTGAACATTTAAATTCAGTATTTTTTTCTGATTCTTTAACAGGATGGATCACAGGTAATTCCGGAATAATTCTGAAAACAACTAACGGCGGAATATTAACGAATGTTTACAGCCCTGTAATCCGGACACCTGTTGATTTTTATATTGAACAAAATTTTCCTAATCCATTCAATCCCTACACTGTTATAAGCTATTCCCTGTATTCAGATCAACACATTACTTTAAAAGTTTATGATGCCGCAGGAAATGAAATTTCATTGCTTAAAAATAAATTTGAAAAAAAAGGCAGTTACAATGTAACATTTAATTCTCCTGACCTGCCTTCTGGTATATATTATTACAAATTTATTGCAGGAAATAAATCGGTTACAAAAAAAATGGTGTTGATAAGATAAACAGATATTACCGGATTTCTGCAATCACTTCATCTAATTTTAAACTTCTATTCATGTTGATTCCAATTCTTTGATCTTACTTTCGTTTTTTAAAATATATTACTTGAAATACTTCAGTAAAATTCTGAAGATTGTTAATTAAGAATAGATGCATAAATATTTTTTACTTATTTAAATATAAAACTTGATTTATAAATCTATATTTATTAGTTTTGGCGTGAAGGACAAATACTCTTGGATTGTTCCATCATTATTTGCCGCTCTTACAAGTATCATAAAGAATTAATCAATTTTTAATATTTGTAGAAACATTCTAAGTTTTCAATAAAGTTATCTTATTGTATAAAATCCATTAACTTTAAATGAAAGGAGTGCAGTATGAAATTCCGTTTTGATCATCCGCCTTAAATATACTTTAATGTATATTCAATTACTCATCAGTTCAACTTTAAAAAATTAATTTAAATATAATTGAAAGGACTTAACAAAATGAAATCATTCTATAAATTTTCTTTTCTGATACTTAGCTTACTAATTATCAATTTATCAGTATTTACAGAAAGTGCAAAAGCGGATAATCCGAATATTCAATTACTCGGAGCAGTTGTAAATAATGACCCATGGCCTTTTGATATTCCGTGCGGAAGCACTGTACAATTTGCAATAGGAGATGTTTTTGAGCTCTATATAGATGTAACAAATACAGATTATACATGCCCTGTTACTCTGCAGTATTTCCCTAATAATGCTACTCCAATTACTTTCGATCCGCCGCTTCCAATGACCAGTGATCCGGGTGCAACTTTGAAAACGCATCTTATTTTTACGAGTAATGTTCCGGCTTCACTGACTATTCAGCTCCGTGCCCGTGACTGTCATGATACTTCTTATTGTTATCTTGACTTTGACTGGGTATTACCGGTTGAGCTGAATTCATTTGTATCCGTGATACACGGAAATGATGTTACACTTAACTGGTCTACATCTTCAGAAGAAAATAATGAAAGATTCGACATAGAAAGATCAATTAAAAACTCACAGGATTGGAGCAAAGTTGGATCCGTCCAGGGATCAGGAAACTCATCAGTTCCGGTTTCATATTCATATACAGACAGAGGTCTGAATTCAGGAAGTTACAGCTACAGGCTGAAACAGATCGATTTCAACGGAAACTATGAATATCACAATCTGAACAGCGAAGTAAATATCGGACTTCCGGTAAAATTTGAGCTTTCTCAGAATTATCCTAATCCGTTTAATCCGTCAACACATATCGATTTTCAGATACCAAATGACGGAAATGTAAAATTGTCAATATTTGATAACAGCGGTAAACTAGTGTCTGTTTTGAGTGATGGTTTCAGGACTGCAGGATATTATACAATAAACTTTAATGCAACTAATCTTTCAAGCGGTATTTATTTTTACAGACTTGAATCTCAAAATTTCATTCAGGTAAAAAAGATGTCACTTATTAAGTAATTTTCATGCTTTAGAAAACCAACCCCTGTCAGTGAAAGGCTGACAGGGGGATTTTAAATAAATCCTAATTAAAGGAGAAAAAATGAAAACCCCAAAAAAATCTACATCTGTTCTATTTGTTTTTTTAGCAGTTTGTTTGATGTCTCTGAGCTTTTCTCAGGATACAAAAGCTTTTGTTACTATTGAGCTTTTAGGTCAAACAGTAAACGGCGATTCAATACCTTATGAAATTGGCTGCGGCGGTTTGGTCAGCTTTTCGTATGAAGACGTTTACAGAGTATATATAAGAGCCTATAGCTCAGATCCGACAAGACCTGTTACACTTAATTATTTTATATCACCTCCAACTCCTGGTGTGAATTTTTATGATCCTCTTCCAATAACTTGTATACCAGGAAGCTTTGCGCAGACTCTTATGGTTTTTGATTATAACGACCTTTATTTCGGTTTTATAAGGTTCTTTGCAACCGATGGTGTAGAAACCTCATATTGTGACCTCGCTATTGACTGGGCAGAACCGGTTGAACTCTCTTCATTTATTTCATCTGTAGTAAGAAATGATGTTGCATTAAACTGGACAACTTCATCGGAAACAAATAATGCACGATTTGAGGTTGAAAGGAGTTCTGTTATCAATGGTCAGCATAGTTCCTGGATTAAAGCAGGTACTGTGGAGGGTTCCGGCAATTCTACTGTTCCGAGATCTTATCAGTTCAGTGACAGAGGATTAAATTCAGGAATTTATAGTTACAGATTAAAACAAATTGATCTTAACGGACATTTCGAATATTTTAATTTAAACAATGAAGTAAATATCGGGACTCCTGTTAAATTTAATTTAACTCAAAACTATCCGAATCCATTTAATCCGGTCACACAGATCGATTTTGAAATTCCGAATGACGGTAATGTGAACATATCAGTATATGACAACAGCGGGAAACTTGTATCAACTGTTACAAACGGATATAAGACAGCAGGATATTATACTTCTTACTTCAATGCATCGAATCTTTCCAGCGGAGTATATTTTTACAGGCTGGAATCACAGAACTTCAGCCAGGTTAAGAAGATGACTTTGATCAAGTAATATTTGTTAATTAGTTAAATAAAGAAGGAGCCGGTTGAAAAACCCGCTCCTTTTTTATATGAATTTTCCGAACAAATTTACAGGTTACGAAATGAAGACTTTATATTAATTTAAATTTCAGCATTTGAAAAAATAGTTCAGAGAATACAGAATCATATCAATCTTTATTCCTCTTTTCCTACTTTTGATATCTCATCATTTAGTTCTTTGATGAAATTATCTGTCCTGTCATTCATTATCATTACTTCATATTCATTTCTTATGTTTTCTTTAGGTGCCATTTTTTTTTGCCTGATGATATCAGCAGTTCTTATATTTTCCTGAATTGCAATGAGGAATTTATCTTTCAGTACGTCTGATTCCTTGTAACCACCGATATCCTCCATTTTGCTGACATCTTCATAAAGTTTATCCATTCTTTTCTCATAAAAATCAAGATCTTCACTAAATGATACCCCTCCTGTATATTCCCGGAATAGCGAAGCATAATTGTTCATCTTATAAAGAAACTCATATTTCTTCCTTTGCAGACCCTGACTGATTTCATTGCATCCTGAAATGATAAGCGTAAAAATTGTCAGGTATATAAAAACAAGAAAGATATTCTTTTTAAAAATTTTCATAATTCAGACGTGGTTTGGCATTTTCATTTAAAGATTCAGTGAAAAAGTAATTTTTATTTTTCGAAAAAATATATTTGTAATACCCGGTGAGGCCTATCATGGCAGCGTTGTCAGTAGAATATTCATATTCCGGAAACCATATCTCATATCCTTTTTCTTTTTGAGCATTAAATCTTGCTCTTAATCCGGAATTAGCAGAAACTCCTCCCGAGATTGAGATTGATTTCACTTTGAATTTTATAGCAGCATCCATTGTCTTTTCATATAGAGTTTTTATCATGGCTTCCTGAAATGACGCGCAGATATCATAAACCAATTTATTATTTTTATTTTCCTCAAATCCGATCTTCTTTAAATAATAAAGCACGGAAGTTTTTATTCCGGAAAATGAGAAATCAAATTCATTGCCTTTCAATTTTGCCACAGGAAATTTATGAAAATTTATGTTTCCTTTTACCGAATTATCATCTATTATTTTTCCTCCCGGATACCCGATACCAAGCATCTTTGCAACTTTATCAAAAGCTTCCCCTGCAGCATCATCAATAGTCCCGCCAAGTATTTTATGTCTGAAGAAATCTTCCACAAGCACAAGAAGCGTATGACCTCCGGATATAATTAAACCCAGGAAAGGAAATTCTTTCTTTTGTCCGCTAAGAAAACCCGAATAAAGATGAGACTGTATATGATTTACCGGAATAAACGCTTTATCTGATGATACTGCAAGTGATTTTGTAAAATTTAAACCGACAAGTAATGCTCCTATCAGACCCGGTTCGGATGTTGCGCTAAAGAGATCTATATCTTTCAAGCATTTATCTGCTTTTATGAGTGCCTCTTCCGTTATATCAACTATTTTTTTTAAATGCTCTCTTGAAGCAACTTCAGGTACAACCCCTCCGTACTTTGAATGGTATAACTGTGATGAAATAATATTTGACAATATTTTATCATTATCAAGAACAGCTGCTGATGTTTCATCGCAGGAAGTTTCTATTGCGAGTGTAATCAATTGTTTATTGTAAACTTTATTAATCTGAATTGTATTATACTAAATGTAAAAATCAATTATATTAAACAATCTTTCAAGAAAACTATTTTAATTGTGAATAATAGCAGAATAAAAATTTTTATAATACTCTTAATTTCTTTCCTCTTTTTAAGCAGTTCATATTCCCAGGTTAAAATTCTTATTCCTATGGAACCTTCACAGAGCAATCATCTTAAGGCTTATGGTATTGCTTACAGGCATTTATTAAACAATAAAGAGCTTGACTGGCTTTTAAATTATCGGGGCGGCTCGTTTATGTTTAACTATACTTCTAGACTGGAAGATGAATGCAGACAGAAAGGAGTCTCGTTTGAATTACTCGACGGAACTCAGACGGCGCAGCTATATGCGGAAGTAAAAGACGAGAAGAATAATATGGATGTTGTACGACTTGAAAAAGTTGCAAAGGTTGCTGTATATGTTCCTCCAAATGCACTTCCATGGGATGACGCAGTTCAGCTTGTTCTTGAATATGCCGAGATTCCTTATGATAAATTATGGGACGAAGAAGTTCTTACGGGCAAGCTAAAGGGTTATGACTGGCTTCATTTACATCACGAAGATTTTACTGGTCAGTACGGAAAATTTTTCGCTACTTACGGATCTTCACCCTGGTATCTTACCCAGAAATCCATAAACGAAGCTACAGCTTCAAAGTTTGGCTATAATAAAGTTTCTCAGCTAAAACTTGCTGTTGTAAAAAAACTCAAGGAATATGTTTCTAACGGCGGTTTTCTTTTTACAATGTGCTCTGCAACCGATACTTACGACATAGCTCTTGCATCACAATATACTGACATCTGCGAGTCTATGTATGATGGTGATCCTGCTGATCCGAATGCAAACAGTAAACTGGATTTTTCCGAATGCATAGCATTTGAAAATTTTACTGTGGATTTAAATCCTTATATTTATGAATATTCTAATATTGATGTAACAAATGAATTATTGCAGTTCGGACAATTCAATGACAACTTTAAACTTGTGGATTTCTCAGCAAGGTTTGATCCCGTTCCCACTATGCTGACTCAGTGTCATACTTCTCTGATAAGCGGCTTTCTTGGGCAGACCACCGCCTTCAGAAAAGATCTGATAAAGAAAGACGTAACTATACTTGCAATGAACGAGGGTACGGATGCAGTTAAGTATATTCATGGAAACTACGGAAGGGGAACTTTTACTTTCTACGGAGGACATGATCCTGAGGATTATCAGCATGCCGTGGGAGATCAGAAAACAGAGCTGGATAATTTTCCGAGATCACCCGGTTATCGTCTGATTTTAAATAACGTGCTGTTCCCTGCCGCTAAAAAGAAGAAGCTGAAAACTTGAAAGAATTTCGAATTACGAATTACCGGTTACCGATTGCAAATTATTTTGAAATATTAATATTACTGTTTTCCTGTCTCGTTGTTTCTTCATGTACAAACAAGTCCCAAATTCCAAATCCCAAATTTCAAATCAGAGATGATGCAGGTATCGAAGTCAGCTTTGATTCAAATCCCGAAAGGATAATATCCCTTGCACCTAATATAACCGAAACAATTTTTGCTATAGGAGCAGATCCTTTGCTGAAAGGTGTTACGGATCTTTGTGATTATCCACCTGAAGCAAAAAGGAAAACAAAAACAGGAAATTATTTTAATCCGGACTACGAAGTTATAACCTCTTTGAATCCGGATCTGATCATAATGAATGTTGAAAATACTTCCAATCCTACTTATCAGGCTTTAAAAAATATGGGCTTGAAAATATTTGTCAGCAATGCTAAAGATATTAAGGGGATTGAGAAAATGATAATGGATTTTGGAAAGATAACCGGAAGAGAAACTGCAGCTGATACCATTGTACTAAATTTGAAAACCGGAATGGAGCAGTTTATAAAGAAGGATCCGGCTTATTCCAAGCCGGTATTAATATTAATTTCTGTAAATCCTCTTATGACAACAAACGGGAGAACTTTTATAAATGATATTCTAAACCTAAACCATATCTCTAATGTTTACAGAGATGAATATATTGATTATCCGAATATTAGTTTTGAAGATGTTGTTTCAAAAAATCCGGATTCCATAATTTTCCCTGCTGATACTTCTGATGTTCAGAAAAACACTAAGCTTGTTGATGAAATAAAAAGACAGCTCAAAAATACTAATGCAGTAAAGAATGACAGAATAATTCTGATAGATGAGAATATTATGTTTCGACCGGGACCAAGAGTATTAGAAGCTGCAGGTGTATTACGGAACAAGTTTACTGCCGCAATTAAATAAGCTTTCCGGATTGCAGAAATTTTATTTTATCAAAAGCATTTTCTTTGTTGACACAAAATTACCAATCTCCATCTGATAGAAATAGATCCCGTTCGGCAATCTGCTTCCGTTAAACTCCACTTTGTATTTACCTGAAGGCTTAACTTCATTAACTAAAGTTTTTACTTCCTTACCAAGAATATCAAAAACTTTCAGAGTAACAAATCCCAATTCCGAAATTCCATACTCCAGTTGAGTAACCGGATTGAACGGATTTGGAAAATTCTGTGCCAGCGAATATTTAACCGGATTAGTTAAACTGTTGTTTATATCTGTTGGCATGTCAATTCTGATAACAAACAAACCGTTTGAGATGTCGGAAGCAATTATCTTTCCTGAGGGGAATTTATACACACCCCAGCATCCCTGAAAAATATTGTCATTATCCTGAGGTCTTGTATCATACCATGCTATTTCAACGGGGTTTACAGGATCTGATATGTCTAGAATTCTTACACCGGCAGTATAATGAGCAATAACCGCAATGCTGTCAAATATTTCAATGTTATGAGTCACGGAAGAAGTAATGCCTGTTGGAAGCCAGTTTCGGATAAATGTAACATTTTCCAGATCCTCAATATTCCATATTTCCAGACTACCGGGAGGATCCTGATTTTCATGTGTAAGAAAAAGAAACCTTCTGTCCTTTGAAATTGCAATATTATGCGGCATGGCTTCAAGGGAAGAAAAACTCCTTATCTCATGCGGATTATCCTTATCATTTGCATTTATAACCGAAAACTTTTGATTAAGAATATTAGCAGTCCAAATAGTATCATTCCATATTCTGCTGTCATGTACATATTTTACAGAATTAAAACCTCTGACGGTTGGTGATACGGGATTTAAAAGTTCGAGGATCTGAACTCCTCCATTTGGGCAGACGTTGCCACCGCTAAGGTAAAGATAAGAACCGGATTGAGAAATATTATGCGCCCTGGTAAATCCGGGATATGCAAAAGTTGCAACCAGTGAAACAGAATCCGGCATATACTGCAGATCAAGTATCTGAAGCTTACTGTTTATAGCTTCAGATACTACGTACGCGTAGTGTGAATAAGTCTTAATCTCACGGTATATGCTGTTCAAACCCGGGATAAAATCTATTTCGTGAATATTAGAGGAATCGGTTATATCTACAATGGATGTACCGTTTATGCATCCAAGTAATGCATATTCGTTTCCGGCTGGAGATACATAACCCCAGAGTCCTGCATATCCGGGATAATTATTTATCTGACTGATCAGGTATGTGTTTTTATCCGGAAGCTGGGGGAATACTTCTGCTGCACACAAAAAAAATATTAGTATATAAATCGATTTTATCATCATTATTTTTACAAAAAATAGTTAAAATATTTTTTAGATTCTACTTCTAAGAAATGTGAACAATTTTCATTTGTCATTTTTTAATCAATTACTTTTATATGATTAAGGAATATTAATTTCACTTCATTCTCATTTTTTAAAAAAACAGACTGCATTTATAAAATTCTTACCGCTTATTTTATGATATCATATCAAAAAATCATTTCACCAGACATAAATTCAGGAAGAAAAAAATATAAATTTGAAATTAATATTAGAAGTATTAATTTCTCTTAAATTTATCAGCAATATTATGAAAACAATATTCTCATTCATGGTCAAAATAACATTTATGTTATTTTGTTCTTTAGCATATTATAATTCTCATGCTCAGGTCTCGGAAGAATGGACACACAGATATACAGGACCAAAAGCTAGTGCAGATGACCCAACTGATGTTGCTATTGATAATTCGGGAAATATTTATTTAACCGGGCAAAGCATTGTTGGCGGTGATTTCTTTAAATTTATAACTGTTAAGTTTAATTCCTCAGGTGTGAGACAATGGGTAGCAAAATATGAAGGACTTCCTTTTAGTAACAGTATTGGTTATTCTGTTGGTGTTGATTCATATGGAAATGTATATGCTACCGGGTACACCCGTGTAGGATCAGGACAGATAGACTTATTGCTAATAAAATATAATCAAAACGGAATAGAACAATGGAAGCAGCAGTATAACGGACCGGGAAATTTTGATGACTTTGGAGTTAGTCTGGATCTGGATACAGCAGGAAATGTATATGTCGGCGGATACAGTTATGGCTCCGGTACAAATTATGATTTTATTTTACTAAAGTATGATCCCGCAGGCATAAACCAATGGACTAAGCGCTGGAACGGAATTACCAACGGGGCTGATTATCTGAAAAAAATCAACGTTTCATCAGATGGAAATATAGTAGTAACAGGATACAGTTTCAAAAACACTACTTTAAATGACTTTACAACATTAAAATATAATTCCTCCGGAGATCTGATCTGGATGAGACAATATAACAGCTCATTTAACAGTGATGATCAGGCTTTTAATTTAAAAGTAGATACTCAGAATAATGTTTATGTATGCGGTCAAAGCAAAGGTACGGGTCTTGGATATGATTTTGCTGTTTTGAAGTATGACTCATCCGGTACTCAGCAATGGGTGCAGAGATATGACAGTCCGGGTTCTTATGATGATGTTGCTAAGTCAGTTGATGTAGATATTAACGGAAATGTATTTGTAACAGGACACACTTATCATCCGGCTACTTTATTTGATTTTGTTACCATTAAATATAATTCTGCCGGTGCACAGCAATGGATCAGATTTTATAATGCCGATAATTTAAGTGATAGGGGAATAGACATAAAAGTTGATTTGAGCGGAAACGCATATGTTACAGGCAATAGTGTGAAAAGCGGAAACGGTTCAAGCGATATTGAAATTATAAAATATGACATTACCGGAAATGTTATCTGGACAAAGTCATATAACGGTCCGGGTAATCTTGATGATAATCCCGTAAAGCTGGTTTTAAATAATTCACAGGAGCCTGTACTCATAGGAAACAGTTACAGTTATTTTTTCTCTATATTATGCGGGTCAAGCGATTATTTGGCTTTAAGATTTAATCCGGCAGGTGATATAAATTTAGAAACTCGCTATGATGGTTCCGGAACGGGAGTAGATGAGTCTGTTGCATTGTGTACTGATAATAATGGTAATTCCTATATCACCGGTTACAGCTTCGATGATAATACAGATTATGACTATACAACTTTAAAATACAGCTCTTCAGGAGAACCTTTATGGGCTGTCAGATATGACGGAGGTAATAACGGGATAGATAAGCCGGTTTCTGTCTCTGCTGATATAACCGGAAATGTATACGTTACCGGAACCAGCCGTGGAGCTGGAGGCAACAATGACATATTAACAATTAAATATAACTCTTCAGGAACATACTTATGGGAAGCAAGATATAACGGAACAGCAAACGGGGATGATGGAGCGACAGGGATGGCAGTTGACGCTTCGGGTAATTCATATATTTCAGGATACAGCGATGGTTCCGGTACGGGCAAAGATTATGTAACTATTAAATATTCCTCTGCCGGCGTTCAGCAATGGGCTTCAAGATTTGATGGTCCTGCGAGTTCAAATGATTATTCGAAAACTGTCTGTATAGATCTTTCAGGAAATTCGTTCGTTACCGGCAAAGTAAGTGTATCCGGATCATCTCAGGATATTTACACAGTAAAATATAATTCTTCCGGTGTGCAGCAATGGGCTTCGGCATTTAACGGAAGCGGAAATGATTCTGATGAAGCGAACTGTATTGCTATAGATAAAGAAGGAGATATAATCATCGGAGGCAAGAGTAAATCAGCAGTTTCCGGATTTGATTTTGTAACCATAAAATACAATTCATCAGGAAATCAGCAATGGGCAAAATATTTCAGCGGAACATCTTTAAACAGCAGTGATGAAATAATTTCAATTTCATCTGACCTCGACAATAACGTAATAGCAGGCGGTAATGCAAATAATATTAATTCTGGTTATGATTATGTAACTGTCAAATATAATTCTTCGGGAGTACTGTTATGGAATTCAGTTCATGGTGGAACTTCAGGTACAGATGACATAATGAGTTATCTGTGTACTGATATTGCCGGGAATGCTTACATAACCGGTTTTACCAATGATTTTTTGTCCGGATTGAATTTTTGCACCGTAAAATATAATGCCAATGGTATCACTGAATGGGAAAAGAAATATAATTTTATAGATAATGATACTGATAAAGCAACAATGGTGAAAGTTGATACTTCAGGTAATGTTTATGTGACGGGTTTCAGTAAAAGTATAGAAAGCAAGAATGATTTTTTTACAATAAAGTACAAACAGTCAAAAACATTATCTGCTAAGATATATATTGAAGGACTTTATAATGGAGCATCGGATAAAATGATTCCCGACACAGTAAAATTAGTGCTTAGAAATGCGTCTGCGCCTTATAATGTTGTTGATTCATCCGTTTCAGTGATAGACACTTCGGGTAACAGCAATCTGAATTTTTCAAATATTAATAACGGAGTTAACTATTATTTAGTAATAAATCACAGAAACTCAATTGAGACCTGGAGCTCTTCAGGATTAATGTTTATAGCAAACAGCCTCTATTATGATTTTACTTCATCTGCATCTCAGGCGTTTGGCAACAACTTAAAACCAAAAGGTAATTCATTCTGCGTATACGGAGGAGATGTTAATAAGGATGAGATCGTTGACCTTACAGACCTTGTATTCATATATAACAAAGCTTCGAAATTTACTTCCGGATATACTATTGGTGACCTGAACGGGGATGAAATCGTTGATTTAACAGATTTGATAATTGCTTATAATAATTCATCAGCATTTATTTCAGTGATCCACCCATAGAGAAACACTGTCTTTCAGATATGAATATAAAGCTATTGTTTTAAAAAAATTACTTAAGCTGCATTTAAGAAATATTACAGGAACACAAAATAATTTTAGATTCCGTGTTTAAGTAAAATTCCTTACTGTTACTTTTGAATTAAATAGTTAATAATTTCTGATTTATAAACAGTATCAAATCATATTTTATTATCTTAAGACCACGAGTTTCTGAACGGCAGTTTCCTTCTGTGAACTGTCTTCTGTATAAAATTTATACAGATATGTTCCGTTAGCTATAATATCCCCGTCATTATCCTTTCCGTCCCATGGAATCTCATTATATCCAATTACAGGAGTATAATTAATTTCTTTGATAAGTCTTCCGCTTACAGTATAAATTTTAATTTTGCAGTTTGGAGGAGTCTCAGTACCTAACAGATTAAAAACAAAACTTGTCTCCCCTTTCATAGGATTAGGATAATTAAAAAGATCCCTGATCTGCAATTCATTGCTAACTAACAAAGCATATTCTGTAGAATCATAATTACCTTCTTCATTCCTGTATATGATTTTCAATTTATTTTCTCCGGGAATCAGTTCAGGGAAAAATACAACAGATT
>CAZLOL010000016.1:13745-34353 GCA_964561045.1 uncultured Ignavibacteriaceae bacterium | reverse complement strand
AGAGTTCTTTACTCCTTCAAACTCTGCGCTTACTCTGCGAAACTCTGCGGTTAAACAAAACGAGCATTTAAAACTTTATTGGTTCTGGCTATGCCAGTTTATGTATTAAGTATTAAATTCTATTTCTAAAGTATTAAGCATCAAATACCTAATACCTAATACCTAATACCTAATACCTAATACCTAATAACGTAAAACTTAATTGTTAAAAATAGTATACAGCAAATTAGTTGCTATACCCACAACTATACCTATTATAGCTGCAGTACAGGCAGTTTTAGCGGACAAAGGTTCCTTATCTTTTTTCATAAAATAAATAACTGCACCTGCAAGCGGAATACAGAACGATAAAATAGTTAGCGGTGTACTTAGTTTATCAGCTGTTGATTGAGTTACAGGTGGTTGCGGAGGCTGAGGCGGTTGATTCTGATCCATTGTTTTTTATTTTAGTTTATAAAAAATGGTTAATTATAAAAAATCCTAAAGATTTTCCGATTAAAGAACATAATGACATCTGTCCTACACCAGACATTATACCTGTTAAAAACCTTATCACATTATTGCTTTCCCTTTTACAATATGCCTGTGTCAGTCCGTCAATGAAAGTAGGCATAATAATTAAAATGCTTATCAATAAATTTATATGAATAAGATCGACTGTAAAGAAAGGAAGTGAAAGATAGCCAAGATAAATACCTGTGCATCTGGCGCATAAGGGAAACTGTCTTCCTCTGTAAAAAAAAGAACGGCTCGGAATTCTATGACAGGTAACAAGCTGAATATCTCCGATCTTCATTTATTCAGTATTGATTTACAAAAAGCAGAGAGTGAGGGATTCGAACCCTCGTAGAGCTTTTGACCCTAACACACTTTCCAGGCGTGCTCCTTCAACCACTCGGACAACTCTCTTTAATTCAGTTAGCAATATAAATTTTTAACATATTAAATTCTTTACAAAAATTTTAGTAAAGATTTTAAAAGAGCCTTTTTATTGAATGGAAAATAAGTGGTGATTTTTTGAAAAAAAATTCTTTGTAGAAAAAAAAGCAATCAGATATTTTGCATACAGATAACAGGAGAGTAAAATAATTTTCAAAAATACTTCATGATGCCGGATCTGTCTAATACCACTCTCCGTATGAATCATTTCCGGCAATGAAGTTTAAAAATTAAAAGTAAGGAGAGAAATAAATGAAAAAATTATTAGTGTTATTAATATTGCTTATCCCGGTTACACTGGTAAGCCAGGCTAAAAAGATCGGAGATAATTTATATTTCAGTTCAGATATTAATTTTGAAAATGCTGACAACTGCGGTGCTGAAATAATCTTCAATCCTCAGATCCATGAAAATCTAACCGGTCCTTACGATGCAGGGTCAACATCTTTTATCTGGCCTTTTGCACAGGCACTGGATGATGGTTTAGAAATTGTGAATTATGTTGATAATTTATCCGGCTCTTCTATAAAAGATTATAATGACAATGACTGGTCATATAATGGTCATAACGGAACTGACATAGCTCTTCATGACTTCAGAAATATGGACAGATTTTATGCGATCAAAGCTGCTGCATCAGGAACAGTAGTTGAATTATCTGTAAACAGCTTTGACAGAAACACCGGCTGGGGTACCGGATCGCCATCTAACACAGTTCTTATCCGGCACGATGACGGAACTTATGCTTACTATTTTCATATGATGAAAAGGTCTGCTGTAGTTAAGCTCGGTGAATATGTTGTACAGGGTCAGACAATCGGCTATGTCGGAAGTTCAGGTAATTCCACAGATGCTCACCTGCATTTTGAACCGGGTTACTTCGTTAACAATACTTGGAACAGGAGGGATCCATGGCAGGGAACATACAATCACTTACCTTCATTATGGCAGGATCAGGAACCATATGTCGGTTTCAGGGACTTCAAACTTCATGATATGGGTGTTTATACTAAAGGATTGGTTGGAGGTAACTTCAATAATACTGAAGATTATTTTAAAGAAAAAATAATTACACCGAATACAATAAGCGGCTATGAAGATGAGATAGGATTCTGGATTCTAGTTCAGGGAAATTACACAGGAAAGCAGGTCAGGTTTGAAATGAGAAAATCAGACGGATCATTATTTGATGACACTTATTTTTATTTTTCAGATCAGATTCAGTACGGAAGATACAGGTGGACGCCTGACTTTAATCCGGGCATTACCGTAACAGGAGACTGGTATGTAAGAGTGCTTTATGATAATGTTGAAAAAGGAAGATGTTTTTTTGATGTTCAGCTTCTGACAAGCAACCGACCGAGAATGTATCCCGTTGCAGGAAAATGTTTCAGAAGGTCATCGATTGCACAGAAAGATACGCTCAGGGTCAGACCGGTCAGGAGCAACATGCAGTATGAACTCTTAAATGCGCCGGCAAATGTATCATTGACCAATGATTCAATTTTAACAATAGGAGCTTTTGATCAGTTGTTCAGAACACGGGAATTTAAAGTAATTGGGAGTATGGGTGGAAGTGCAACATTGAGAGACACTATGATTTACAAACTTATAGATACAACAAAAAACAATATTACCGGAAACGGTGTGGTCTCACTTGAGCTTAATGCAAAGATGGAAGGATTCTGGAACGGTTCAAGCATGGTAAGTGATTCAGTGACCTTACTTCTTCGTGCATCACTTTATCCATACAATGTAGTAGATTCGGCTAAGGTAAAATTAAATTCAAACGGATATGCTCTTGCAAACTTTTTAAATGCTTCATCCGGAATATATTATTATCTGGTAGTGAAGCACAGAAACTCTATTGAAACTTGGAGCAAATCGGTTATGCAATTTACAATGGGATATCCGATAAGCTATGATTTTACCACATCCAAAACCAAGGCTTACGGAGATAATCTAAAATTAAAAAACAGTGAGTATTGTTTTTACAGCGGAGATGTAAATCAGAACGGAACAATAGATCTTACGGATGTTTTAATGGTGCATAATACTGCCCAGCAATTATTTCAGTCTACTTATGCAGTTACTGATACAGACGGAGATGGATATACTGATCTTACAGATGTATTAATCACTTATAATAACTCAACTAATTTCATTGTAAAAATACGTCCTTAGAGTTCGTTAAATATGAACCCTTAGTCGTTAATCCTTATTTGTAATTCTATAATTGTGAGTTGTTAAAGGTGAGTTTTTAATCAGATATATTTATAAAAAAAATATTAATTCCAATTTATCCCAGAAACAGAACCGGTCACGGTTCTGTTTTTTTATTCACTCATTTTAATAAAATCATCCCAGAACTCTTTTGGCACTGACACAACAGATAATCTGCTTTCCTTAACAAGCCTGAATTCAGAATATTTTTTATCAGCTTTAATCTGAGCAAGCGTGACAGGCTTGTTTAACTTTTTTACAGCCTCAATATCAAATACAGCCATTTTAGGATTGTCAGAATTAGGATCAGGATAGGGGTCAGAGATTAATTCTGCAATCCCTACAATCTGTCTTTCATCCCCTGTATGATAGATAAATGCAAGATCTCCTTTTCTTGAATTCCTAATGTTTATTAATGCAGTATTATGTCCTACACCGTCCCATATTGTTTTTTTATCTTTTACAAGCTGATCATATGTATAATCCGAGGGTTCAGTTTTTAAAAGCCAGTAGTTCATTTTTTTAGTAATAGGTATTTAGTATTAAGTATTAAGTATTGTATATAAATTATTTAATATGCATTGAGTGTTGAAAATTGAACTCATTGACAATATTTTTCAAATTATAAATATTGGCAGATCAGTATATTTAAAATCAGGTTTCAATGGTCATCTTGGCATATTTCAAAATTATTTTTTTGAGTCCGATATCATCAAAATATATCTCTGCTTTTTTATCGAGTCCTTTTCCCGTTGTAGAAAGAACGGTTCCTTTGCCAAAAGTATTATGCATGACAGTTACCCCTTTTTGCACTTCGGGAAATTTATCCATAGCTGCTTCATCAATGCCTTCCTCATATTTTTTACTCTTTGCATTAAAATCATATTTAACTGAAGTTCCGAACAGATTTGGTTTTTCGGATTTTTTATGAACATTTGGTTTAGCAGTATTTGTAAATTTTAATCCTTCGTAACTGACATGTTCTTTTATAAAGTCTTCCGGAATTTCTTTTATAAACCTTGATTTCATCTGATAAGACTGCATCCCGAATTTATATCTCTGATTAGCATAAGAAAGATATAATTTGGATTTAGCTCTTGTAATAGCGACATAAAACAATCTTCTTTCCTCTTCCAGTTCGTCTTCATAAATAGTTGCCCCGCTTACCGGAAAAAGACCTTCTTCGAGCCCTGTCACAAATACAACGGGAAACTCAAGTCCCTTTGCTGAATGTATGGTCATCATAGTAACGGCATTTTTCTGATTGTCTAAATTGTCAATATCAGCAACAAGAGAAACCTGCTGTAAAAATAATTCAAGGGTTGGTTCGTCATTGCTGTCGGAAAATTCCGCGATAGCAGATAAAAGCTCCTGAATATTATTTATTCTTTCTTCCGATTCGAGTGTATTTTCAAGCCTTAAAGATCTCAGTATTCCCATTTCATCTATAACTCCTCCTGCAAGCTCAGACAAAGACATTTCTTCCTTTAAATACTGATACTTAAAAATGTAATTCAGTATCTCAACCAAAATGTTTCTGGCTTTAGCGCTGAATTCACTGTTATCAGCAATATTTTTCAGAACGTCAAATAATTGCTCCTGCCCTTTTTCAGCTATAGATATCAGCTTATCAATCGTTGTTTTACCAATACCTGCTTTGAGATTCAAAACTCTTAGAAGTGATTCATTATCCTGAGGGTTTACAATGATCTTAAGAT
Organism: uncultured Ignavibacteriaceae bacterium; assembly: GCA_964561045.1. Taxonomy (GTDB): domain Bacteria; phylum Bacteroidota; class Ignavibacteria; order Tepidaquicellales; family Tepidaquicellaceae; genus JAGPCH01. The sequence continues at coordinate 29,473 of CAZLOL010000016.1, read as the reverse complement.
ATGACAGTATGTCTTTGATTTCTTTTCTCTGATAAAATCTTATTCCACCTATTATCAGATACGGAATATTGTTTTGCCTTAATCCTTCCTCAAGAGTTCTGGATTGCGCATTCGTCCTGTACAGAATCACAAAATCCTTGAAGTTAAGTTTTTTCTTCTGCATCTCATCAAAGATATATCTGCAAATTCTTACGGATTCATCTCTGTCGGTCATAGTTTCAACCAAATGAATTTTTTCCCCGTGCTCATTTTCGGTCCAAAGATTTTTCTCCATCTGTTTTCTGTTACGCTTAATTACCAGATCAGCTAATGTTAAGATCTTCTGTGTTGAACGGTAATTCTGTTCAAGTTTGAAGATCTTACATTCCTTATAATCCTCCTGAAAATCGAAAATATTCTGTATCTCAGCTCCTCTCCATTTATAAATTGACTGAGCATCATCTCCGACAATTGAAACGTTTCTGTATTTTCCTGCCAATAACTTTACTATCATATACTGAGCCTTATTAGTGTCCTGATATTCATCCACTAAAATAAATTTAAATCTCTCCTGATACTTTTCAAGTATCTCAGGATACCTTCGGAATAATTCTATGGGTTTTATAAGAAGATCATCAAAATCCATTGCGTTGTTTTTAAACAATGCTTTTTGATAGTCATCATAGATAATTTCTACTTTTTTATCAAAAGGAGTTCTTGCAATAGATGAGAACTCAAGAGGAAGGATCATTTTATTTTTTATACTGCTTATTGCATTCTGAATACCTTTAGGGGTTGGATTATCTGTCGGAATGGAATTAGCAGACATTAACTGTTTTATGAGACTGACAGAATCATCCGTGTCGTAAATTGTAAAATTTCTTGTGAATCCGAGGAAATCAGCTTCCATTCTTAGAAGTCTGGCAAATATGGAATGAAATGTACCCATCCAAATCTTCTCCTGACCTCCCTCAGCTAAACTTACAATCCTCTCTTTCATTTCTTTAGCAGCTTTATTGGTAAAAGTCAGTGCAAGAATTTCAAATGGACTTATTCCGGATTCCAGTAAATAAGCAATCTTGTATGTCAGAACTCTTGTCTTACCGCTTCCTGCACCGGCAATAATTACACTGGGTCCTTCTATTTCTTCAACAGCTCTTTTCTGTTCAGGATTTAATATACTCAGGTCTAATGGCATTTTTAAAAATCAATTTGGGAGAATAAAATAATTAAATTACTTGTCATTGTAAATTTAATAATTGAAAATTTTTTCTCTCTGCGGAATTATGAAATAACTAAAATAAAATTTCACAAACTGGAAAATTTAAATTTGTACGGAATCTGATTTTTTTATAAATTCTAAGGAGTTTTTTGAAATTAAATGATTAATTACTATGAAAACATTTTACAGAAGAAATCTGCCGCATTATCAGTTCGATCAGTCGTATTACTTTATCACATTCAGATTGTATAATTCATTGCAAAGAGAAGTTATAGATTATTTAAAAAATTATTATCAAAAGAACAAAAATGAAATATTGAAAATAAAAGATCCTGAACTGAGATCAGATAAATTATATGAACTACAGAAAAGATATTTCGGAATATTTGACAGGCATCTTGATACTAACAGGGAATGCATTAATTATTTATGTGATCCCCGTATAGCCGGAATTATTAAAAAGTCCATTGAATTCCGTGATGGGCAGGATTACGAGACAATAGCTTACTGTATAATGCCGAATCATGTGCACCTTTTGATTCATGTACAACGGTTTTTAAAACCGTTGTACAAAATAATGCAGTCCTTAAAACGTCATACCGGAAGAGAATCAAATAAAATCATAAACCGACTGGGTTCTTTCTGGCATGAAGAGAGCTACGATCATATTGTCCGGAATGAAAGAGAGTTGATAAATATAAGTAACTATATAATGAATAATCCGGTAAAAGCAGGATTAGTCGGGAATGCAGACAATTGGAAACATAGATACAGTAAACCTTCTCTGCGGCTGTAGCACGGATTTACAATCCGTGCTACCAAACACTCATTAAAGACTCAATTTCACTGACTTCTTTCACCATACTTCCGGTAAGATTTTCACAGCCATTTCTTGTTACAAGCACATCATCTTCAATCCTTACACCTATCCCCCTGAATTTAACAGGTATCTCTTTCATTTCAGAAGTAAAATAAAGTCCCGGTTCTATCGTAAGTACATTTCCCGGTTTAAGAGTATCATTATCCGAATTCAGTGTCTTAGAATGCGGTACTGCATCATGAGTATCCAGCCCGATATGATGACCTACACCGTGCAATGAATATTTTTTTATATTTTTTTTATCTTTAAGAAGACCTGCCTTAAAAAGTTCTTCCGCAAGTACTTTATCACTGAGTTTTCCGATTTCTGAAAATTTCACTCCGGGTCTTATCTTTTTTATACACTCCTTATTCGCTTTTAAAACAATTTCATAAATTAATTTTTGTTCGCCGCTAAATTTTCCGTTTACAGGAAAAGTTCGGGTAATATCAGAACAATAATAATTATACTCAGATGCAGAATCTATGAGTAATAATTCTCCGTCTCTTAACTTTTTATCATTGCTGTCATAATGAAGTATACAGGCATTCTCTCCGGAAGCAACAATAGGATAATAAGCAATGTCCTGGCCACCGTTTATGGAATATTGATATACAAGACTTGCCATGATATCATTTTCACTTTTACCGGGTTTAATAAACTTTAATGTTTCATTATAGGATTTAACGGATATTTCTGATGCTTTTTTCATAAGGTCTATTTCATAAGAGCCTTTAACTGACCTCATTTTCCCTAGCAGAAATGAAGCATCTATAATTTCCGTATTCGGAGCTATTTTGTTGAGTGAATTCATAAAATTATTCAGAATGCCTTTCATGTTACCGTTTAATTTTATCATCTCGGCAAAGTTGATATATAACTTGCTGAATTTATGAAAAATTTTAAGATTTAAAATATCCTGAAGCTGATAATTTTCAAATCCGTTCTCTATTCCGAGTACTTGTTTCACATTTTTAAAACCCAGTCTTTTTCCGTTCCATGTTTCCATTAAAGGATCTTTTCTCTGAACATAGAGTGCTTCATAAATTGTTCTTTCTATTTTATCTTCTTTAAGACTTATACCTCCCGGTGCGAGCAATAGAGCGGAATCCGGTTCAGTGAATCCGGTTAAATAATAAAAATTTTTATATTGTTTGAAGTGGAAATCCCCGTCATAGGATTTATTCTGATGTGAACTGCTGAATATTATTGCTATTGAATCCTTTCCTATCAGCCGGGATAATTCTTTTCTCCTTGATCCGTGAAAATTTTTCTGAGCTTTGTCCATTTACTATAATTTAAATTTAACTGTTTTTAATGTTAATTAAATTTTCTTTAATCATCAAATTCATCTTTCTTCATTTCTTCAAGACCTTCTATTTGTATTGGATAATTTTTAGTAAAGCAAGCAGTACAGTAATCTGTCTTCTCATTCTTATACGGAACCGATTCAAGAAGTTTCTCAAGACTTAAATAAGCAAGATCAATTACACCCAGTTCTTTTCTTATCTCTTCAACATTCTGATGATGCTGATTTGCTATAAGCTCGCCTGCTGAAGGAAAATCCATTCCGTAATAGCAGGGAGAAATTATAGGCGGGGAAGTAATTTTAAGATGGATTTCCTTTGGATAGGCTTTTTTGATCAGGTCTACGAGTAATTTTGAAGTGGTTCCTCTGACTATCGAATCATCAACTATCACTACCTTCCTGTTTTCAATCACGCCTTTTACTGTGTTGAATTTTGTCTTAACTTTCATTCTTCTCTTATCCTGTCCCGGCTGAATAAACGTTCTGCCGACATAATGACTTCTGATCAGACCGATCTCGTGCTTTGCATCCTTATTTGTCTTGACTACTTCATTGAAGTAACCAAGTGTAGCCGTATTTGATGAGTCAGGTACGTTTATCACAACTGTTTTTTTGTCTTCCGGCTTATCCTTTATTGGTGCAGGACTTTCGATTGCTAGGTTCTTGCCGATTTTTCTTCTGACCTTATCTACCTTTTCCTCAAATACAGAGCTGTCGGGTCTTGAAAAATAAATATATTCGAATATGCAATGTTTATATTTATCAACTCTGCCTATAGAGTAACTTTTTTCCCTGTTTGTTGCAACTACCTCTCTGTCTATGACGATCATTTCACCCGGCTCTACATCACGGATATATTCAGCATTAATAATATCAAATGCACATGTCTCGGAAGCAAATACAAAACTGTCTGCTAATTTCCCGAATGCAAATGGTCTTACCCCGTGAGGATCTCTGACAGCAAATAATTTATCATCTGTTAAAATACATATCGAATAAGCTCCTTCTGTTTGAGAAAACGCATCGAGAAGCTTGTCTTCTATTTTTATTTCTTTGCTTCGGGCAATAAGGTGAAGTATCAGTTCGCTGTCCGTTGAAGTTTGAAAGATAGTACCGTCATTCTGAAGTTTCTCCCTCAGGTATTTTGTATTCGTCAGATTTCCATTGTGTGAAAGCGCAAGATTTCCATCCTTGAAATTTACTTTGAAAGGCTGAATATTATTTCTTTTATCTCCTGAACCTGTTGTGGAATACCTTGTGTGACCTATTGCAGAATCGCCTTTAAGAACATCTGTCAGGATCTTATCATCGGCAAAAACACTGAGAACCAGTCCGTGATCCTTATGAACATTGAATTTGTGTTTACGGGTGAGAGGATCATATTCCGAAGTCACTATTCCTGCAGCTTCCTGTCCCCTGTGCTGAAGCGCATGTAATCCGTAATATGTAAGTATTGATGCATCAGGATTGTTGAATATTCCGAATACTCCGCAGTTGGAATGGATCGATTTAGCATGATTGAAACCTGTTATTTTTAAATTTTTCTTTTTCAAAGTGTGTTTGTACAAATTAATTTTTTACACGCAAAGAATAAAGGTAAACAATTTTTATAAACGACTGTATTCTTTTAAAACACAAAACGAAAAATGAATTTACTGATATTGTATAAATTGTAGATTCTTTAATTCAGTTAATTACACCAAATCAAGTCAAATTCAAAAATAAATTCTTTATTTTACATCACTGCTTTTTATTAAACTTTTTTTCTGAAAATATATCTTCTAATGCATTTAATAAAAGATGCATAAATCGTAACTTGCCGTTCTGAATTAAAATACAAATGAAAAATACACATGCGGATTTCCTGAACCCTGAATCAGGATACTCATATGAAGATCTTTATGATCCTATGAGATTAAAAGACCTTTCAGATGACTTTGATAAATTCTTTAAGGAAAAAAACAAAGAAAGATTTGATGTTTTTTCCAGATACCGCGATTCAAGCGGGTTGGGATTTACTAACTTAGAAATATCAAATATACTTATTGATTCAGCTTATATTCTGAATGATTTCTTAATTGAATTATTCCGTCTGGAAAAAGAACAGGCAAAATTTATCAAGGAAATTGAATCCGAAAAAAAGATACTGGAATTTAAAAGTGTATTTCAAAAAAAGATCCTGAAAAAGTTCAATGATCAGGACCTTCAGTTAATTGACTGGAATGAGCTTGATTCTTTTGCTGATAAGGTTAAACAAACTGCTTTTTCTGAATATGATTTTAGTTTAAAGAATGATGAGGAAAAATACACAGCAGGTTTTTTTCTTGAACTGATTGAAATAGAGAAAAACTACAGGTGGTTTTATGCCGGAGATAAATTTGCTCCGGAAAATTTTACCATACCGCCGGAAGTGAAGATCAAAGCAGAGAAAATTATTTCATCTCTTAGATCTGCCGGGGTGATCATAGCAAGAAAAGGAAATGGAACACAAAGTGATCTTAATATATTAAATTTTATTCTTTCAGAACTTGAGAAGTGGATCTTTGCGAAAAGATCTTTTGATCCAGATGTAAAAAATTGGATAATTTATAAAGAACCTGAAAAGCTTGACTTCATGCACCTGGTGAAATACGAACTTCCGGACGACTTTCAGCCTGAATTTATGATAGGTTCATCCGGTTCGCTTCGCCATAGACTTGGATTTAAGCTGACGGATAATCGCATGAATAAAAGACAGGTACTTAATGAAGTGGATTATTGTATGTATTGTCACGACAGGGACAAAGACTCATGTGCGAAAGGACTGAAAGACAGATTCGGAAATAAAAAAGTAAATACACTCGCCATAGAACTGAACGGTTGTCCGTTGAATGAAAAGATCTCCGAAATGCAGTTTGTCAGGAAACAGGGATTTCCTATCGCCTCACTCGCTCTTGTGATCATTGATAATCCGAATGTACCCGGAACTGGTCACCGAATCTGTAATGACTGTATGAAATCCTGTATATTTCAGACTCAGGAGCCGGTTAATATTCCTGAAGTTGAAACAAATGTGCTGACGGATATTTTTAAACTGCCTTATGGATATGAAATTTATTCATTGCTTACCCGATGGAATCCGCTGAATATTAAAAGACCTTACCAGCTTCCTTATAACGGAAAAAATGTGCTTGTAGTAGGTATGGGACCGGCGGGATATACTGTCTCACATTATTTGCTGAACGAAGGATTCGGTGTTGCAGGAATAGATGCATTGAAGATAGAAAAAGTTCATCAGAAATACTGCGGTATGAAAGATGAAAAAGGATTTACTCGGTTTCCTGAGCCAGTAAAATATTTTTATGAAGAAATCGAAGAAGATCTTGACAAAAGAATATTACAGGGATTCGGAGGAGTTTCAGAATACGGCATAACTGTCAGGTGGGATAAGAACTTTCTCACTGCAATTTACATTAATCTTTCAAGAAGAAGTCATTTCCGATTATATGACGGAGTGAGATTCGGAGGAACTCTCACAATAGAAAACGCCTGGGAACTCGGATTCGATCACATTGCAATTGCAACAGGAGCGGGGAAACCGACAATAATAAAAATTAAAAATAACCTGATTAGAGGAATAAAAAAAGCATCGGATTTTTTAATGGCTCTTCAGCTGACCGGCGCTGCAAAAGAAAATAATCTTGCTAACCTGCAGGTTCAGCTTCCCGCAGTCGTTATAGGGGGAGGACTTACAGCCATAGATACTGCAACCGAATTGCTTGCTTATTATCCGGTGCAGGTTCTTAAAGCGCTGGATAAATATGAAAAGCTCGTTCCTGAAATGGGTATTGAAAATTTCTGGAATATATATGATGATGAAGAGAAAAAAATAATGAGGAGTTTTATAGAACATGGAAAAGAGATCAGAGAGGAATTAAGACTTGCTGAAAAAGAAGGCAGGAATTTTGATATTCTGTCTCTTGAAAAGAAATGGGGAGGAGTGACTATAGCTTACAGAAAAAGACTGATAGATTCCCCTGCTTACAGGCTTAACCATGAAGAGATCATAAAGGCATTTGAAGAAGGTATTTCATTTGCCGAAAAGATGGCGCCGCTGGAAGCGATTGCAGATGAATCCGGAGCTGTCTGCGAAATGATCTTTGAAAAACAGAAGATAGCTGAAACTGAAGAGGAGGCTAATACCGGAAAATATATGAGCTCAGATGAAAAGATAAGTATGAAAGCAAAATGTGTTATGATTGCTGCAGGCACTTCTCCGAATATTATCTATGAAAAAGAGTATCCGGGAACATTTGAACTCGATGAAAGTAAATATTATTTCAAACCTTATAAGTTTTTAGAAAATAAAATAGTTGCCGCTGATAAAAACGAAACCGGATTTTTTACCTCATACAGCAAAGAGGGAAAATATATTTCTTATTACGGAGATAATCATCCGAAGTATGCCGGAAATGTTGTGAAAGCTCTTGCTTCAGCAAAAGACGGATATGAAAAAGTAGTTGAGATCTTTGAAAAAGATATTTCTTCTCTGAAATATGATCCTGATTCTGTAACAGCAAGAGATCTTAAATTCAGAGAACTCATTTCAACTCTCGATGACGGTTTAATCGCTACAGTTGAAAAAGTCATCCGGCTCACACCTTCTATTATAGAAATAATTATAAGAGCTCCTTTTGCCGTAAAAAAATTTCAGCCCGGTCAGTTTTACAGACTTCAGAATTATGAGACCAATGCCGTGCATATGAACGGAAATGTCCTTACAATGGAAGGACTTGCCATGACAGGTTCACTTACGGATACTGAAAAAGGTCTGTTGTCAATAATTGTCCTTGAAATGGGAGTTTCTTCCCGCCTTGCTGCTTATCTAAAAAAAGGTGAGAGGGTTGTTGTAATGGGACCCACAGGAACTCCGACAACAATTCCAAGAGGAGAAAATGTTCTGCTTGCAGGAGGAGGACTTGGAAATGCAGTTCTCTTCTCAATAGCAGATGCGCTGAAGAAGAACGGAAATAAAGTAATTTATTTTGCCGGATATAAAAATACATCGGATGTTTATAAAATGGATGAAGTCGAATCCGGAACAGATCAGGTGATCTGGAGCAATGATAAAGGAGATAAAATCATACCGCGGCGTAAACAGGATCTTACTTTTACCGGAAATATTATTGAATCGATGATAGCATATAATAAAGGTGAACTAGGTGAAAAAAAAATTGATCTGAAGAATATTGACAGGATTATTGCGATCGGAAGTGACAGAATGATGAAAGCTGTAAAAGATGCCAGATACACTTCATTAAAGGAATTACTAAATAAACATGTTGCTATCGGCAGCATCAATTCTTCCATGCAGTGTATGATGAAAGAAATCTGTGCTCAGTGCCTGCAAAGACATATAGATCCTGCTACCGGAAAAGAAACCTTTGTATTTTCATGTTTTAATCAGGATCAGCTGCTGGATAATGTTGATTTTGATAATCTGAATCAGAGATTAAAAGCAAATTCAGTGCTGGAGAAATTAAGTAATTATTTTCTTACTTATTTGCTTTCTAAAAATGATTTTAAGAATGCTGAATATAAAGTTCAGGAAAAATCAGAAAGCATTCTTGAAGGACATTAGAGATTTTGGATTTTGGATTTTGGATTTTAGATTTACTATTTAAATAATATTAAATAAGATTATTCATTGAAGTTTAAAGTTTCACATTTGGTATTTGAAATTTAACAATTAACGTTTAACAATTAACGTTTCAGGTAAAATGGCTTATTAATACTCTCATCGATCCGTCAATAAGAATCAAAGTCGAGACAACTCCGCCGATAGCCCCACCCAGATGAGCCTCGTGACCTATGTTGCCAAGTTTACTTTTCATACCATAAACAGAAAATCCGATCCAGAGGACTGCGAACAAATAGGCAGGCATAGGAATAAAAAATACATAAAGCATGCTTTCCGGAAAAAATATTATATATGAAAAAACGATTCCGGACACTGCTCCCGATGCGCCAACTGCTTCATAGTTCGGATCATTGTAATGAAATATAACTGTCAGTATTGAGCCAAATAGTAAACTGATGAAGTAGATCAGAAAGAAATATAAACTTCCATCAAAACTTCCGAAATTTCCTGTGAAGAATCCCTCAAGAAAACTTCCGAAAGTATAGAGCGCAAACATATTAAAAAACAAATGCATAAAATTCGCATGCAGGAATGCAGATGTAATTACCTGATAATATTTTTTATCATGAACAATCTGATATGGCCATTCGGAAAATTTTTCCATATAAAGAGGATTTCCGTAAAATGCCCAAAGAGAAATTGCAATATTTGCAAAAAGCAGAGTGAGTGTTACAGGTGATTCTAATAATGAATTCAAATTATTTTAACGTAATTTATAAATACTTAAATCAAAAATATTGAATATTTTTTAATGTTTTTTACCTTAATATGAACGGGAAGTTATACAACTATTCTTAAAGAATATTTTTTATAATTGCCGGACCATCATAAATGAATCCCGTATAAACCTGAACAAGCACAGCTCCGGATTTAATTTTATCTGCATAATCACTGTGATTAAAAATGCCTCCTACGCCAATCAATACAAGTTCATTGTTTTGATTTAGTCTGCTTAATTTTTTTAATATATTGTCAGACAATGTCTTCAGGGGTTTACCGCTTAACCCCCCCTGCTCATTTATGCCTGTTTTCAGATTGATCCTCTCAACAGTTGTATTTGTTGCAATGATGCCTGTAATATTATTTTTAACTGAAACATTGTAAATCATTTCAGTCATTTCTTCAGTAAGATCAGGTGCAATTTTAAGGAATATACACTTTACGGATGAACTTTTTGATTTAGAAATTTCAATATTCAGTTTCTGAATTTCTTCAAGGAGTATATCCAGATGCTCCTTTTCATGTAGCAGCCTGAGACCTTCCGTATTCGGAGAGGAAATGTTTATTGTAAAATAATCCGCAGCATCATACATTTTTCTAAAGCAGATCAGGTAATCATTAACGGCATCTTTGATCGGAGTAATTTTATTCTTCCCTATGTTTACACCAATCACAAAATCCTTATTTACAAACTTTCTTGCACTGAGAATGTTGTCCCTGATTTCGTCTGCTCCCTTATTATTGAATCCAAGCCGGTTTATGAGAGCTTCGTCCTTTTTGAGTCTGAATATTCTCGGTTTCTCATTGCCCGGCTGAGGAAGAGGCGTTACGGTGCCAATCTCTGCATGCGAAAAACCTATTGTCTCCCAGAATCTTATTGCAATTCCGTTCTTATCGAAACCTGCCGCAAGTCCGAGTGGATTTTTAAAAATAATATTTTTAATTATTATTTTCTGATTTACTTCCGGTGAATAAATTCTCTTAAATAAAGGATAAAGGAATACTGCCTTTGAAAGAAATTTTAAAACGAAATCATGCACGGATTCAGCATCAAACAAAAACAGAACCGGCCTTATTAATTTTTTATAGATCAAAATTTGAATTATTGATTCAAGGTGAATATGATCAATTTAAAATAAAAAAGTCCTTGAATTTTTCTCAAGGACTTTAAACTTTACGAACTTTATGAACTTTATGAACTTTCAACTTATATGTCGGAACGGCAGGATTCGAACCTGCGGCCTCCAGTTCCCAAAACTGGCGCGATACCGGGCTACGCTACGCTCCGTTATGTAAGTTACACATTACAGCTCTTTTTTTCAAACCATATATTGATTTTTAATATGAAAACTTTTTATCCGGCATTGCTGCTTGCTGAATTGCTTTCATAATCATCGTTTTATGCGCTTTAAATTAATATTATCCCTGTAATAAAACTTTTCTTATATGTTAAGAAAAATGAATCCTACGTTTATATATATTTTTGTTTGAAATTTGGTTTGAGAGTATTTATTTTGTATTAACCAAAACTAAAATCATGAAAAAATTATTCACCCTGGTTTTATTATGCTTAATACCAAATCTCTTATCGGGTCAGTGGATCGAAGGTTCAAGACCTTCTCCTGCTTTTCCTTTGTTTTCATTTTCATTTCCGTCAGTAAATACAGGCTTTGCCGTTGGATATGGAAATACTATGATCAAATCCACCAACGGCGGAATGAACTGGTTTAATGTTTCGATTTTTAGTACAACAGCTCAGGATCTCAATTCAGTATTTTTTATTAATGAAAACACCGGATGGTTTTGCTCTACCAGTGATACTGTGTTTTATACGACTAACTCAGGTTCGAGCTGGACTCCTCAGATCTGGTTTGTTTCCGATCCAAATAAAATCTTTTTTGTAAATTCTACAACCGGCTGGATCTTGTCTACTCCGAAATTATACAGAACTACAAATGCAGGTTCAAACTGGGAATTGATAAATTCTCAAATGGGATATGATATGTATTTCTATAATTCAAATATCGGATGGAAGACATTGTATGCAGGCGGAAGTTCCACTTTATATAAAACTACTGACGGAGGAAGTTCATGGACTCCAATGTATTCGACTTCTGACTTCCGTGTGATCTATTCATTTGCTTTTGTAAATGAAAATACAGGTTGGGCTGCAGGATACAGGGAACATATTTTGAAAACCACAAACGGAGGAATGAACTGGGTTCAGCAGAGAGATATGGGAAATTCCGCAGGCCTTTATTCCATGGACTTTATAAATGAAAATACAGGATGGGCTATCGGAGATCAGGGACAGTCTGTTTATACTTTAAACGGCGGTACTTCGTGGAATCAGATTCCTCTTAACGCAGGAAGAGGGCATGTGAAATTTTTCAATTCAACAACCGGATGGATTGTCGGCAATAAGGTTTTCAGAACAACAACTGGAGGTTTTACTTACAGAAATCTACAATGTACTTCTCTTATCGAGGGATTTTATGACGGATCTTTAAATTCAATGATCGCTGATACTGCGAAAGTCATATTGAGAAATTCATCTGCACCTTATGGGATCATTGACTCTGCTGAGGCAGTAATCAATTCAAACGGAACTGGTTCATATAATTTTCTTAATGCAGTCAACGGAATAAACTATTATATTGTTATCCGTCACAGGAATTCAATTGAAACCTGGAGCTCCGTATCTCAGACTTTCGTCTCTAATAATTTAAATTATGATTTTACTTCTTCCTCATCACAGGCTTACGGAAACAATCTTAAACTTAAAGGATCACGATGGACAGTATTCTCCGGTGATGTCAACAAAGACATGATTGTTGATCTGAATGATGTCGTATTGATCTATAATGATGCAGCCGTATTTCAAGCAGGATATTTAGTTACGGATGTAAATGGTGATAATATCATAGACCTTACTGACCTGGTACTTTCTTATAATAACGCTTCTAAATTTGTAAGTGTAATAAGTCCTTAAATAAAAAATTTTTCTGCTGTTTCATATTCGGTGCTTTGACTTATATTTAAATTTAAATATATTTGTAATAAATCATTTACCGGATATGAAATGCTTTTTAATAATTATCTGTTTTCTCATTTCACAATATTCATTCGCTCAGGGATGGACCGGTCAGAACAGCGGTTCAACCGGTACGCTTACGGAAGTTTATTTCACATCTGTAAATTCAGGCTGGGTCTGCGGTAGCAATGGATTCCTCAAAAATACTACGAACGGCGGCTTAAACTGGACCTCTCAATCCGGCATTACATTCGAAACTCTCTGGGCTCTTTATTTTGTGAATAATAATAACGGCTGGGCTGTCGGCAATAACGGAACTATCAAGGCAACTACAAACAGCGGCACAAACTGGTTCACTCAGAACAGCGGGACATTCGTCTCACTTTGGTATGTGCATTTTACTGACGCCTCTTCCGGATGGATAGCAGGCAGCAATGGCGTCATTCTAAAAACTGTAAATGGCGGGAATAATTGGACCAGTCTGAACAGCGGCACTTCAAATGTACTTTATTCAATATATTTTTCTGATACGCAAAACGGCTGGGCTGCCGGAGAATCCGGAACAATATTGCATACCTCAAACAGCGGGACCAATTGGATTGCTCAGTCTAGCGGAACTTCACTTCTTCTTCATTGCATAAATTTTGTAAATTCAAACACGGGATGGATCACAGGTTTTAACGGAAAGATACTTTCGACAACTAACGGAGGAACAAACTGGACGGACCAAGCAAGCGGTGTAAATATATTTCTGCGCTCATGTGATTTTATCAATTCATCAACAGGATGGGCAGCCGGTGATAACGGAACAATCCTGTATACTTCTAATGGCGGGCTCAACTGGAATCTTCAATCAAGCTCCACTTTTTCTAATTTTTATACAATCTGTTTTGTAAACTCTAATTCAGGATGGGCTGCCGGTGAAAACGGGACTTTAAAGACCACTTCAACCGGAGGATTTACTTTTAAAAATATTCAACTGAATGTTTTAATAGAAGGATTCTATGATGAAAGTTTAAATATAATGACTGCTGATACGACAAAAGTTTATATCCGAAGCGAAAGTCCTCCGTATTTGCTAATTGACTCTTCTCTGTCTTTGCTTGATCAATCCGGTACAGGTAACTTTGGTTTCCTGAATGCCTCCGATAATCTAAATTACTTTATTATAGTAAAACATAGAAATTCACTTGAGACCTGGAGCTCTTCTGCGCATAGTTTTATATCGGGAGAACAGAATTATGATTTTACAGCTTCTTCTAATCAGTCTTTCGGAAATAATTTAAAATTAAAAGGTTCGGAGTGGACAGTATTTTCAGGTGATATAGATAATGATGGTTTTATTGATCTGAATGATCTTGTATTTGTATATAATGATGCCGTAAATTTTCAATCAGGTTATATTTTATCTGATATGAATGGAGATATTGAAACAGACCTATCGGATGTTCTGACTGTATACAATAATTCAGTTAATTTCATTCATCTGATCAGACCATGAATTGAATAGAAACTGAAATCAGCTTACATATTTTCAATTTGGTCATCTAAGAATTAAAATTAATTTTTTTATGTGTCCCGTCACAAAAAGGTTTATTTTTTGAACCGCCGCATCTGCATAAAGAAAATGTTTCTTCTTTAATGGTTTATGAACAATCTGTATCTATGAACTTCACTTTTCCTTTGATCTTTAACGGACCGTTTTTCATTAAAGAAATTTCTGTTATTTTCTCATCGGTAATCTTATCTTCAGGAGTTTCATTATTTAGTTCATAAGAAAGCGCACCAGAAGGACATTTCTCTATGGTCATTATAATATTCTTAGAATCTGCATTCGCCGGAACTATCCACGGTCTTCTGTCCGGATTGAATACCCCCGGAAGATTCTTTACGCAGACCTCCGAATGAAAACATTTCTTCGCATCCCATTTTACCTTTATTTCATTATTGTAATATTCGTGCATGATAATTTGATTCAACCGGGTTTAATTTTAATTTAGAAAATTAATGACTGCTTTTGAATATAATTTTATCAGTACATTTAGTAACTTTGTATACAATTAAATACCGGAAAATGAAAAATGTAATAACGAAAGAGCTTCTTGAAAATGCTTATTCCTATGAATCATATAAGGCTCTCGTTCAGAATTTGATTTCTGAAAACAGAACTACGGGAAATAATCAGACAGAAGGAAATATTTACTTTACTAAATTAAATGCTGAAAGAACTAAAAGAATTGAGAATACAACCGTCATTGATGAACAATTCAGAAAGGAAGTTGAAAAAATTGATCATCCTGTAATCTTCTTTGTAATTGCAGAGGCATGGTGCGGAGATGTTGCGCAGAATCTCCCAGTGATAAATCTCATAGCGGAACTAAATCCCAATATAGAGCTTAAAATTATTTTAAGGGATGAGAATGAAGAAGTCATGAATGCATTCCTGACTAACGGCGCTAAATCAATTCCCGTTTGTCTTCTTCTGGATGGAGAAACATTTGAAGTTCTGGGAAAGTGGGGACCCAGACCCGAAACTGCTATGGCTATGATGAGAGAATACAAAAAGAATCCGGAAATATCTCATGATGAAGCGGTTAAAAATATTCAGCTTTGGTATGCTAAAGACCATACTCAGAATATACAGCATGAATTTCTGGAAATGCTCAGTAAATTAAATAAGCATCAGAATATTCTTATTTAAAGAATTATAATATTTCTGATTGTATTTATATGGTTTGAATTTTTTTAAAACAATACATGTGATTGATACTTACTTCGGTTTTCTAGTTAATTTTTTGATAAACTTTTTTGAAGATTGCTGAAAGGAAATAATAAACATGAGTAAATGAAACTACTGTTTTCTCTTTTTGTTTCCTACCAGATCACAACTCTCTTCTCCGCATCATTCACCATCGGGTCACCGGG
>CAZLOL010000016.1:11541-13645 GCA_964561045.1 uncultured Ignavibacteriaceae bacterium | reverse complement strand
TTATAGTTATCTGCATCCTGCTGAGTCCACCAGTCTCTCATATTTCCGTCTCCGTCATATTTTCTTCCCTGATCATCAAATCCGTGAGTCATCTCATGTCCTATCACAGCCCCAATGCCTCCGTAATTTACGGCATCATCAGCGTTAGGATCAAAAAACGGCGGCTGCATTATTCCTGCCGGAAATGTTATGCTGTTCTTTGATCCATTGTAAGATGCATTTACGGTCTGAGGCGTCATGCCCCAATCTTTCATATTCACAGGTTTAGCTATCTTGTCAAGATTAAGTTTTAAATTATATGCTGCTGCTTTTTTCATGTTTCCGTAAAATGAACTTCTGTCGATCTGAAGTCCGGAGTAATCTTTCCATTCGTCTGTATATCCAATTTTAACATCGAACTTACTGAGCTTTTTAAGCGCTTCTTCTTTTGTTCCCGGACTCATCCATTCATTATTCTTTATTCTCTCGGCAAATGATTCCTTTATGTTCTTAACCATTTCAATTGCTTTGGCTTTTGTCTCCGGAGTAAAATTCTTTTCAACAAATAATTGTCCCAATGGCTCACCTATTGAACTGTTTACAAAATCAATGCTCAGTTTCCATCTTTCCCTTTGCTCTTCAATACCTCTTAAGGTCTTATTGTTAAAGTTAAATGTCTCGGTTACAAAATCAGAACTTAGCTTGTCAGCAGCCCATCTCATCAGATTCCACCTGAGATAATCTTTCCAGTCTTCAATGTTTACATCTTTCATCATCCTGTTCACTTCCTTAAAGAATTCAGGCTGTCCGACTATCACGCCATTTTCAAATTTACTTTTGTCATTTATACCCAGTTCATTAAATAAAATCTCCCACGAAAAATCCGGCGTGAGTGAAATAAGTTCGTCATATTTCATAAGATGATATGTAGCTTCAGCATCTCTCATTTCAACTCTGCTCATTGATGCATTTGCAAGCCTGGTTTCAATATCCATTATTTTCTGCGCCTTGTTCACTGATGACATTTCATCATATCCGGTAAGCTTAAAAAGGTTGCTTATAAATTCCAGATATTTATTCCTTATGTTCTTTGATCTGTCATCTTCTTTGATATAATAATCTCTTTCAGGAAGTCCGAGTCCACCCTGAAAGATCTGAAAAATAACATTCTCGCTGTTCTTGTCATCCTGCCCGGCGAAAAAAGAAAACAATCCGCCGTTTCGGAAGGTCTTTAAATAAGAAAATACTTTCTGAAAATCCTCAGTGCTTTGTATGGCATCTATCTTTGCAAGATCTTCTTTCATCGGCTCCATTCCGAGTTTCTCGATTGTTACTGTATCCATAGCCGTGTAATAAAGATCTCCGAGCTTCTGCAGATTGCTGACTTTGGAAGCAGAACTCACAGTTGCAGCCTGCTCGAGTATGATGCGCAGTTTTTCGGTGTTCTTGTTCCTCAGCTCGCTCCAGCTGCTCCAGCTGCTGTACTCCGGTGGTATTGGATTGTTCTTCATCCAGCTGCCGTTTGAATATTCATAGAAATCTGTATTTGGATCTATTGATGTATCAATGTTTGCAGGATCTATAGGTTTATTAATTTTATTTAGATCGGATTGATTCTGGGCGAAGCCATTCGGATTCATTACAATGAGTAAAATGAAACCAAATAACACTGCATGTTTTAAATTGTTAATCAAATTTAAATTTATTTTTTCTTATGTAAATAAGCTTTGGATTAAATTATCAAATATACTTTTCTTATTCTATGCTTAAAATTAAAATAGCCGCCGGGCTTAGTATTTTTATTGTAGGTATTCCGGTTGCTAAAGGTTTGATTTTGGTGACTCGAAAGTTTGCAATTCAATAATGTTTATCATTGAAGATATTGCCTGCAAACTTTCGGAAACACCAACTTCAGAGGAAATATCGAATAAGATTTCTGACAAATTTAAGTTGTTTCAGAATTATCCAAATCCGCTTAATCTTTCCCCAATCATACAATACGAACTGACCTCTACTAAATACTCAAATAATCACTTCTCAATACTCAAATACTCAATACACACTATTCATTACACACTACTCAATACACACTACTCAATACACACTACTCAATACACACTACTCA
>CAZLOL010000016.1:0-11441 GCA_964561045.1 uncultured Ignavibacteriaceae bacterium | reverse complement strand
CACTACTCATTACTCACTTCGGCGAGTGCAGCGCAACTTTATTTCCTTCAGTATCCGCAAATATCGCTATGTATCCGATCTCATCGGTGACTTTCATTTTTGGCTGAAGCACTTTTCCGCCTGCTTTATCAATTCTGTTCATAACGTCCGTAAGATCATTACCTGCAGCAAGATATATCAATGCTCCGTCCATAGAAGGTTTGTATCCCTCCGCTTTTACAATTGCACCGCTGACTCCCTCGCCCGGAAAGAATCCCATCTGATGCGGACCCATCATTTGTTCATACATGTCCACACCAAAAATTGCGCTGTAAAACTTTTTTGCCCTGTCGAAATCCGCGACCGGGATCTCGAACCAGTTGATTGCGTTTGCCATTTTTTGAATCTCCTTTATATAATTTTAATTTTTGAATGACTCAAAATTATAGTATCTGTTTTTAATCCGCTTCTTTGAAATTGCTAAATTTGAAAATGTGATGTTTTTAAATTCCAAATTCGAAATCCCAAATCCTAAATTAACCAATTTTCATTTTTGACATGTGCATCCTGTACTGCTCTCTTACCATTTCGGGTGACATGCCGAATCTGTTTTTGAAAAGCCAGCTGAATGAACTTAAGCTTTCAAATCCGATCTCATAACATATTTCCGTAATGCTCATGTCAGTCCCGAACAAAAGGCTTACAGCTTTTTCTATCCGTTTCGAAGTTAAATACTGATGAGGCGTTTTATAGTAAATACATTTGAATAGTCTGAGGAAATGGAACTGCGAAAGACAAGCTTCGCGCGATATTTTTTCCAAAGTGAGCTTATCCGTAAAATATGAATCCATGAATTCTTTTGCCTTGCAGACTCTTTTATACAGCTCGGTTTTTGTTGATAACTTAACAGGCGGAAGTTTTTCGATTTCTTTATACAGATCCCTGTGAACTACCATCAGTTTGTTCAGCAGTTCATAAAACTGTTCATTGATAAAATTTTCATCATCATAGTTAACCTTCGAAGCGAGCCTTAGCTTCATGATCAGAGGTGTAAGAGTATAATTGTGAGAGTACAGCTTTTCGAGAAACTGCACCGGCTGCCTCCCGGGAAGGAAAGAATAGTTTAAAAGTTTGTCGCTTGGGTTTGTCAGGCTCTTCAGAACTTCATTTGAAAATTCAGAGTCAAAATATACGGAAAATGTTTCCGCTTCATCCTTTATACTGCTTGAACATTCCTGACCATCATTGACAATAAGATAACTCCCTGAAGTTACTTTGTAATCACCGCTTGAAGTCCTGTAACTCTCGTGTCCTTTCATTGAACACTTTATGGAAAGAGGACTTATGTGATTTTCAAGCTCTGCTTCAGATGCTGAAAAATGAACTATGAAATTCTTTCGCAGCGATGGAATTGATTCAGGATACTTTCTTAAGATCATTTCTTAATTTTACATTTATATTACGGATGTAAAATAAATATGTTAGGCAAAACTATATAATTAAAAGCTGATCCCGCCGCCAAGTATCAGGTTATCAGCATTGAAAGTATTATTCTTATTATCATAAGAATAGGATATTGTGTATTCTTTTCCGTTAAAATTTCTGTATGATGTCTGATATTCTGTTCCGTGTGAATTAACATATGTCAGATACACCTGTACGAATGCATAAATATTGTTCGTGAAACTGTAATTAAAACTACCTACTGCCCTGAAATGATTTTCATAACTTTTTCTTTCGCTTTGATCTGTACCGTAACCTGATTCTCCGATGCTATTATAACTGGAGTTTCTGGTAATATTACTTTTCCAAAAGTAATATTCATATCCTATACCTGTCTTGAACAGAAGATCTTTTACAATCTTTATTCTGTATAGAATATCAAAGCCTAAGCTGTATCTGTCATATGTGCTTTTATCAATGCTAGAAATCCCGATACCGTATGCGTTACGGTCTCCGTCATCAGTATTGAATCCGCCTACTATTCTCAGATCAGTGTTTTTAATTATCCTTCTGCCGATCGCCAGGTCAGCGCCGTTGAGAAGATCGAGAGTGAATCCGGATGAGTTTGCGATCTGAAATTCCGTGAACCATTTGTTATCGGATTTAACTGTGTCCTGCGCAAACAGAGATGAGGTGATTAATAAAATTAAGATTAAATATTTGATCATCATATTTGTTTTCCTGTTTAAACTAATAAATTCTTTAAGGTGAAATTTTAATTTCTTCAATATAATCACCTATCATTATTTTATCAACTACATCCATTCCTTCTGTCACCTTACCGAAAATAGTATACTTACCGTCAAGATGCGGTGTAGCCGAATGAGTAATAAAGAACTGGCTTCCTTCGGTATCTTTTCCGCTGGATGCCATTCCTAACATTCCTGTCTCAAATGTCAGCGGAGAAATTTCGCTTCTTATCGAATATCCGGGTCCTCCGTATCCTGTTCCTGTAGGATCTCCGCCCTGTATCACAAAATTCGGGACAACCCTGTGAAAGACAGTTCCATTATAATAATTTTTTTCTGCAAGCTTTAAAAAATTCATGACAGTAAAAGGAGAGACATCAGGAAGCAATTCGATCTTTATGTTTCCCTTATTTGTCTTTATCGTTACATTTTTCTTTTGATTTAATCCTTCAATGTAATTCCAGTCAAAATCGTAAACAGGTTTGGCTGTAAAAGAATATTTTTTCCCTGTAATGTTTTCGAGCACGGCTGCAGATGACTTTGCTATCTCGTAATTTTCGGAATTCAGATTGCTTTCAAGCACCTTGATTGTATTGTCATTGTGAAGAACATTCATCGCATCAATTGAAATTAAAATCACATCCAGGTCTTTAGGATACTCAAGCTCATTGTAATCGAAAAGAATAACTGATGCAGTTTCATCCCTGTTCCTGTAATACAAAGTATCCTTCAGAGCGTTAAGAGAAATATCGGTTATAAGCGGATCCTTTGATCCTGCAAACTCTGTAAATATAAGCCGCATAGTATTCCTGTCCTCCTCACCGACTTTGTCATCAAGTCCGGAAAGCATTTCAACAAAAGCTCTGTAAAGTTTTGCAAGATCCTTGCTCCCAATTAGATCCCCGCTTGTGTTGGGATTTACTTCATTGTATTTCATGACATCTTCGCTTATCATTTCCCTGACTTCCTTGTAAACCATTCCGTCATTGAAATTACCGAAAGCTTTTACGATCCCGGATTTTACATCATAATCCTTTGATTTTTTAAAAGCCCTTATCAGATTATCTTTTGATTCATCCCTGAATATCAGTGACATTGAGTTTGCTATTTCAGACTTCTGTCTCCAGACAATATCATTTACGGAATCAAGCGCATATGTAAATTCCATTTTCAGTTCATCTGATAAAGTGCGGGCTGCCTGGTTACCGGTTTTATTAATGTCTGTAAAAAAATAACCGAGCACATTCAGAGCTGTGAGGCTTAAGTGTTCATTTTCAAATCCTATCGCGCTGCTTATGACTGAGTATATTTGTTTTGTCATATCTGAAAGCGAATCAGGATTAAAATTCTTTAAAGAATTCAGCATGTTCACTTTCACCCGCCAGTCTTCCTCCGATCCGAATGATTCAAGCATGTACATAAGAAGGAGTTTATCCTGAAGCTTTCCCATTGCATTGAAAGCCCACATTCTCGTCTGAGGATCTTTGGATTCTGCAAGAGTGTATATCTCCTGTTTCGCGGTATCAATAAGTTTCTTATCGCCGGTTCTCCAGAATGCAAATGCAATGTTCCTTTGAATTACTGTATCTTCTATGTTTGCCATTTGTTTTAAAGCATCAACTGACTTTTCATTTTTAATCTTTCTCAATGCAAATCTTGCAATAGACATGGCTAAAGCACGATAAACCTGTTTTCCTTTTTCCTCATCAAATTTTTTTTGTGAAATTATATTGATAAGATAGTTCATGTCATCTTCATTGCCTGTCTTACCGAGGGAATTAATTATTTCAGGATAACTCTGATCTATATTATCATTCTCGCTGTAATTCATCAGTGACAGTTTTTCCCTGCTCTGTTCACAGGCTGTCTGTCCGAGATAAAATGCATATTCATTCAGTAATGGTGACGAATTCTTACTTTCATATAATTTTTGCAAAAAGGGAGATGTCTTGTAAACGCCTGCAGTATCAGCAATGTTAGCCAGAGCATTCAGAGCTTTCAAAATTATATTATCATCGGGAGATTCCAGATAATTCAGAAGAGCATCATTGTCGCCGGGAGATCTGCTGTCCTGCATTGTGAGAATATCCTTTTCTTCACCGGATAGTATTTGAGATAATACTATCGGTGTATCAGATAAAAACAATAAAATTAGTAATGCGCTTAATACTGACTTCATAATTTAATTCAGTTAAAATTGTCCAATTTCTTTTATTACTTATGTGTAAAAATTCTTACAATCAGAGCTTAATGCCGAATCCTATAGTTAACTTTCTGCTCCATTGATTTCCGAGATCATCCTGCTCCATTCTGAGATTAAGCGAAGAACGTTCTTTATCATCGAAATAAAAAATAGCGGACAGATCATATTTGTATCTTGAAAGAACGTCTCTTCCGAACGGCTGTTCATATCTTCCGTAAAGCTCGAACAGCATGTAATATCTTTTAATGGAGAAGCTTCCGGCAAAGGAAGCAAAGTAATCAGACTCGCTCAGATCTCTTGATGTGCTGTAAATTCTTTTGAAGTTTGTTCCGACTATCGGATTGAATCCGAATACCCATCTGTTATCCGTTCCGTCATATAAGAATTTTATATCCGACACATTCCGCAGCGGAAGAATAAAATCAGGGTATCTCGGGATATAGGACAGGCTTGTCTGAAACTCATTTATGTCATTGTAATAATCTCTAGACAAAGAAACAGCCGGCTCTAACTTGGCATAATCATCTCCGCTTTGATAAATTTTGTAATACACATCAAATCCGGCTTTCAGTTTTTCAAGCTGATCTTTCGGCTTGCTTGAATAATCAAACTGTATGGCAGGTGAAAATCCCCACTGATCATATCTGAATCCTTTATAAATAAATGCTATGTCAATATTGAACACTGCTTCTTCGTCATCGTCTTTTTTAAATGAAAGAACACCGGGCTTAACCGTCTCGCTTGAAACATCATAAGACCTTCTTATACCCAATACATTCTGTACGTTATCCATGAATGATCTCTCTTTCTTCTTCTTTGCATCCTGCGCAGCTGCCGTGAGGGAAAACACAAGAAATAAAAAAACTATAAATGATTTTTTCAGCATCAGCTATAAATCAATGACCGACCTCCAGTTGTCCCATGTCATCCGCCGCTTTGAAGTAATGTTCCTGTTATACGGCTGATCATAAATCACATGCTCCCACTCTGGTTCACCTATCCCTTTAACTTCGGGCATATCATCAATTAAAATATCTCCTTTGACAATAGTCTTATCCTTTGTAAGAATGATATTATAGATCCAGTCATTGCCGAGATTATCAAACACCCAGTGATATTTTTCAAGCACACAGTTCTCGTATTTCGGAAGCATCGGACTCGTGCAGAGAAATACATACTTGTATTTTTCCCTGATCTCTCTCAATGCATCAAGCGCTCCTTTTACCGGCGGCAGGCTCTGATAAAAGCCTTTACCGTGATAAATTTCCTGAACGAATTCATAATATTCTTTCGGATACTGTTCACTTACATAAAATCCTCTGCGAGCTTCAAGCGGAATGAATTCTTTATCAGGATGTGTTTTCTTCCACCTGCGTAAAAATTCTCCTTCGAAGTCTGCAATGACCCCATCCATGTCTATTAAAATTCTCATAGTTGTATTTTAAAAAATTTATTCTGCAAATATAAATAAATTAGAGTCTTCTTATTATAGTAATATTTAAACCGTTAGAAGTGAATTTATAAGAATATTCTTCAGCAAATTTGACTTAAGTCAAGAATATATTATATAAATTTCACTATTTTTGTATAGACATCAATGCTAAATAAATTTATAAAATACACGCGTCCGCCTGATAACTGGAAAATAGCAGTTATAATTATCAGCGGAGTTCTCACGGGTTTGATCTTTTTCATTCTGTATGTGGGAAATGCAACTTCCTATCTGTCAGACAAGCCGGAGACCTGCATCAACTGCCACGTGATGTATCCTCAGTACTCTTCCTGGCGTGAAAGTTCTCACGAAAGAATTGCAACATGCAACGACTGTCATGTGCCGCAGGATAATATTTTCAGAAAATATTATTTCAAAGCAACTGATGGAATGCGGCATTCATTCATGTTTACTTTCAGAATGGAACCGCAGGTGATTAAGATCCATGAAGCAGGAATAAATGTAGTGCAGGAAAATTGTAAAAGATGTCATTCATCTCTTGTCGATCATACATTTTTAATTTCGGCTCAGTCAGATGAAGAAAAAAAATGCTGGTCGTGCCACAGGGAAACGCCACACGGAACGGTAAGCAGCCTGTCGTCATTTCCGAATGTAAGAGTTCCGGGAATGGATCCTGTTATTCCCGAATGGTTAAAAAAAGAAAATTCAAATAAATAAATTATATGAAAAAAATTAAAGAAGTTGTCGGAGCAAAGCCATGGGTTGGATGGCTGCTCTATTTATTCACTATAGTGATTGTCTTTTTAATAGGACTGCTTGGAAGTTCAATAATAGAAAGAAGAAACGAGGCAACATATATTCAGCAGAATCTTAAACCGATCGCCGACTGGGAACCTCGAAACGAAGTTTGGGGAGAAAATTATCCGAGAGAATTTGAGACTTATGCATCTACTATAGATACATCTTTTGCCAGCAAACACGGAGGCTCCAAAAAGATCGACATGCTTGAGAGATATCCGGACCTTGTCATACTCTGGGCTGGTTATGCTTTTTCAAGAGATTATAATCAGGGAAGAGGTCACTATAATGCCATAAGAGATCTTAGAAATACTTTGAGAACAGATGTTCCGCAACCGGCTACTTGCTATGCGTGTAAAAGCACTGACGTTCCAAGAGTGATGAATAATATCGGTGCAGCCTCGTTTTATAAAGCTCCATTCAAAGAAATGGGAGGCGAGATTGCAAATGCGATTGGATGCCAGGATTGTCACGATCCGAAAACAATGAATCTCAGGATCACAAGGCCTGCTTTAGTGGAAGCTTTTGAAAGGCAGGGAAAAGATATTTCCAAATCCACTCATCAGGAAATGCGCACGCTTGTCTGCGCTCAGTGTCATGTGGAATATTATTTTAAAGGCAAAGAAGAGAAGTATCTTACTTTCCCGTGGGATGACGGATTTACGGTTGAAGAAATTGAGCAATATTATGACAGCATTAAGCATGTTGATTTTGTAAACACACTTAGCAAAACTCCGATCATCAAAGCGCAGCATCCCGATTTTGAATTGTTTAAAGCAGGAATTCATTCTGAAAGAGGACTGTCATGTCCCGATTGTCACATGCCTTACAAATCCAGCGGCGGTGTTAAATTCACTGATCACAAGATACAGAGTCCTTTGAATAATCTTTCGAGCGCATGCCAGGTCTGTCACAGAGAATCAGAAAATAATTTACTGAAGAATGTGTACGATAGACAGGATAAGGTTCTCGAACTTTCAGAGATTGCAGCACGCTCACTTGTAAAAGCCCATATAGAAGCAAAGACAGCATGGGATAACGGAGCAACCGAAGAGATGATGAAACCTGTACTCGAACTCATAAGAAAAGCGCAGTGGAGATGGGACTTTGTCGCAGCAAGCCACGGAGGAAGCTTTCATGCGCCGCTTGAATGCGCAAGAATACTCGGCAACTCAATTGAAAAATCCGAACAGGCGAGAGTCCTGCTTGCTGAAATTCTCGGAAAGCTGAATGTAAAACTGCCTATACAGTATCCCGATGTTTCCACAAAAGATAAGGCTCAGGTATATATCGGTTTGGATATGAAGAAACTGAAAGAAGATAAGAAAGTATTTCTTGAAACTGTAGTTCCGGCATGGGACAAACAGGCAGATGAAAGGCATGATAAGATGAATGAGAATTACAAGAAATAAATGCTCAAAAAGTAAAACGATAAGTCTTAAATATAAAAACTGATGCTGTTTTAATTTACTTTGGATTTCGTTCAAATCAAAGTATAGCTATATATGTAAATAAAATTCAGCATATTAAGATGTTGCACTTCAGTCAGCATTGACCATCAATACTTCAAAGGCAAAAAAATTATTATTTAAAAATATTTTTTAGTGCAACACATAAGTACTAAACGTTTTCTATCTGAGTTTCAAATTCAATCATTTGTTAACAGCCTCAGTTTTATCTCTCAAAGATTAATCTGAATTTCAATGAAGGCATCCGAAATTTTTACTGAATATATTAAGCAACCCTGGTGAATTTTTAATATCTTTTCTTTGTAAATCAGTGTAATCTTTGAAAGAACTCTTTATTTATTATTATACACATCAGAAAAATTTTTATTCTTTTATTAGACTGATGTTTAATCCGTGAAAGATTATAATTCAGTGAAAGTTGTTATGCACAAAAGTAAAACAGCAATAATTAAAATACATTGAGACTTTTACATCATATTAAAATCGTTTTGGACGGTATTGATCCTGCAGATTAAACCGAGGCTTATAATTTGTTGTTATTGTTTAATAATTTATGTAAATTTTAACAACTAAAGAATCTCTCTGAAACAAAATTAATATGTTTTGTCAATTTTTATGATGCATGTTCTGATCATTGAAAATAAATTTAATTTTCATTCGAAAATCCGTTAAAGCAATATTTATATATTTAAATTTTATTAATATCCATGGCCTGATTTATTTTTTTCGGGGTCCGGATTTTTACAAATTAAATAAAATAAGGAGGATTAATGAAAACAATTTTTGCAATTTTGTTTACAGTAATAACAAATGTCTGCTGTATTTTTACTTTTACAGACATACAGGCTACGGAAGTTATTCCGCCTGAATACACTTCAATAACAGGAACCGCTACTTTTACAGGCCCACTTGCCAATACTCCAAGGACTTATCAGCTTCTGATACAAAACACACAGCTGACAGCTCTGGTCGGTCATAATCTCACAGCTATCAGCTGGCGGTTACCTGCAAGCGCCACGAGTAACTGGCCGGCTTCCGATGTTTCAATTGCAAGCTATGATATATACCTTAGCGCCAGTGTAGATCCCATCAACAGAAGTCTGACATTTATTAATAATGTTGTAGGTCCTCAAAGACTTGTTCGGTCTGGTATTCTTAATATTACTGACTCTACTTATCGTTTTGGCAGTACTCCCAATGAGTTTGGACCGGAGATAACTTTTGACAGCGCGTATATTTATACCGGTGGAAATCTTTTGATAGAACTCCGGCAATCAGGATTTACGGGAACTACCAGAACCGTTGATGCCATTGGAACTTCTATTTCAGGATACGGCACTCTCTTCAGTGCATGCTGGGGAAGTGGTTATACTGCTACTTCCGGATCACAGGGAAATTTTTCTGTAGTAAAAATAACTTCAGACTCCGGTTTGGTAAATATTGGCGAATCAAATGAGATCCCTTCAGATTTTACGCTGAGTCAAAACTACCCGAACCCATTCAATCCTGTTACGAAGATCAATTTCACAATACCCTCTGCTGAATTCGTAACATTGAATGTATATGATGTAATTGGAAGGGTGGTAGCTGTGTTGATAAACGAATCTTTAAAACCCGGAAGTTATGAATCAGAATGGAATGCAGTGAACAGCACAAGCAACATTTATTTTTATAAACTTACTGCAGGAAATTTCACGGAAACAAAAAGTATGATTCTTATTAAGTAAAATTTTTAAATACATTATTTCAAATTGATTTTACTGAAGATAAATTTTTCGGGAAAATATAAGCAATATTTTATCAACCGTTCCGTGCTTTAACAGATCTGTTTAAGCCGGATATTTATTAAACTAAAAAAATAATCCAGGAGAATTTTATGAGGATCAAGTTTACAATTCTTTTTATCGCTTTATCCGGCTTCATTTTTTTTACAGGTTCTGACGGTATAAAGGCAACACAGGTTGTGCCGCCTGCATACACTTCATCTAACGGAACAGCAACTTTTTTAGGACCATTGGCAAATTCTTCACGCACATACCAGCTGCTGATAAATGCTAATCAGCTTACCGGAATGATAGGTCAGAATCTCACAGCCGTCAGCTTCAGATCATTAGCAAGTGCAACAACCGTTTGGCCTCCCTCAGACTATACCATCAGCAATTACAGAATTTATCTTAGCGAAAGTGTAGCACCAAGCGCGAGAAGCCTTGCATTTTTTTCACAGAATGTTGTCGGACCGCAAACCCTTGTGCGCTCCGGAAGTCTTTTAATACCGGACAGTACTTATTCAATAGGCAGCTCTCCGAATCAGTTCGGACCGGAGATCACATTCGATATACCTTATTATTATGCAGGAGGTCATCTGCTGATAGAGATCCGGCAGACAGGATTTACCGGTACTTCGAGATCTGTTGATGCGATCGGATCAACTACTTCGGGATACGGAACTGACTTCAGCGCTTGCTGGAAAGCAGGTGACACTGCTACTTTCAATGCAAGCCAGGGTAATTTTTGCGTCACAAGAATATCTTCGCAATCAAATAAAATACTGAATCTGCAGTCTCTGATAGAAGGCAGATATAATGATGTTACTAATCTTATGGTCAGCGATACAACTAAAGTATTACTGCACTCCGCCATCTCTCCTTATCCGGTTGTGGATTCTGCAGTTTCAGTTTTAAACTCAGACGGAAAAGGAGTTTTTAATTTCAGCAATGCTGTAAGCGGAGTGAATTACTTTATTGTTGTAAATCACAGAAACTCAATTGAAACCTGGAGTGCAAATGCCATGAGCTTTACTTCGGATACTTTAAGTTATGATTTTACAACCGCGGCAACCACGGCTTACGGAAATAATTTAGTTCTTAAAGGTACACGCTGGACAATATACTCAGGTGATATTAATAAAGATGGATTTGTAGATCTGACAGATGTTTCATTAGCTTACAATGACGCTGTTTTGTTTGTTAATGGTTATAACATTACGGATGTCAATGGTGATCTTTTTTCAGACTTGTTTGATGTTCTGATAGTGTATGGTAACTCTTCTCAATTTATCAGCGTTGCAAAGCCCTGAGTTAATCAGAGTGTGAAGAGTGGTATTGAGTGTGAAGAGTGGTATTAAGTGTGTAGAGTGGTATTGAGTTAACTCCTAACTCACAATCTTACTCTACAAACTCTACACACTCTACACACTCTCAACTAACTCAAAATTCAGCAAGCTCTTTCAGTTTCCTTTCAAACACATCCTTTTGAAAGAAATTTTCTTCAAGCGCACCTGCAAATGGTACAGGAGTATCAAGACTTGCGCTACGCATCACTGGCGCATCGAGGTTCTTAAAACAATG
>CAZLOL010000015.1:0-34665 GCA_964561045.1 uncultured Ignavibacteriaceae bacterium | reverse complement strand
GGTTTGTAAGATTTGTAAGATTCATAAGATTTGTAAGATTTGTAAGATTTGTAAGATTCATAAGATTTGTAGAATACATTAGAAATTCATTGCCGTTGACTTTAGTCAACGGATGTCAAAGGCGGTCTGCAGAAAATATCTCATCCGAAAAATGCTTTTATAAGTCTGTTCTCGACACCGCAGTAATCGCAATCTATAGGTTTTGAGGGATTCTCCGGCACAGAATTCTGAGCTCCGCAAGATGAGCAGATAAATGTTCTCAATATTTTTGTTGTCCTGTGGCAGGATTCACAATAAACTTTATATGAACCTTCCGGAATATATATCTCTTCATTACAATTATCGCAACTTCCATTTCGTCCGGGCGGCTTTTCAAGTTCAGTATATTGAAGTGAAAATCCCGATGACTTTAAAAATCTTTCTGCATCTTTTTCTGTCAGATACGGCAGCCAGACCTGAACAAATATGGATAGTTTCATTTTCAGATGAACCTGTTCGGGAAGAAGTTCATTCATTATTTCATATTCAGGTTTGCCGTAAAAACTTTTAAATGATTCTTTTAGAAAGCCAATATAAAAATCAGCCATCCGGAAAAAAGAATCTGAATATGCTTTTACTCCTTCAGTAGTCTGGTGATATGACATTGATTGCTGCAGACTGTTCAGAATAATTCCTTTTTCGGATACAGAAGTATCGAATGCATAATCAGTACTTGAATCAGCACATACATCAAGATACAATTTATATTTTTCTGCTGTATCAATCGAAGGAGGGAGATATGCGGGATATGTCCTGTAGTAATAATCCCAGTATTCACGCTGAAGCTTTGAATATTCTTTCCTGTTCTTATTCTGAAGAGCTGCCTGAAGCCCGTTTGCGAATGAAATCTTATTGAACTGATAATTTAATGTTACTGAAGGGGCAGCATTCCAGAAATCCATCCCTAGTGCAAAATCAATATCCGTAAACGAACCGCAGTAGTCGCAGACTATATAAGGCGACCTGTATTCATTTACTTTCGGTGCTCCGCAGCTGATACAAGTAAATTTTTTTATTCTCATTTGTTTTCAGAATGCCAGTGCAAATTTGATATTAAATAAAATAAAAGAAAACACAGGAATTTATTCTTTCATATTCTATTTGACTTACAAATAGATTTGAATAATTAACCTATATATTTATCCTGACTGTAAACAAACAAAAAATTTTAATTAAGTAATATTTTTTGCTTAATTGTAATTTAAAAAAATATACTTTACTTTGTTAAAAATATTTATAAACTGTTTTATCTAATTCTTAAAAAAAATGAAAAAACTGTTATTTCTTATTTCACTTTTTTGTTTAGGGGCATTTTTTTTTATGGGACAAAAGTCCCGTGATAATTCTCCAAAATGGAATGATCCCTCAATGACAAAAATTTATCAGCAGGGAGAATATGTCCCTCTCCCACAGTCTGATAATGTTGTATTCAGCACTTCACCGAGAAACATTTCAACTCCCAATGGTGTATTTGCAGTTTCACCAAATTTCAGAGTACATCCCAGCGCAGGAACTCAAAGTGAAGTTCCTATAGTAAGACATCCGTCAAATCAATTGATCATGCTTGGATCTGCAAATACTTTCAGGGGAGGCTCAACATTCAGTACAGGAGTTTATGTTACTACTGACGGTGGTGTCACCTGGTTTGGAAGTGATACACTAAACAACGGTGGATTTAATAGCGGTGATCCAGGACCAATGATTGATAAGAATGGAAGATTTTTAATGTCATACATTACTACGACTTTTTCAATGGGTGCCAGTTATTCTACCAATAACGGAATTAACTGGGCGCCTACAGTTACTTTTCCCGGAGCTACAACAAGCGCTGATAAAAATTTATCCGGCACAGATGATGCTCCTTCAAGCGCTTTCTACGGAAGAAGCTATACGGTTTATACAGAGTTTGGCGGAACATATGTAAACAGAATTGTTTTATCCTATACCACAGATGGCGGTGTATCCTGGTCAACTGTTGCTCCTGTTAGTCCAGTGCCTTCAAGCGGACATCACCATCAGGGATGTGATGTTAGAGTCGGACCTAACGGTGAAGTTTATGTTGTCTGGGCTAACTGTACTACAAACGGACAGAACTCAACTGAAGATTCTCTTGGTTTTGCAAAATCTACAAACGGGGGAGTCAACTGGGTCATATCAACAAATTCTGCCGATAATATGAATGGAATCAGATCTGATGAATTCAGTTTTTTTAATGGTATCAGAGTAAATGGATTCCCAAGAATAGATGTAGACAGATCAGGCGGATTAAGAAACGGATGGATATATGTTGTATCATCAGAAAAAACAATTGCTCCAGCTACAGACGTATCAGATGCAATTTTACATAAATCAACAAACGGCGGAACTACCTGGACATCAACAAGAGTAAATCAGGATGCTGCAGGAAATGGTAAGAGACAATATTTATCTGCAGTAAGAGTAGATGAATACGGCGGTGTAAATGTAGTTTATTATGATACACGCAATATTCCGACAAATGATTCTGCGCAGATATATGTTTCAAGATCAGTTGACGGAGGAAGTACATGGTCTGATATTTTAGTATCAGATCATAAATTCAAGCCAAAACCTATTTCCGGATTAGCAGGAGGTTATCAGGGAGATTATATTGGAATCACATCAGGTAACGGAAAGATCTGGCCTTACTGGTCAGAAGACATTACAGGAGCGTATCAGGCATGGATCGCTTCTATAGACATTGGTCCTGCAATAGCACATACTGCATTGACAAATACAGAACAGTTAACAGGCGTTTATCCTGTTAATTGTGTAATTACGCCTTCGGGATCCGGAATTAATCCGTCTAAGACTAAATTATTCTGGTCCAGAAATAATCCGGCGGTTACTGACAGTTTGCTTATGACAAACACAAGCGGAACAAACTGGACAGCAAACATTCCTGCTAACGGGTCACCGGCGACTTACAGATATTATATTTCAACAGCAGACAGTTTGAACAGAATAGCTACTGCGCCTTCAGGAGCTCCTTCAGTTTTGAATTCTTTCGTTGCTTCTACAGATAATACAAGTCCTGTAATTACACACACGCCTTTAGGGGATCAGGCAAAACCGATCTGGCCTTCAACGGTTTCAGCAACTGTTACAGATAATTTAGGTATAGATTCAGTTTGGGTAAAGTGGTATAAAAACTCTCCAACTCCTTTAAAGCAGTTTAAGCTTATCAACGGCGGAGGAAGCAGTTATTCAGCTGCCTTTAATTCATTGAATTCAGATGTAGTAATCGGAGACAGTATTTTTTACAAAATAATTGCTCAGGATAATTCAGCCGGACATAACAGGGATTCAACAGCGTTAATTAAATTCAAAATAATAGAACAGCAGCTTTGTGAAGATTTTACAACTGCAACTTATCCACCGAATTTCTGGACCCTAGAATTTTCCGGAACACAATACTGGACAAGGGATGCAGTGAGCAGTTACGGAGTGGGCTCCGGATCTTCCAAATTTGATTTCTGGTCAGCATCATCCGGTACAATTCAATCTTTGGTTTCATTGGCATTCTCTTCATCAGTTGCAGGAGATTCTTTAAAATTTGATAATGCTTATGCGCCTTATACAACCGGAACTGATTCTCTTATCATAGAAACATCTACAAATTTAGGTGGTACTTATACGACATTAGTAAGACTTTATGGAAATGCTTCAGGCGGTACATTGAATACAGCACCGACCTCGACATCAATTTTTGTACCGACAAGCTCACAATGGGCTTCAAAGAGTTATTCTTTACCGACAGGAACAAACATGGTAAAATTCAGAGCATCAAGCGGTTTCGGAAATAATTTATATCTGGACAATATCTGTAAAGGCGCAGGAATCCCACCACCGCCTCCGCCGGTTGTCACTACTTCACAGGATTCCATAATTGCAAATCTTTCTTTGGGTTCAAATACAACAATAAAGAATCTATTGATCGGGAATACGGGAGGGTCATCACTTAACTGGTCGCTTACTGAATTGAATGCTTCATTCAGTCCGCAAAGTACAGCAAAGAAATATAGTGAAGAGGAAATCAAAGCTATTATGAATCAGCCTAAGGGAACAGAAGATGATGTATTTGGTCCGGAAGTAATTGACGGATCAGGAGGTCCCGATGCTTTCGGATATGTTTGGATAGACAGTGATGAACCCGGAGGACCTGCATTCAGCTGGGCTGATATTTCCGGAACAGGTACACTTATCTCAACATGGACTAACGGAACTGGAGATGACGGGTCTGTAGTTGTTCCACTTCCTTTCTCATTCTCTTATTACGGAACATCTTATTCACAGCTGAAAATTGTAACAAATGGCTGGGTCTCATTTGATGTTGCATCTACAAATGTAGCTTATACAGAAACACCGGTTCCGGATGCAGCAGAACCTAATACAGCTCTGTATGCTTTCTGGGATGATCAGGATGTAAGAACTTCTGGCGGAATTTATTATTATAATGATGCAGTGAACAACAGATTTATAGTTCAGTACAATAATGTCCCTCATTACAGCACAGGCGGACCTTATACTTATCAGATCATCTTATATAATGACGGAAGGATTTATTATCAGTATCTTAACATAACAACTCCCAATAATTCCAATACTGTCGGAATAGAAAATTCAACAGGAACAGATGGCTTACAATTAGTATTTGACAATGTATACGTTCACAATAATCTTGCGGTAAAAATTGAAAAAGGCGGACTGCCCTGGTTAACAGAAAATCCGCTTTCAGGTACTATTATTCCGGCTGGTAATCAGAATGTTGATCTTACATTTAACAGTACAGGTCTGCCTGTCGGTACTTATACGGGGAAAGTCAGAGTATCATCAAATGATCCCGTCAATCCGGCAAAAGATGTCAAGGTAAGACTGAATGTGGGTCTGGCAGTTCCTTCCAGCATCAAGCTGGCAGTGCATGGATTTTATAACAATGTATCACTTAACATTCGTGACACGTCAAGAATTTACCTGAGAAACATTTCAGCGCCATACAGTATAGTTGATTCAGCCAAGGGAGTTATAGATTCAGTTACTTTTACAGGATCGTTTCTATTCAGTAATGCTCCTTCGGGTACATATTATCTTCAGGTAAAAAGCCGGAACGGCCTTGAGACATGGAGTAAGGCAGGAGGACAGGTTTATACCGCCGGATCACCGTTCAGTTACGATTTCACTTCATCTGTATCTCAGGCTTATGGAAATAATCTGATATTAAAAGCAGGTAAATACTGCCAGTACAACGGCGATGTAAATCAGAACGGTTTAATAGATCTGGCTGATCTATTACTGGTCTACAATGACGGTTCAAATTTTGTAACCGGTTATGTTGTGACAGACGTAAACGGGGACAGGTTCGCAGACCTTACGGACATTGCAATTGTTTATAATAATGCTACAAACTTCGTAGCTAAAGTCGTACCGCCGGGAGCAGAACCTTCTGTAAAAAATGCGGATGTAAAAGCGAATTCACATAATACATTAAATGAAATGGAAAGACCCGGATTCCCAGGGGAGGATAAAATCAAAAGATAAAAACTTAAAAATATCTTTAAACATTCAGGGGTATGGTGAAAACCGTATCCCTGTTTTTTATAAAACACAAAATTTAAATTATCATTTTTTAACCAAACGGTTTATGAGCTTATCCGGTATAAGCCGGATCAATAATGACATGTAAAACAATCGATGAGATTAATAATTTGTACTGATTTATTTAGTTTTCATTTTTATTAATAATAGATCATTTTTGCATAACTCATAAAAATATACCGGATTATGAAATCACATTTAATAAACATCAGGCAATTGTTTTATCTTTACTTTCTAACTGCTTTATTGTTATCCTCAGATTTGAAAGCTCAGGAATCGAATTATGATAAAGTACTGAAAGGAGTGAACGAAGCAAGAGCAGAATATGAAAATAATATCGGCAGAAAAATTCCTTCTTTGAATGTTCTGATCCAGACTCCGTCAGATTTTATCTTTGTTTCCAGTGTACCGGATGGTTATACACAGGTAACCAATGACACATATTTCCGCTTTGCCAGCAACACAAAGAATTTCACTTCTACATCAATTCTAAAAATGCAGCAGGACGGATGGCTGGATATAAGATCAAGGATCATTGTTAATATTCCGGGAAGCAGTATTCCCTACATTCCGGACACTCCTGAGTTTGATATACCGAATAAGAATGAGATAACAATAGAGCAGCTGCTTCAGCATTCGGCAGGTGTTTATGATGTTGATAATGATTCAGTGCCGGGATATAACGGTCTGAGTTATGTTGATTATATGATGTATAAAGATCCGTCTCATCAGTATGAGCTTTCAGAACTTGTCAATCAGGATGCAGTACATAAATTATCTTTTTTCCCACCGGGTAAAGGATATCACTACAGCAATACAGGATTTACTATGCTGAGTGAAATAATAGAAAGAGTTTATACTTTTAAAAGCGGTACTAAAAAATATTACTCTGATTATATTAAGGATAATATTACCGGAAGCACAGCTCCTGTTCCGCTTGATCTGTCGTTTCCGTATTTAGCTTCAGATGTTAAAATGCCGGCACCTTATGCTAAAGGACTGATGCTTTCAAAGGATACAAATGTAATATTTACGGATGTTAATATGTCTGCTCACGTTGGTGAAGGAAACGGTATCGGCACTATGGCTGACCTTAATAAATACATCCGTACATTAATGAAAGGTGAAAATGTACTTAATAAAAACAGCATAGAACTCATGAAGCATACCGTTTCCGATTCAAATAAAACCTATGCCTTAGGATGCTTTCATATTAAGGATCTTGGATACGGACACAACGGATGCATTAAAGGTTATCTTTCATTAATGATGTACGATCCCGACACTGATGTATCTTTGATTGTAATGCTGCCTGAAAACGATTATACTATAGCTGATGATGAGAAGAGCATAATTAAAGGTCTTAAAGCCATTGTAAATGCGGGGTTTGCAGCGAGGATGGCATTGGGTTACAGCGGTAAAACTATAAGTTATTGAAAAATTGACAGTAATAGAGTTTAATATATAAGCGGATTTCATAGTTAAAAAAAACAGACGCAGAGAGATTTAATTTTTGAATTTGGAATTTAATTATTTTTAATTAACTGGAAATTATAGTAGAAAAGTATATTCGATCTCAATATTATGTATTAAGAATATATTTATTAAACTCTTCGAAATAAAAAATTCTGTCTTCCTCATCTTTTATTTCATTGCCGAAATTCTCAGCCATAGCTCTGTGCTTCAGGAATTCATCATAGTTACCGTTAAGCTTCTGAGCCATTGCCATAACTTCATTTGCAAATGCGAAATCAAAATCTTTCATTTCGGCGGGATATTTTTCCGTAAGTTCAAGACACCGCTTTGCATGAGACAATGATTCGGTTTTGATTCCTGCGAGTGAATATGCTTTAGCTACCATATATTCACCTCTCTGAACATTTACCACAGTTCCGCCGGAATATAATTTCCAGTGATGAAGCGAGCTGTGAGCATAACCGATCATATCATCAATTTCTTCCTGAGATTTATTTTTCCTGTCAAAATAATTGAAGGCAGTATTGTTAAACTCGACACCGAAGTATCTGTGGATATTATTGATAAGTATATGTTTTTCTTTTTCCATCGCAGTAAAATTTTAAATATTTTAAAATAAATAAATTTATTTACAGACAAAAAAACTGAATTAAAATTAAAGTGAAGAAAGCCTAAAACTGCATACTATCCTTTCCTTATGATATCATTCATGAGTTTCATAAAGTCTTCATCCCACTGGCCGCTGGTAAGCTCCCAGGCTTTCCGGAAGTTTTCCTGTTTGGAAAAATCTTTAATATAATTAACCCAGCCTGTCCATCTTTTCAGTTTTACTTTATCTGACTGATCCACATAATAAAGGAAAGTACTTTCAAGATAAGTAAATAATATCTCAAAAATTATAATTTCTTTTTTTTCTTCAGGAGTTAAATGATTCCCGCTGAAAGAAGTATTGTAGATATTCATTTCGGGATTCTCGAGGCAGATCTTAAGATAATCTACGTATAATGAATGGCTTGTAAACAATGCTTCCTTTTCTTTGAGTTTGCGTGCTTTGATCTTATCTTTGTAAAAGATATATATAGCCAGAGGAATGCCTATAATAGTCGCAGCATAGGAAAGCAGTTCAAACCATTCCTTTATAATTCCGAATTCCATTTATTTAATTTTTTGAATCCAATAAAAACTTTTTCCAGCTGCAAAGATAAGTATTATCTCATTTTGATACTATGTATACTAAAAACCGGCATTTGAATAATCAGAAATAAATTGTTTTTATTTTTTTACTTTGAAGTGAATTACTGATCTTATGATTATGGAAAAAGTATATAATTCATTTTTCGATTCAGAATTGTGCAGTCTACTGAAAGCAAGACTTGATTCATTAGAAAGAAACATATCAGGAGATTCATATAATAAAGTATACCGTATTAATAAAGTATACCGGATAATTGGGTTATTCAGTTGCGTTATTCCAATTACGCTTAATTTAAGTGATTTATTGAGTATTTTGATGCATAATCTGATGAAAAATCAAAATAATGGTTAATACAAAACTTATCACACTGCTGAAGACATTATCAAAATCCGAGACAGGAAAGTTCAGGGATTTCGTAAGCTCTCCGTTTTTCAATAAAAACCAGTCTGTTATTAAATTATATGAAGAAGTAATTAAGTTTTACCCGATGTTTGATCCTGAACAATGCAAGGAAGAGATTATTTTCAAAAAATTATTCGGAAAAGAAAAGTATAATTATTTCAAATTAAAGAATATTATTTCAGATTTGTATCAGTTGTCCCTGACATTTCTGAAATTAACAGCCAATGAAAAAAAGGGAATTGAAAATGATATAAATCTGCTTAATGAACTTCACGAGAGAAAGCTTGAAAGCCAGTATGCTCAAAAAGAAAAACAAATAAACAAACATCTTGATGGAATTAAGGTCAGGGATGAATTTTATTATCAGTCTCTTTATCAGATGGCAAGGGTAAATACGTCGCATTATAAATTTATAAGATCAGGATACACTTTTAATCTTATTCAAAATGAGTTTGACATTTATCTTCAGTATACTCTAATAGTTCTTCTGAGGAATTATTCTAAAATGCTAACGCATAAGAATCACGGCAATATTGAATTTAATATGGAGATGTTTGAAAATATACTCGAATATATAAAAGATAAGGAATTTGAGAATAATCCCTCGGGCCGGATTTATAAGCAGATAATTGCAGTTGAATTATTCAAAGAAGAAAAAGATTACCGGCATTTATTTGAATTGAAAGAAAGATACATTGAGAATCTTTCAATGGAAGACTTATACTATATACTTCTTGTCGCCAATTCATTTGCAGTTTACAGAATTAAGCTGGGTGATGAAGCATTCTGCAGGGACAGGTTCGGAATTCTAAAAGAGATGATTGACAGAAATATTCAAAAGCCCGGATATATTCTTTTTG
Source organism: uncultured Ignavibacteriaceae bacterium (assembly GCA_964561045.1). Lineage (GTDB taxonomy): Bacteria > Bacteroidota > Ignavibacteria > Tepidaquicellales > Tepidaquicellaceae > JAGPCH01. Next base: position 25,080 of record CAZLOL010000015.1, on the reverse strand, counting down.
TGAATTTTATAAATACATATACTTCAGCTTGTCTAGTAGGCGAATATGCATGGGCTGAAGATTTTCTGAAAAATTTTCAGAATGGTATCTCTCCGGCTGAAGAATCTAACAACACCATTAATTTCTGTAAGGGATATCGGGCGTTCAGAAAAAAAGAATATGAAAAAGCTCTTGAATATTTTTCAAAAACTAATTTTAAATTGTTCCTGATAAAAGTAATGGTAAAAAGTTATTCTGTAAGAATTTATTATGAAATGAATTTATATGAGCAGGCATATTCGGCTATAGATGCATTCAGACATTATCTTAAGAGTGAAAAGCTGATTGCTGAGGAACAGAAGAATGCTCATTATGAATTTCTCAGAAATGTGAATGAATTGACAAAGTTGAAAGAAGATGATATAAAAAGCAAAAATGATATCAGATTAGTAATGTTGAAGAAGCAGATAAAAGAAATGCAAAGTAATCCGCTTGGAGCGAAAAACTGGCTGATCGAAAAGTCTCAAAATTTTTTTAAATGAGCAATTTGTTTGATCAATTTCAAGATCCTGCTTTAAAGATTTAAGTTAAATTATTGAATAATATTCATTAATATTATCCAAATTCAAAAAATAATTATCGTTTTTTAATCATCTAAAATATATATATAAATAAAAATAAAATAACTAAATATGAGTGAAAAGAAAAAAATACTTGTGACCGGTGCAACCGGTGCGCAGGGAGGAAGTGTGACAGATTATCTGCTTAAATCAGGAAATTATTCTGTAAGGGCATTTACCAGAAATGCTGACAGTGATAAGGCGAAATCTTTAGCAGCTAAGGGCATTGAAGTAGTTGAGGGTTCAATGGACGATGTTAATAGTCTGAGCGATGCAATGAAGAATTGTTACGGAGTATTCGGAGTTACAAGCTTCTGGGAGCATTTCAATAAGGAATTTGATCAGGGGAAAAATCTTGTCGATGCAGTAAGCAAAAGTAATATAAGTCATTTTGTTTTCAGTGCTCTGCCCAGTGCAAAAAAGATAAGCAAAGGTAAATATATAGCGCCTCATCTTGATTTAAAAGGAGAGCTTGAAGATTATGCAAAGAGTTTGAATCTTAAGGCAACTTATCTTCACGCTGCTTTTTACTATGAGAATTTCCTATCATTCTTTCCACCTCAGAAAGCTGATGACGGAAGTTTTTCATTCGGGTTTCCTCAGAGCAATAATCTTCGCGCTATCTCAGTGGAAGATCTCGGAGGTATAGTTCTGCAGATATTTGAGCATCCGGAAGAATTTATTGGCAGGACAGTATTTGCAGCAGGTGACTCTCTGACACCGGATGAATATGCAGCGGTAATGTCCGATGTTTTGTATAAGAAAGTGAATTTTAATTTTATTCCTCAGGAAGTCTTTGCCGGGTTTGGCTTTCCGGGAGCTGATGACCTGGCAGCTATGTTTGCATTTCAGCAGGAATTTTTACCGCCTCCTCATACAGATGCGGATGAATGCAGGAAAATATATCCTGAGCTGAGAACTTTCAGACAATGGATGGAAGGTAATAAGGATAAATTCGGATTCCTGAGTTAATCAATTTTGTGTTTCAAGTTATAAAAAGAATTCTTTATCCCGCAGAGTCAAACGGTTCAAAACTGATCCCAAACTAAAAAAATTATGGAGTATGACACTGCGGTAATATTTAACAATAATGATCTGTGAAATAAAGAATAACCCGGATATTCATTAATAGTATATTTTATATTAAAATTTTCAGAGAAATCAGTTTAGTGCTAGTAAAGAACTATAATGTACTTGTAACTTTAAGTTCACTTCGCATTCAGCCTGTAATTTAATACAACTTTCCCTGTCTGGTCTACAACTTCAAGAAGTGCATATTCCTCATCTCCGAAGAAAAAGCTTATTCTTCCGTAAGCATGACCGTCGTCATTGTAACTGCCCTGATTCCAAATATTATATCCCGCAAGTTGTGTGAGCATACCGAGCTTGGAATTCTTTGTATCCAGATTAGAACTGCTTATCTCAGGAATTACGGAATTTGTTCCGTCATCAATATAAGAAGAATGCGAATCTCCGCTGACCATTATAACATTTTTGATATCATTGTTCTTAATAATGTTTACAAGAAAATCTATATCCTCCGGAAAACCGGCCCATTTATCCGAAATACCTTTCTGCACTTTAGGAAACATTGTACTTATTCTCTCGTCTTTCAGAGCATCTGAATATCTTGGATTAAATATTACAGTTGAAACTATGACTTTCCATTTTGCGTCCGAATTCTTCAATGAATACTCAAGCCATGTCTTCTGATCTTCACCGTTAATAGTATATCCGTTTAAAATAGAATGACCTGCAGGAGGATCAAACTTCCCTGATGAATCCAGAGCATTGCTGTTTGCGCTTCTTTGTGTCCTTAGATCAAGAAGAAAGAATTCAACATCTCCGAAGCGGAATTTCTGCCAGATACCGTTATCCTGGTTTTCTAATTTGTAATGAGGAAAAAACATTGAATAAGCTTTTACAGAATTAACCTTAAATGGATTGGTTCCGTCAGCGTCATTTCCGGCATAATCGTGATCATCATATAAATATGCAACAGGCATTCTGCTGAGCACGCTGCTGTTAAACGGATAATTGTAATCATATCTGTATCTGTATGTTTCTTCAAGCTTGTCCATGCTTTCATTATAACCTTTGCCGGGTTTGCCGAAGTCAGGATAAGTCCAGTCGCCGATCTGCAGGAAAAATCTTAATGAATCCTCAGCAATAACAGGGAATATATCCGGTGTCGTTGCACCGTAACCCTGTTGGCACGATCCGAAACCAAATGAAAAATTGTAATTCCTGTTTGCGGAAAATGTTTTGAATGAATTAATCCTGTCCGTAATAGCACCATCTATTACAGCTCTGTAAAAATATTTAACTCCCGGGGATAAATTATTTACGGAAACTTTTGTAAAGTTGTAATTATTCTGATCAGATCTGATTTCTTCAGAGTAAAAAGAATTACTGAATGTGGAATCCTCTGAGATCTGAAATTTTATTTCCGAAGGTTTAACCGGTTTTACAAGAATCACTGCTGAATTTTCAGTGACTGCGCCAACGACCGGTCCTGAATCAATTAAATTATCCTGAATCCTGTTGTTCATAGAATTTACTGCAGGTAAATATTTGGCATTTGAAATATTGCTCTTTAACAGAATAGATGTTAATAATAGAAGAAAGATATGCACTGAGATTTTTGTCATTTTGGTTTAGTATTTTTATTTTGGAACACAGAAAAACTCTATTTCTATCCCTGAATATAATTTATTTATTGGTCAAATTTATTTTCAAACTTTTATTATAAAATACAATTCGCTGTAAACATCAAATCAAAAATCATATATAGAAACCTAAATCTGAGCAAATTAAACTATACTTATATAATATTCATTAGACACAGATTAGATGTATTTTGTATAATTTAAAAAGTTTATCTTAATGAAAAAAATATATTAACAGAATGAAAAAAACTCTGTTCTTATTTATACTTATTATTTATTTTAATAATACTTCTTACTCCGCAAATCCGGACAGCGGTTTAATTGCCTACTATCCATTCAACGGAAATACAAAAGATGAAAGCGGTAACGGAAATCACGGTATAAATAACGGAGCAACACTTTCAACTGACAGATTCGGCAGAACCGACAATGCTTATTACTTTAATCATACTTATATAGAAATTCCGAATTCTTCAAGCATGCAATCTCCAGTGAATTCCATGACTCTAAATTTCTGGATAAATATTTCACAATGGGAAAATAATTCAGCGGGCTTTATGTCAAAATCAAATTCAGGAGCTTTAGGACAATATGGATCTATTGCTTTAACAAATCCTTATATTCAGTTTGACATTGGAGGACAGTATGTCAGAATTACAAGATTTTTTTCTCTCAATACCTGGTACTTCATATCTTTGAAATGGACCGGTCAAAAAGCAATACTTTATCTTAATGGGGATCCTTATGATTCGGTTTCATTTTCAGGAACGGTTGTTCCTGACAGCAATCCGCTTATCTTTGGAAAACACACTCCCGGTACGCTGAGATATTTTCTTGGAAAATTAGATGATATAAGAATTTATAACAGAGCTTTGACAGCTGAGGAAATCAAGATGCTTTATCTTGAAACAAATCTTGATCTTAAAGTAATACCGCAAGGATTTTACAACCCGGTATCGGGCAGATTAAGAATGAAAGATACTGTTAAAGTTTTACTTCGACAGACTTTTTCGCCGTTCATGATAATTGATTCAGCCAATACGGTAATTGATTCTGTCACTTTTCAGGGAAGTATTAAAACTTTGATTCCGCATGCTTCCTATTATATAGATATAAAGCACAGAAATTCCATTGAGACATGGAGCAGCGAGCCTTTATATTTTGAGGAAAGCATAAATTACGATTTTACTTCTTCCTCTTCTCAGGCTTACGGAAATAATCTCATCATGAATTCAGACAAGTATTGTATCTACAGCGGTGACAAGAATCAGGACGGCAGCATAGATGGAGCTGATGTGATCGATATATTTAATGCAGCAAACAGTTTTGTTTCCGGCTACGTCAGCTCTGATCTGGACGGAGACAGATTTGTGGATGTATCTGATGTAATAATTGCATATAACAATGCTTTGAATTTTATAAGTGCGATCAGTCCTAACGATTATACTGCTCCCTGTAATCTGACTTTCAGCAGAATGATAAACTGGTCAGGGTTTGACTGGCGGGTCGTAAGTTCCAATGATACAAGATGTAATCCGGGACCAAACTTTTTTTCGTCCGGCAATGATAATGTATATATTGATTCAGCCGGAGATCTTCATATGAAGATCACAAAAAGAAATGGTAAGTTTTACTGTTCCGAACTCTTTACAAACGAAGCAGTCGGATACGGAAATTATACTATTCTTCTTTCAAGCCGGGTGGATAATCTAGATAAGAATGTTGTGTTTGGAATATTTACATGGAATGACATCAACTGTGAAACGAATGCAAACAGCGAACTTGATATCGAGTTCACGAGATGGGGGGATGCAGGATATCAGTATCCATTGGAATATTCCGTCCAGCCTACAAACGGGGGTCAGGAAACTGAAAGATCAGTAAGCCGTCCGATGGTGCAGACAGGAAATAATTCAATTCATTTTTTAAACTGGACACCGGCTTTGGTTTCCTTCTCAAGTTATCAGGGACATGCAAATCCTCCTCCTCCCGGAAACCTGATAACATCATGGAATTTTAACAATTCAAATCCGCCGAAGAGTAAGGAAGAATGCAACTCTGATCCGGTAATTATTCCGGATCCTGAAAACAATACTACTTTATGCTTAAACTTATGGCTCGACAGTGGAAGATATCCTTCAAATGATCAGGAAGCAGAAGTAGTAATTCACAATATAGATTATACTCCAACATTATTGAGTTTTCAAAATGCAGAAAAGGCACACCGAATTGTAAAATGAAATTAGAACCGATAAGAAATAGAACTTATATTAATAAATAAGTTTGCAATTCATATTACAATTTTAAAAATAAACTGAATGATCAAAATCATCCAATAGAAATTTGTTGAAATCAGATTATTAATCCAATTCGGTTTTAAAAAAGTATTTTTAAAGAAAATAAAAAATCTTCTATTATCATTATAGTTTAATCAAGTCTGAAAGAATTTACAAATAGATATTAAATTAACAAATAGATTATAATTGGTTAAAATCTTTTGGCTAACGGTATCCTCCGCTATATATTCCTATATTAACATTTGGGGTTATTCGCGGACCATAAGGACCGCCTGATATGCCGATTCCGATACCTGAACTAAAATGGACTCCCGCGCAGGATACAAATGTAGTTACAATCATCTTAATAAGAAAAAAGAGTTACAATCTTTTCATGGAAATTGGATTTATATAATTAATACAATGATTCAATTTACATTGCAATCTCTGTTGCTCGCATGAGATTGAAAAATAAAATAATCTATTAATTAGTTAATGTTTGAATTTTTAAAAGCCATGTAATTACAAGCGAAAGTAAAAAAAATAATTACCAACCCCGATATCCGCCTCTGTAGACACCATAGTTCACGTTAGGATATCTGTATGCGCCATATCCATATGGTCCGGAGCTTACGCCAAATCCTACACTGGTACTTGATTGATATCCCACACATGAATAAAAAGTAGCGGAAATTATTAAAGCAATGAGTATTAAGCTTAGTGATATTTTCATTTTTTTATTTTGATTTAATTATTTAATAGGCCATTTCTGAATGGCAATCGGGGCACCGGTAGGATCGACGAATACAGAAACAGTCCCGCTTCTTATTGTTGAATCAGCAGGTATAAGGATCTTTGCACCTGCGTCTTTTGCTTTTTTCTCTATTCCTTTAACGTCAGAAACCCTGACATACTGGATCCAGTGGCTTCTAACATTTTCCACAGGATTCGTAATTATACCGCAACTGAGTTTCCCGTTATTCTTTAATAATATATAATCTCTTTCATCATCCTTTTTCTCCTCAAGCTGGGAATTGAATATGGACTTATAGTAATCAGCTGATTTCTGCATGTCGTTTGCCCATTGTTCATTCCAGAGAAATTGAAATTCCATAGGATCAGTAGTAGAAGGATCACCATTTTTAGATTTTATTATAGCAAAATAAGCGTTCTGAGGATCTGTGAGAAGAGCAACACTACCTCTGCCACTTAGTTCAGTTGGCTTAACGATCACGTTACCTCCGTCAGCTTTTGATTTTGCTATGAAATCATTCAATGAACTTACTGAAAAATACGGAACCCATTCTCCGCCTGCATCCTTTTTTGCATCGGACATTAAGTACATACCGCCGACCGGCTTACCATTGCTTTTAAATATCCAGTAAGGATTGTCATCTGTTCCGACCTGGCTTGAAGTCCAGCCGAAAACATCCTTATAGAACTGCGCTGCGAGTTTTGGATTAGGAGTAACGAGATCTCTCCAAACAACTTGTCCGTAATTATATTCATTAGCAGATGAATAATTTATGGAAGGATATTCCGGCTGACTGCTGCATCCGGAAAAATTTATTGCAGCTGCAATAATAAAAATAGAAACACCTGAAAATAATTTTTTCATAAAATAGAATTTTGTTTAATTAAGATACAAATTTATATAATACTAATTAATTAATAAATTTATCGCGCAGTAATATTAAGCTAATATATTATCAAATTAATTTTTATAAATTTACAAAAAGAAACCAAATCGGATAAATTACGTATTGAAGTAAAACATTTTCATTAAAAATAATTTCATGCCTTATGTCAATAAAAATACTTTTAGTAATTTTAATTTTAAACATAAATTCAATTATCCCTGCACAATCCGGAACAAAAGTCGGAGATAAAGCACCTTCTATTTCAGTTGAAGAATGGCTGAAAGGCGAGCCTGTTACTTCATTTGAAAATGATAAAGTATATCTGGTGGAATTCTGGGGAACATGGTGCGGACCGTGCATAGAGAACATACCGCATTTAAGTGAACTGCAGAAGAAATATTCTGACCATGGTCTCATTGTAATAGGTGTTGCCACTCATGAATTTGACGGCAGAGAAAAACTGGACAAGTTCATGACAGACCGCGGATCTGAAATGGAATATGCAGTTGCTTTCGACACAGATTTAACCATGCAGAGGGACTGGGACACGGGGGAATCAGGTGATGATAAATTCAGACTTCCTGTATGCTTCATTGTCGATAAAACAGGTACGGTTGTTTTCACAGGACATCCGGCTGATAAAAAATTAGAAGAGGTTATACAGAGTGCTTTAAATTAGAAATTATAATTCTGACTGAATAATTATTTGTTCAATTATTCTAATGTGAAGAGGTTATTAATTTGCTTTTTGTCAGTTCGTAATCTGCATTTTCGCTTAACATAATTTCATTACTATTGATAAAACCCAGACTGGCTAATGGTTTTAGAGCTTTAATATTTTGAATTGAAGTCACCGCCTTTATCCTTTTCAGCCCGGCTGTATTAAATCCGAAATCCACTACTGATCTAATAGCTTCTGTCATAATTCCCTTTTCCCGGAATGAAGGAATCAATACGCAACCAATCTCCCCTGTACTATGATCAAATCCCCTGTAAAATCCGATTGTACCGGTTATCCTGCCTGCAGATATTTCTTCAATACCCAGTGAATCGAACTACCGTTCATATAATTCTTATTTATTTTATTCAGCATTTCCAGTGCTTCTTCTTCAGATCCTGCCAGTCTGGAATTATAATAGGAGATCTCAATAATGTCTTCTACATCAGATGTTTTGATTTCTCTAAGGGATATACGGTCAGTTTTGATTACCGGAAATAATTTAAAAGGCGGTAAATTCATTTCTAAATATGGAATTAATTGATAACTGTTCTAAAAATAAATTAGAAGATAATTTTAAATCATTGAATCTAGTATAAGTAAATTTAATAATGAGTTTTAATTTAAATAAATGATGTCATTTAAAATATCTCAAATAGGATATTTTAAAATATTTAATTAATCATTAAATTGGCAGTATTAAAAATGCAAATTTTAAGATGACTCCTAAAAATTATGAAACAATAAAAATTTTAAGAACAGATCCCTGGAATAAAGATTTTGCTGAATTAACAAATAAGCTTGACATTATCCTACAGGAAAGTGACGGAGAGGAGCATGAATTTTTTGCACAGTTCAACAAACAAGCTGATCTTGATAAAGCAGTTATTGTTTATGTGAAAAATATTCCTGTTGCATGCGGGGCAATAAAGAAATATTCAGATAAGACTGCTGAAGTTAAGAGGATGTACGTGCTGCCGGAATACAGGCGAAAAGGTTTTGCGCGAAAAATACTGAACGAATTAGAGAAATGGTCTTCGGAACTGAACTATTCAGAGTGCATTCTTGAAACAGGAAGGGATCTCTTAGCAGCATTAAACTTGTATAAGGTTTTGGGATATGAAGTGATACCTAATTACGGTCAATATGAGGGAGTAGAGCGAAGTGTGTGTTTCAGGAAAGTGATCGTTGAATAAAACATACTTTTATATTAGTTTTAAGATTCATTTAATTCTAAAATTATAATTGAGAAATAATGGAATTAAATAAATTATAGATTGAATCTCTTGAATCTCCTGCGATCTGATCTGCGGTTAGTTTATGATCCTGATCGCAGTGACTCAAAGAAAACAATTACATCCCACTTGGCTGTAAAATACTGACACGGTTGCCTTCACTGTCAATAAAAGCGCAGTAAAGACCAACACCCGGTATGTCATCAGGCTCGCCTGGATTCATACCCCCGAGAATTTTACCCCCTGCATCTTCAACATTTTTCATTGCTTCCTTAATGTCGTCAACTGCGATTACAACTGAAGGAATCTGATTATCTTTTGTCCTCTCAAACAGTCCTCCGTTGATCATTCCGGGTTTCTTAGGGAAATGTGTCTGCGGATCAATTTCAGAAGTTGTAACAATCACATAATTGCCCATTTCAGGACCAAGCATTTGAGGCTTCCAGCCGAATACTTTTTCATAAAAACCGGCAGCGCGGTTCTTATCTTCGTAAGGCATTTCAAAATGCACAACAGGATTCATTTTTTTGCTCATGGTTGAATATTAAGTTTAATTAATAAATTTCGTTGAAGGCATTATGCTGATCAACGCTGAATTATAGTTATGTATAAAATTTGTCTTTACAAAAATATAATTTTTAATTTAATTTAGCAAAGTGCAGGTTATGATAAATGATGCGGATGATTGTGCCAAAAGTAAGCCGGATACTTTGAATAGATATAGAGTATAAAAAAATGAGATGATTTCTATTGAATAAAAAAATATAATGATTTTAAATGTAATGTTTTAAAAAGTTAAAGCTTATGTTTTCTCAACATGAAAAATTATTCTTTATAAAATGATCAAAATAGGAAACACGCCATTACTAAAATTAGAAAAGCTTTCTGAACCTGATTGCGCTGAAATATATGTAAAGTATGAAGGAGCAAATCCTACAGGAAGCATGAAAGACCGCATGGCGCTTTCTATGATAGAAGGGGCTGAAGTAAGAGGAGAACTGAAACAGGGTGGAAGAGTGGTCGATTACACGGGCGGAAGTACCGGAAGTTCTCTCGCAATGGTATGTGCAATAAAAGGATATCATTCATACTTTGTAACTTCTGATGCATTTGCAGAAGAAAAACTCCGGACAATGATGGCATTCGGAGCAGAACTGGAAATATTTCCCTGCGGGAACGGTATGATAACTGCAAAACTCATTGACTCTATGGTAGAAAGAGCGAAGAAACTAAGCAAAGAACCAAATACTTTCTGGACCGATCAGTTCAATAATACTGACAACAAAAAAGCTTATCATAAAATGGCAGGGGAGATCCTTAATGACCTTGGAGCAGGAATTGACGAATTCATAATGGGTGTTGGGACAGGCGGCTGTTTTTCAGGAAATTCAGAAGTATTTAAAAAAGAAATACCGGAAATACGATGCATAGCTATTGAGCCGCTGAATGTAAGAGCTCTTTCAGGCGGTAATATTTCAGGGACACATAAACTGGAAGGCATCGGAGCAGGATTCGTTCCTTCAATCTGCAGGCTGGATCTTGCAGATGAAATAATTGCAGTATCAGACGAAGATGCCATTTCAACTGCAAGAAAACTCGCAAAGCTTGAAGGCATTTTCGGAGGCACAACATCCGGAGCACATGTATGGGCAGCAATTCAAAGAGCACGAATCATAGGACCCGGAAAAAAGATCGTTACAGTTATTTGTGATTCCGGATTAAAGTATCTCAATGGAGATTTATACAGATGAAAATAATTACTTAACATATTTAATTTTTAAAACTCTATCACTGATACAACAATTCAGGAAACTAAACTCCGCATTCAAAATCAAGCACCCGTATAGTATTATCATAAAACTCTTTTGCTTCTTCAGGCGTATTGCCGATGCAGACAACTCCGAGCTTTCCGAACTCTGACAGCGCGCCTATAAGATGAAACACTACTCCTTCCTGTGCGGCTCCGTCATACATTAGCCCGTGAAACAGGGCAATATCAATAAGATCATTAGGTGTAGTACCTATATACCTGTCGCTCTGAAGATTATCGGATGCAAAATAATATCTTTTATTTCCGCTTGCCGTCAGATAAACGCCTTTATCAGCATCATAATGACCGTCAGTCAGGAACTGGATCATCATGAACGGGTGTGTAGTTCCGCCTTTACGTAGATTGATCTCGATCGCAAAATGTTTCCATCTGCCGTCGTCCTGTTTTACCGAAATAAAATCAACTGCAAATCTGCCACGGACACCTTTCGCCGCAAGCATTTCAGCGACCTTTCTTCCAATGGCTGCAAGAGCCGGTGCATATTCAATGTCAGCAGGAAATATTGCGCCGAGAAATATCTGACCTTCTTCTCCTCCGAGCAGCTGATCGTGTGTACTGTCAATGTTGATCTTTTCTGAAGTGCCGATCACACATTGGACAGATGGTGATACCTTTATTTCACCTTCAAGAAATTCCTCAACAATACCTTCCATATCATAGAATTTATCAAAGAAGAGCTCCTTGCTTACTTCATGTGCGACGGGCTTCATGTTATCTGACAATGAATGCAGTATGTTTGCTTCAAGAAAATCATCAATTTTCAATTCAGGATATCTGTAGATCGCATTGCCGTCTCCGCTGAAACCGTCATTCATTTTAATAACTGCTTTACGGATTGCCGGATTTATTCTTTTCAACCTTCCTAATGCAGCCGCAATATCTTCCTTTGTCTTAAGATCTTCAGTGCCGTCCGGCATATCAATACCGCATGCACGGAAAGTTTTTCGAGCTCCGGATTTTGATCCCTCATAGAATCTGGAAGGGTCAGTTCCGAATATCGGTATTCCGAGCTTAACGGCAAGTGATTTTTCGAGCGGAGTAATATTATAGCAGGTAAGATGCGTGATTGAAGGATCTGTAATCAGACTTTTGATCCTGCCGAGAAGTCTCGGACGCTCAAGTATCTTTTCTGTCAGAGGTCTGCGTGAAAGATCAAAACAGCTGAGCATTGTCAGCCGCTGTCTTGCATGATGCCCGGTAATTCCCTGAAGAAGGTGAAGATAATAATCAATTATCACATCGGAAACAGGCATGCTTGTAACATAAATAATTTTCGTCCGCGGAAAACGCAAAAGCATAAGAAGACAGAGAAGTCTCTCTTCATAATGCAGCGCTCCTTTCAGACTTGATAGAATTTCCTGGTCTAGAGTAAGTGAAGGTACAATTACAACTGTCCTTGACGCATACTTGTCAGGAAATATCTTATCATACTGATGTATCATTGACAGCTGAATTTTTTCAAAAAGATCATGCTCTTCAGGAGTCCCCAGCTTTGGACCTTCTTCAGGAAGTTCGAAGATTTTTCTGCTTAAATTAAAATCTGTTTTCATTCTTATTTTTTATTATTCAAATTTAACGGTCAGATAATTCTACAAATAATTATTTCGAAAAAACAAATTTATTCTGACATTGTTGACTGTTTCTAGTTAGGTAATTCTAATATATCAACAGATCCATATAGAAATATAATTAATTCACTCCCCAGTTTACTTTAATGTTATGATTTTCAGCATATTTTTTACCTGAACTAATGAGTTTATTGTAAAGCTCTTCATATCGGAAAGAATATTTATCATGTATTAAAGCTGACATTGATTCAATCCTGTCTTTAGCCGAGTCAGAATCATACAATCCTGCAAGCTGGATGTATTCCGTTTTGTAAACAGGAATTACAAATTCATACAATGCCTGTGAAGCTTCAAGTATTTCTTTATTTTCATCTGTTTTTTTAATACCATTAATTTCCTTCAGATTCGTTTCTGCGAATTCGATCTTCGAATTTATTACATCGCTTCTTTTCATAGTAACAGGCTCGTTGCTTCCTTCATCCAGCATTACGGATGGAGATTCTAATTGTCTTTCCATTCCCGAACCTGCAAAACCGACTATAGAGTTTGAATTCAGGACTGCAATGTTGAAAGTCTTTTGAGGAGTTTCCCGGCTGCATTTGCTAAAAAGAATACAGCAGAAAAGTAAAAATCCGGTCAGTGTGTATCTTCTGATCTTATATCTAAAACTTTTCAGATCAGAAATCGGTAATAATTTCAATGACTCTCTTAAATAAAATGAAAAATTCATTTCTTTAATTTATATATTTCTACTATTCATTAAAACAGAACCCCGGAGAAATATACACTTATATATTCCGGGAAAAGTTCTTCGGATATTATCCTGAAATATGAACTTCGAGTTCTATTTCAATCATAAACTCCGGTAAAGCAAGTTCCTTTACTCCAAGCCACGATCCCGTAGGAAATTGTTTTGTATAAATTGAATTTCTGTAAGGCGAGTGTTCTAGAAACTCTGGCATATCTGTTGTGAAGATGTTTTCAACCACAACATCATCGAAAGTGCAGCCGTAGTGTTTCAGTACCTTTTCAAGATCAGTGTAACAGTTCTTCATCTGCTGAAGCATGTCGCCAACGGCTGTAGGATTGCCTGCATCATCCATGCTGACTGCTCCTGAGATCTTAATATCTTTGCCTAATTTCACAGCGTGTGAGTAACCGTAAGCTTTTTCGGTTTCTGGGCGGAGATTGAAGTACTCAGGCTTTTCTGAATTAATCATATAGTTTGAATAATTTTATGCCTACTCTTACCGGTTTTCGGCTTTCCCCGTTTTTAAATATTAAAAGCAACTTAAGAATATTTTAATTGAAAAAATATTATAATTGTTTTCCTTTTGTTCCGATTACTGTGTTAGTATGAAGTGCCATGTTTCACATTGAGTTTAAAACCGGAAAGATTTAATTTAGTAAAGAGGAAAAATAAGTAAGATGAATGAAATATTATCATTAAACGGATTGCTTTCAAAGAGCTCTCTGTTCATCTATACATTCTACATTGTGCATATAAATATAAATCATAAAACAAAAATTTCAATTTATGGACAATTCAAACAACAAGAATCTCGAAACAGTAAAAAATTGGGTTGATGCAGTTAATGCTAATGACATAAAACGTATAGTCAGCATACTGCATCCGGATTACGAATATGATCTTGAATACAGCACAATTAAAGGCAGAGATGCAGCGGAAGAAGGATGGAAATTATATCTTGCCGCGTTCACGGATTTTCATTATGATGTTGTGTTAATGATTGGTTGTGATGATATTGTTGTGTCCAGATTAAGAATGAAGGGAATTCATACAGGACCTTTCAGATTCATCGGAACAAACAGTCTTGATAATCCGATACCACCGAAAAATAATTCCATTGATATTCCTACCTGCGCCATTCTTAAGATCGCCGACGGAAAGATCATTCGTATGTGGAGCTACTGGGACACAGCCACGTTGCTAAGGCAGATGGAAAATAATTAGAAAATGCAGATTTCTAATATCAAATTAAATTATTTTATACTTAATGGAAGTATTTATTGAGTATTGAATTTTTTCTTAATAGTGTTACCGTTAAATAATAATAATATATCCTGACGTCTATGTCAAATAATGCCGGGAGAAAAAATTTCTAGAATTATTTAACAGGAATAATCCCCAAGAGATTAAGGAAAGATCTTTTAATCAAAGTTTATTCCTGGTAATCAACAGTGTATTCTTTATACATTGTATTGCAGTAATAATGCAGGTATATACATATAAGCGGAATTCCGGACAGTATAAAAACAGTTTGCAATTGTTTTGCCGCAGAGCAGATCATTTCGATAAATATTTTTAAAATTAAAATTAAAAGTTATAATGGATAAAGCAAATGAAATGAAAGTTGTATTAAAAGACGGGGTCCAGAAAAAGAAACATTATTTAATTTCTTATGACGTAAAGACAAAGGATTATAATTATACCGACAACGAGTTCAGGGAGGAATTCATTGAATATCTTTTAAGCCTGGAATGTGAAGAAATTAACAGTTACACTCAGTCCTGCATTGTATTTACAAGCACCAGAGAATTCAGCGCGCTTCTTAAATTATTCCAGACACAGGTATTTTCCAATAAGATCTTTTTTAATCTTGATGAATGTGTAAATGGAAAAAACCATATTGTATCAAACATTTCTCACGAAAAGAGTTTTGATAAATTAGTGAAGAAAATTGAGAGCAAAAGATGAGCACATCTTTTTTTATTTGAAAATTAGACTTCAATTTTCCAGAATAGTCTTACTTCTAACAATAAATTCCGATTAACATGATTTTATATTATATCTTTGTACTGAATATATAATTAATCATTACGAATAATTTTCCGGATCAATAGTTCTTTGTTAAACTCAAAATCAAAAAGCCGGAAAAAATCTTCCCTCATATTTTATCGAAAAACACTCTCTTATCGAAGCTGTCATCGGTTCATGCTACATCTGTCTCAGAAAATCCTTTTTAATATACGAGTCGCAAGGACATTAAGAAAATATTTTTGAAAATAGATTGCTTTGTGCTTTTGTGTCTCGTATGTTACAAAAATTTTTTTTTGAAAATGTTATTTAAATTAAGTAAACTGCTGCTTCCGGGTATTACTTGTCTTTTTTGTAAGTAATTGTGATCTTTTGTTCCGGCATCGGATTTCCTGATTTGTCTGACATTGAAAAAGTCACATTCTGTATCATAGTATCACCGTCTATTATTATTTCACGCGTACCTGTACCGACTAGACTTGCAGAAGTAAGTATGATCTTGCTGCCGTCGCTAGATGATGAGTAAGAAGAGCTTCGCTCATTCCCAAAAATATCATAATATGTTCCTTTCAATGTTCCGTCTGCCTTGGGAGCAACGATTTCTTTTCCTTCGTAAGTAAAGCCGGAATTGTCAGTTCTCTTCACGTCAATTTCAAGATATTGTCCATTGAGGATCTTTTTATAGGTAACAACATCATTATTTGTATGACCCGTGAATTCGTAAGGAAGCGATGCCCAGGTTCCTGTTAATGCATCAGCTATAGGTGATTTGACAGGTTCCGGAAGCCAGCTCTGAGAAAAAGAGATGTTTGAAATTAAAATGAAGAAAAGAAAAAATAACGGTAAAGTAAATTTTCTCATAATATGATTGGGTTTAAATTTTAATTTCAAAATATTCATTAGGTGAGTAAATTACAATCGCTGAATTGCTCTGATTATATCTTTTAATATTATCATCACCGTTAGTGCGCTTTTTCCATGTAATTTTCTCAATATTCTAAACTTCTCCTTAAAAAACAAATACACATAGTATTTATTTTAATCATTCTCATAGTTTCTTAATGATTTGTGGGTTAAAAACCCTTCCGGGATTTTGCCTTGTTAGATTACGAAATCTAATTTATCTGCAATTCTAATATCTCTAACCTTTTTAATTTTATTACGAATAACTTAAATGATTTAATTTTTTAATACGGCAAGAACTTTCATGTTGTAATTCTACTTAGACGGGTTGAAAACAATCTGCGGATACCGGAAGACAATATTGCAAACAGATTATTTTTGGAATTAAGAATAAAATATTTTTAAAAATAAATTAAACTAAACTTAATATGATCAATGTTATTGCAAATTCAAAAATTTCCGGGATCTTAACGTTAATAGTAATATTTTTTTGCTTGTCAGTAATGCTATTTTCTGAAGAAGCATATGCCCAGAATACAGTTAGCATTAATTTTTATGAACTGCAGAATAAGGAAATTAAGGCGATTAACAGAGAAATGACTTTTGAGAATACAGCTGATAAAAAATACATTATTCTTTCCAGAGATAAAGAAGTTGGTTTGGTCTGGCTACCGGTCAAAGATTTTCAAAACGGAACAATTGAAATTGTAATGAGAGGTATAAATGAGTTTCAAAGGAGCTTTATCGGGATTGCATTTCACGGAACTGATGACAGTACTTATGAAGCTGTTTACTGCCGTCCCTTTAATTTCTCAGCTCCTGATTCAATACGACGTATACGAGCAATTCAATACGTTTATCATCCGACATACACCTGGGAAAAGTTGAGAGCCGAGCAGAACGGTGTATTTGAAAAAGAAATTATTAATCCGCCGGATCCGGGTGGCTGGTTTAAAATGAAATTAGTTATTGATGATAAGAACATTAAAGCGTTTATCAACAGTAATGAAACGCCGTCTTTAGTTGTAGAGAGACTGAATGACATAAATTCGGGCAAAACAGGAATATTCGTAGCTGATAATAGCGGAGGAGATTTTGAAAGTATAAAGTTCGAATACAGGTAAAGCAATTACAAATTATAAATTTCATATTTCAATTTTACAGATTTGAAATTCAGATGAAATGCTGACGCCCATAATCAATATTAGCTCTTAATTGAATTTGAAAAGTGGTTTTTGTATTTTTGACGAAACATCTTATTTATAATATTGAATATGCAATTAATTAACTCGCTCGATAACTACCCGAGAATCTTACAATTGACCTATTCAACAGATTTAATACAGATAAAAATGAAAAACATTAACATCAATAAAAAGAAATTGTCACCGGAACAACGTGAAGAATTACTCAGATTATTAAAAGTCCGTTTTGAGAAAAACATGAACAGGCATAAAGGTCTTGAATGGACTAATGTACAGGAAAAGCTGGAAGCTAATATTGAAAAACTGTGGTCTCTAAATGAAATGGAAAGAACCGGCGGAGAACCGGATGTTGTTGGTCATGATAAAAATAAGAACGAGTATATTTTTTATGATTGTTCAGCCGAGAGTCCCAAGGACCGCAGAAGTTTTTGCTACGACGGTGAAGCTCTGAAGTCAAGAAAAGAGCATAAGCCGAAGAACAGCGCAGTGGATGCGGCTGCTGCCATGGGCATTGACCTTTTAACCGAAGAACAATACCGTGAGCTGCAGAAACTTGGAAAGTTCGATACGAAAACATCCAGCTGGATAAAAACACCTTCGGAAATTAGAAAGCTCGGCGGTGCTGTCTTTTGTGACCGGCGATATGACACAGTCTTCCTGTATCATAATGGCGCAGAATCTTATTATGCCGCCAGAGGATTCCGCGGATTGCTTAAGGCATGAAATTTATTTTAAAATACATATGATAAATGTTAAATGAATAGTCTTAACAATATTACTATTAATTAAATACTTCAAAATGAAAAAAACAGGATTACTGATTTTAGGAATTGCAGCAATATTCTGTCTAGGTTTCTTTTCCGGAACAATTAATACAAAACTTCCCGACTACAGCTTAGACATTAATCGAACAGACAACAACAGTAAATTTAAAGAAGAAGGAAGTATAAAATTAGGAGCATTTTCAATGAGTCTTAGTGTAAAAGACCTTAATGTTTCAAAAGAATTTTATGAAAATCTTGGCTTTACAGTTTTTGCAGGAGGCATGGAAAAAAATTATCTCATTATGAAAAATGAGAATGCACTCATCGGACTGTTTCAGGGAATGTTTGCAGGTAATATCCTGACATTCAATCCCGGCTGGGATGAAATTGCAAATAATATTGAGACGTTTGATGATGTAAGAGAAATTCAGCGACAATTGAAAAGCAAAAATATCAAATTTACATCCGAAGCAGACGAGAATACTTCGGGACCGGCAAGTTTTATGATAACTGACCCGGACGGCAATGTGATTCTTGTTGATCAGCATCGTTAATAATATATATATAACCTGAAAAGTCTCCACATTAAAAAAGCTTGAGCATGTATTGCAGACAGGGAGATAGCTTCGGTGAAGGGATTTTATTTTCAGGTAAATATATAAGTGCAGTAGATTTAAGAAGAAGTAAGAAGAAGAAAGAATTCTGTTAA
Organism: uncultured Ignavibacteriaceae bacterium; assembly: GCA_964561045.1. Classification (GTDB taxonomy): domain Bacteria; phylum Bacteroidota; class Ignavibacteria; order Tepidaquicellales; family Tepidaquicellaceae; genus JAGPCH01. The sequence goes on along the minus strand of CAZLOL010000015.1, from coordinate 6,184 downwards.
CAATTTTATTATATTTTCATCAAATCACTTTACAATTAATTGTATCTCAAAATCGTAGTGTTCTCAATGACAATCAGTGAATAAACCTAAGCGAAGAAATTTTATTACGCCGTGTGTGCTTTTTTTCCTGTTTGTATATAGTTCCCGCATTTTTGCATTCGATAAAGGATCAAGCTCTGAAACACTTCTTTCAAGCATTGGTATCGCGATACTTGCCGCTACCGTAATGGCATTCACCGCACATTTTTTAAAGCAGCCTCTGTTGCTTGCATATATTGCAGCAGGAGTTATCATTGGTCCTAAAATTGGGTTCGGTTTTATACAGAATGAACATGATATAGAAACCATCTCACACATCGGGTTGATACTTCTTTTGTTCATGATAGGTCTGGAAATTAATGTTAAAAAATTAAAAGAGGTTGGCAGATCATTATTATTTTCCGGAACACTGCAGTTTATAATCTGCGTATTGCTCGGACTGGGATTTTTCTATTTAATAGGATTTACAATAGGCGGAGGAAATTATAACCTTCTCTATCTCGCCGTTTGCTGCAGCTTAAGCAGTACTGCAATTGTTGTGAAGCTTTTATACAGTAAGTTTGAGCTTGACACTCTTGCCGGGCGCTTAACTCTTGGAATACTTGTGTTCCAGGATATCTGGGCGATCATTGCGCTGAGTATTCAGGCAAACCTTGCAAGCCCGGATATTATTTTAATACTATTATCATTTGTTAAAGGCGTGCTTGTTGTTTTAATAAGTCTTTTGGTAAGTAAGTATATTCTTCCGCGATTATTCAAAGCTGTTGCAAAAACTCCGGAGATAGTTTTGATCGCCTCTCTTGGATGGTGCTTTTTAATATGCGGGCTTGCAGGCGTGTTCGGGCTGTCGCTTGAAATGGGTGCGCTTATCGCAGGGGTTGCAATATCAACATTCCCATATAATCATGATGTAATTGCTAAAGTAATTAACATCAGGGATTTCTTTGTAACCCTGTTCTTCGTTGCGCTTGGCATGCAGATTTCGAACCCCGCAAATAACCCGGGTATACTGTTATTTTCTGCGACCGCTTCGGTATTTTTAATAACATCAAGATTCCTTTCAATTTTCCCTGTCCTGTATGCTTTGAAAAACGGGAACAGGGTAAGCCTGCTGACTTCGATCAACCTTTCACAGATCAGCGAGTTCTCACTTGTTATTGCTGCTCTTGGCCTGGCAGCCGGACAGATAACTCCGGATATATTAACAATAATTATTTTTACATTCGTTATTACTTCGATAACATCAACTTATCTGATCAAATACAGTGACACGGTACAAAGATTCTTAAGCAAGCTTGTAGTGAAAATAGGGTTTAAAGATATAGGAAGTGAAGAGAGTAACAACTTCGATGTGGATAAGAGGGAAATTGCTATTCTTGGTTTTTATACAATAGCCAGCTCGCTGATAAGCGAAATAGAATCACACGACGCACGTAATGAAGACGGCGTTTGTATTCTTGACAAAGTTATGGTCATAGATTTTAATCCGGAAGTTCATAAAAGTCTTACCGATAGAGGCATAAAGGCATATTATGGTGATATAGGTCATATCGATACGCTGCTTCATGCCGGAATAGAGGATGCGAAAATCGTAATTTCCACAATACCTGATTCTATTTTGGTAGGTACAAGCAATAGTAAGCTTCTAAGCAATATAAGTTCTGTTGCACCACATGCTAAGATAATTGTTACAGCCGAAAGTCCTGACCATGCAATTAAGCTTAGCGAAAAAGGGGCGCATTATGTGCTTCTACCACGGGTGCTTTCGGCAGTAAGCCTTATGGAAGTATTGAAAACATTCCTGATCCGTGATGCTGAAGATGTTATGCGTGATGAGCTGGATATGCTGAAGGGCAGGAATGAAATAATAAAGTAAGAAATACAATTTAGGAATTGGGATTTAAGTGATTTTAGATTTTTAGATTTACAATTATGGATTTTGAAAGTCGGGAATGTTAACATTTTATTGAATTTAAAATATAGTTTTTATATTTTTGGTTGCTTTCACTTCCAATGACCCAAACGACAAAACTGTTTATATTGAGAAAATGACAAAGCATTTAACTGACCTACGATAAATATGCGGACAATAAAAGCTAATGAAAAAATTGCAGGTAGTATAGCAAAATTTATAATTGAAAATGACGCAGAGCTTACCTATTGGATTAACAGAAAATTTTGGGGTCAGGGATTTGCCATAACGGCACTCAAAGAGTTTTTGAAAATTGAGCAAGCAAGACCGATTTATGCACACGTTGCGATTGACAACTATAAATTCTGATAAGAGAATAAAATATGACATGAGAGGAATAAATTTTCTTGCCGGACTTGGTACCATTCTTGTTTTCATAGGCATATTCTGTTTTAAAGCAATATTCCCTAAGGAGATATATAGAGAAAACAATGAGAGGGTAAATTACACTCCTGTAAAAAAATCCGGAAAAGTTTTCTTGATTTTATTTGGATGCCTTTTTGTTGCACTTGGCTTTTTATTAATCCTGAAGGCTTTTAAAATTATATAAAACAACTTCAGCTAACTATCTTTTTTGCAAAAAGCGGGATTATTTTGTAACCGCGGCATAAACACTCAAAGGTATTCGTTATGTTTATTATTGTTGATGATCAAATAGATAACGGAATGTAATATGAAGAATCCATAAATTATGCTTTGCAAACTCTTTGTAACCTACAACAACGGGTAAAATTTATACCAATCTAAACAAACAATAATTTAATATGGCTGAAAAAAAATCTAAACTGGCTGTAATAAAAACAAAACCAACCTCCGCAAGCGCAGTGGCATTTATCAATAATATTACAAACGAACAAAAGCGCAAAGACAGTTTTGTGCTTTTGGAAATGATGAAAATGGCAACCGGGGAGCAGCCGGTATTATGGAGCAATTCAATCATTGGCTTTGGTATTAAAAGATACAAAAGCCCATCTACCGGCAGGGAAGTTGACTGGCTACTGATAGGTTTCTCTCCCCGAAAAAAGAATCTGTCTTTGTACCTTATGATGAATCTTAAGAAGAATTCGGCAGCTCTTAAAAAGTTAGGCAAACATAAAGCCGGTGTTGGATGCATTTATATAAATAAACTTGAAGATATAGATTTGAATGTTCTGAAGGAAATAATAGATATGTCATTAATTAAAAGTAGAGACATTTGACACATGACACATCAGAGACTAACGAAAATTCATAAAATAAACATTACAGTAATTGGTTGATTGAAACTTCGACAGTCATAAATCGTTGGATAGTGTAGCATATATTTCAGAATCTTGTTAAGATCAATTTCCTGCGAAGTTAATTTATTAACATAAAAAAATATTATATTCAATTATGAGTATTCGAAACATTTTCAAACGCGACTTTGAGAAATATGAAGGTGTTCGCCCGGTAAACATTTATTTTTTGAGGCTGCTCTATTTTCTGATGTTTGTTTTTGTTGGTTTGGATGCATGGAAGACCATCATTACCCATCAGGGATCCTGGGATCCTACCAGAGCAGTAGCGTGGTGTGTTTGGGCGGCTTATTCTACATTGTCCGGATTCGGATTGCTCAATCCGCTGCGATGGCTGCCAATAATCATCTTTATGATTTTCTATAAAACGCTCTGGATCATAGTGGTCGCCTACCCAATGTGGAGCGCAGGAACTCTTGCCGGTTCTTCAGCAGAGGGAATGGCTCAGGTATTCATTGCAGCACCTTTTTTAATACTGATCATTCCATGGAAATATGTTTTTGAAAAGTACATTTTTATATCAAAGAAGAATAATTCGATTTCTTCTTAAATTGACTCCACAGTAAAGAGTTAAAAGTAAGATTTTAATTTCGGCGGAGGTCTCGAATATTTGAAAGGTTGTGGAAGCGTATCAACTGTAGAATTCTCCCTTTGAAAATTGTTCTGCAATAAAATGCAGGCGGCGAATGACACTGACGGACTGTCAGAAAAACCAAATACAGCCTGTGCTACTAATATATATGTAAATGTGAAGTGAAATGATAAATTTCACCATGTCAGAGTCCCTTCGATTTATAGGAGGACTATGCCGATCATTCTTTCTCTGTCAAAGTCCCGGAAAATCAACTGAAACTCTGAAGCGAGGTAAATATATTTTAAACTGGTTAGTGAGTAAAAAGCAAAATAAAACCGGTAGTTATTTGAATGCAATTTAAGGATGTTTCAAAATATATAAAGTTTTAGGTATTAAAGATATGACGTATTTGCTATTTGCTCAGGATCATCTTTTCGCTTCCTTCCAACTTACATTTCTTCCCGGATTGTTCAAGTCTGATGTCTAATTCTTTCGATTGTTTTTCTATCAAAGGAAAGATTATAAGTAATTACATTTAAAACATTAAATCAAATCAAAGAAAGTTTTTAATCGGATCAAATACAATGCCGATCAGAACGCTATAATTAAGTTATAAGAGTCATTTAATATTTACAATTTAACCGGAATATTATCGGGATTATGAGCTATCCCTGAATATTAAATCTGTAAATCAAGTATAAATCGATTTGGACAGATGTTGTTCAGACAGTTACAGCAATAGAAATTGATTGATTGGTATTTAAAAGTTATAAGACTATTCTTAAATTATAAACGTTAAAGCAAAAAACAATAATATTTCTTAATATGCATAACTCAACACTAATTGATATATTGAAAACTTTCAGCAATCAGGAAATGAAAGAGTTCAGTATTTTTATTCAGTCGCCATACTTTAATACAAATCAAAGCGTCATAAAGTTATTTGAACAGATCAGAAAGTATCATCCCAAATTCGAAGAAAAGCAGCTGCAAAAAAAATTGCTCTTTGAAAAGGCGTTCGGAAAAATAAGATACGGTGAAAGCTTTATGGGGATGACCATATCCAGACTGATGGAACTTGCAAAGGAATTTATGACTCAAAAAAACCTCCAGCGCAATGATTTAAACAAAGATACTGTGCTTCTTGATGAATTGAATTTCAGAGAGTTACATGACCTGATGTTAAAATCCATTAAAAATCTTGAAAAAAAACTGGTAAAACAAAAAGCAAAAGAAGCGGATTCGTATCTTGCAAAATACAGGCTTGAATATTTTAAGAATGAAGTGAAAGTTAATGATACAAAACTGATCACTTATAAAGATACTCTCGATGAAAAGCTTATGCTTGAACAGAAAAGCTTAAATATATTTTTCTTCATAAACTCATTGAAATTCTGCCAGTATTTTTTAAACCAGAGAACTTTTGTAGTGAATGCAAAAGGATATCCGGATTTCATGAACAGTATTTTTGATTATTTAAAACAGAACAGTGAATATCTGAAAATCCCTGCATTGAAGGTTTACTACAACATTTGCTTAATGTTAATTACAAACGAGGAAAAATATTTCTTTGAGTTAAAAGAAATGCTGTTTAAAAGTAAAGACAGCATAAGCTATAATGAAAAGTTTAACATGACTGTGCTCTTAAGAAATTATGCTCAGAAGAAATTCAATGACGGAAGAGAAGAGTTTGTAAATTATATTATCGATTTTATAAAATATTCTGTTAAAAACAACTTACTATCAGTCTCACAGCATGGCAAATATATAAGTGAGATGAGATTCATGACAATTGTATGGGCAGGAATCCGTTCAAATGAAATGGAATGGGTCGAGAACTTCATAAAAAAATTCAAAGACAGGATAGAGCCTGATAAAAAGCAATACGTCCTCGCTTACATTCTGGCATGTATAGAGTTTGACAAGGAAAATTTTTCCGGATCTCTGGAAAAGCTTGTGAAAAGTGGACCGATCAAGAATGTGTATTACAAGTCTGCGATAAAGCAGTTAACTATTATGATATATTATGAACTTAAATGGTTTGTGCAGGCTGCTGAACTTTTAGACTCCTATGTTCATTTTGTCAAAACAAATAAACTGCTTCCGGAAATGTATATAAGCAAATGTAATTCATTTATTGGTTTCTTCACCAGATTGCTTAGATTGAATAATAAAGCCGGCAACAATGCATTTGAAATATCCAAATTAATTTCCGAGCTGGAGCCGACTCCGGAAAAATGGCTGTTGAAGAAAGCCAAAGAGCTTTATAAAGAGTAAAGAGTAAAGAGTAAAGAGTAAAGAGTAAAGAGTAAAGAGTAAAGA
>CAZLOL010000014.1:26813-34819 GCA_964561045.1 uncultured Ignavibacteriaceae bacterium | reverse complement strand
AGATTACCGCAGGTAACAATTCGGCAGTAAACAAGATGGTTGTCATAAAGTAAAATTAACTACATTAATTACCAAAATTAGTTAAACCAAAAAAGATCCGGCTCTTACGAACCGGATCTTTTTAATTTATAGAATATTCTGATACAAAAACCGTCTTTATAAACTTGACAAACTTTACAAACTTGACAAACTTGATAAACTTTACAAACTTTACAAACTTTACAAATTTTACAAATTTAGCTGCTTACCGGAAAGATAAGTCTGAATGTTGTACCTTTTCCTACTTTTGATTCAACGAGTATCTCTCCGTTATGTTCACTTATTACGCGCTTAGCAATTGCCAGCCCGAGCCCGGTTCCTTTTCCGTATTCTTTTGATGAATAAAACGGCATAAATATTTTTGATAGGTTTTCTTTGGCGATCCCGTTGCCGTTGTCCGAAATCTCAGCGATGATCTTATTATCTTCACTGATTGTGCTTATATTGACAGTCCCTTTCTTTGGAATTGCCTGAATCGCATTCGTAACAATATTTGAGATAACTTCTTCCAACTGCGAACTGTCGAAGCTGTATTCAGGAATATCTTTGCTGAGATTTTTTTTGATTTTAATTTCCTTATGGTCTGTTATGAACTTAATTCCGGAAGTTACTTTTAATATCACATCATTAATATTACCACTCTTTTTTTCGGAATGCATCGGTCTTGAAAAGTTAAGCAGATGTCTGATGGATTTAGTGATCCGCGTTGTCTCATCAAGAATAGTTTTTAATTCTTCATATTCGCTGTCATTTTCCTTCTTATCCAGCAAAAGAAAATCCGCATTTCCCGAAATAATATTCAGGGGATTGGAAAGACTGTGTGCTATGCTTGATACAACTTCCCCTATCAGAGCAAGATTTTCCTTTTCCCTTAATTCCTTTTCAAGCTTTTTTAACTGTGTAATGTCCCTGATAATACCGACAGAACCAATGTTATGATGTTCCTCATTAGAGATGGCAAACCTGGTAATACTCACATTTTTAAGCTCTCCGCTCTTTGTTAATCTTTCTGTTTCATGATTTGCAAGAAATCCTTTTTCCTCCACTTCCTTAATAAGATATTCCTTTTCACCTTTGGCAAGAAGATAATCAGGTATCAGTATTGAGAAATCCCTGCCGGATATTTCAGATTTTGAATAACCGAAAATATTTTCCGCGCCTTTATTCCAGAGAAATATCTTATGATCATTATCAAAACCTATTATAGCATCTATTGAATTTAAAATTATATCCGAAAAGAATTTCTCATGAGCTGATTTGCCTTCTTTGACAAGATTTATCATCTGGTCTATCACTTTTTCAATATCGCTGATAATATTGTCGATCTCATCATCGGGGAGGTTGTATTTTTCCCTGAAACTGTTCCTGAGAAATTCCTCCTGCTTCTTTAATTCCGATGTTACCATGTTTTCCATATACTATAATCTTATATTTTGACTATTTAAAAAATTTATACTTTTTCTTTGAATATATTAACTAAATTTATATTTACAGATCTGATATTAATTTAAAATAGACTTATATTTTTTCAATTTAAATGACATTGACCATTAATAATTTTATAAAATTTATATTTTGATTCGGGATGTTTTAAGCATAAAAATGAACTTAAACGATCCGGTTTATGTAATTTTCAAAACCTTTCCTGCTGTTTCATAATCAAAGCCTTTTGAGATCAGATATCTGTAGCATTTATTCTTTTTATCTGCCGGATCTTTATACTTAACTTTCTTTTCAAATTTCTCCATCAGCTTTGCGGCAAGTTCGAATTCCTTATCTTCCGAATAGTTTTCATCAATTGTAGTTTCTATCAATTCCTTATCAATACCTTTTTCAAAGAGCTTCAGCTTAGCAAGCTTCCTGCCTATTGGTTTGCTGTTGAGTTTGTCTTCAAGATAACTTTTAGCGTATGATTTATCATCTAAATACTTTTGCTTCACAAGAAGTTCAATTATATCGTCTATTATACTGTCAGAAACTTTTTTCTGCTTTAGTTTTTTTACTAATTCCTTTTTGCTTCTAGGTTTGTAAGCAAGAAAAGAATATGCTGCTTTTTTACCGTATCCGAATTCATCATAATCCCGCATTTCCTTTATCTTCTTTTCATCGAGCTCATCTTCAGTTCTCAGTCCGAATTTCAATACAGAGTCTTCATAAAGCCCGAATGCAAATGAACCGTCTAAAAATATATTATAACGGTGCTTGTCTTTTCTCTGGGCTTCTATCTTCGTGATCTTCAAATTTTCCGGGATATAAAAATTATTTAAATAACAATCTTTTACTTAACTCTTACTGATTATTCGTCTATAATTTTATGCTTATGGAGTGGAACATTGTGTAGCTGAATTGTAAAAATAAGTAAATTAGCGAATGAATCCTGTGAAAATATCTATACCCAAGTGTAAATATACAGCATTTCTTCTACTTCTATTAAATCTCAAAATGTGTCTGCAGAAATCAGAAGATTCTGTTAATATTTAATGTATTTGTGATTCATCGTTAAGTGTTTGCAAAATTCCGGAGTTGAATGAATAAATTTCTGATTTCAGATTGTATATAAAAAAAACTGTTAACTGACCTCAGCTAACAGTTTTCTATGAAATTAAATAAAATTTATTTCTTTTTAACAGTTTCTTCTTTCTTTACTTCTTTTCCATTTGTGGAATTTTCAGGAATATCCGCAATGCCTATAGATGCTCTGACTTCTGCATATAGTTTCTTCAGCGCTTCCCTGTCTTCCTGAAGGAATTTCTTTACACCGTCCCTGCCCTGCATTCTGCTCTCACCGTATTGGAACCATGCCCCGGACTTTTTAATGATCTCCTTTATTACGGCAAGGTCAATAAGATCTCCGAGCTTGGAGATTCCCTCGTTATATATAATGTCAAATTCAACTTCCTTGAAAGGCGGCGCAACTTTATTCTTCACGATCTTTACCTTTGTCCTGTTGCCTATCACATCAGTTCCGTCCTTTATTGCTGCAATTCTTCTTATGTCCATTCTTATAGATGCATAGAATTTCAATGCCTTACCTCCGGTGGTGGTTTCCGGACTACCGAACATTACTCCTATCTTTTCTCTTAGCTGATTTGTAAATATCAGAACTACATTTGATTTGGAAACTGCAGCCGTTAATTTTCTCAGCGCCTGTGACATAAGACGAGCCTGCATTCCCATCACTGAATCACCCATTTCACCTTCTATCTCCGCTCTTGGTGTCAATGCAGCAACAGAGTCAACAACGATCACATCAAGTGAATTACTTCTTACAAGTGTTTCACAGATTTCCAGAGCTTGCTCGCCGTATTCCGGCTGTGATATTAATAAATTATTTACATCCACTCCTAGCTTCTGCGCATAGCCTGTATCAAGAGCATGTTCAGTATCTATAAAAGCTGCAAGCCCTCCTGTTTTCTGTGCTTCAGCAATTATGTGAAGGCAAATTGTAGTTTTACCTGACGATTCCGGTCCGTAGATCTCCATAATCCTTCCTCTCGGTACCCCTCCGATTCCCAAAGCAGCATCTAATGAAATTGATCCTGTTGAAATCGAAGCGATCTTCACAATTGGTTTGTCTCCGAGCTTCATGATTGCACCTTTACCGTGATCCTTCTGGATCTGTTCCAATGCAATGTCTAATGATTTTAATTTTGATTCTCTGTCTTCTGCCATTATTATATAAATGTTTAAGGTTTGTGATATTGAAGTGATTCAATATATTGAATTACTTTCAAAGTTAAAATGTGATTTTGAGTTCGGATTACAAAAATCCGGATTCTTTCCGTTTTAAAATATATAGTTTGATACGGATAGTCAAATTGTAATAATTGTGATTTGTGAAAGTAAAATAGTTAAGATCTTTTTCATTACTATTTATCTGGCTTCGACCTGGAAAGTTTGTAATTTGCATATATCAAATATGATTTGTAAACATGAGATGTTTCAATTAAAATTAAAGAAACAGCTCTGAAATTTTAGCAGTTAAAAAAGTATAAGCATTAATCACAAATCACAGACTTCGAACCCGATTCATTTCATTTGGCATAAAGTCTTAAGTTATCTTCATAGATCTAAAATCATTAATCCCAAATTCCAAATCTTCATTTCCCTGACTTCTACATTAACCTGTATTTTTGTTTTCATTTCAGATGCAGATACGTTATTTTTAAAAAGAATTAATGATGAATTTTGTTAATTCACTCAAAAAATCGATTTAAAAGAAAAATAGAGTTTTTATTTCGGTAAAATTTTATAAATTGTATACAGCTAATCATCCCCCGAGAATTATTATAGATCTTTTTTGCTATTGCTGCGGGAATAACCTTTATATTATTCAATAAATTATAAATGATCTTTAAAAAATATATTCTGTTCTTTGCCGTTATTTATACGGTTACTTCTTTTTTTTACGGCTGCGAAATAAATGAGCCGGCAGCTCCGACATGGGACATAGATCTTAATCTTCCGTTCACAAATAAAAGCTATAATATTTTCGACATAATCAAGAGAAACGGAAACATAAGTGCGGATTCACTTAACAATGATCTTGTTTTCATATACGGTGAAACAAATTATAAGAGAAGTTTCGGTGAGGATATAAAATTTGACGGACTGGAAATTACTGATGTCACTGCTCCGAGCACACTCGAGCTCGACACATCAATTGTAGTTGATGATTCTACTTTTGTCAGAAAGACTGAATTCCTTAACGGCGTCCTTAATTTTACTTTCTTCAATAATTCAAATGATAATTATTCACTGGTCGCCGTTATAAATAATCTGTACAGAGTACAGAATAATGATACTGCAAGAATTACTGGCAGTGTGGCTCCCGGACAGCAGAAATCAGTGGATCTGGATCTGGCAGATTATTATATCAAAAATGTTGTGCCGGATAATAAGCTTTATCTGAAACTAAGATTTCAGTCAGCGAAGCCCGTTCCGGTGAGTTTTAATTATTCTTTATCTTCTTATTCAATCAAAAATATTGAAGGCAGACTGAAACCTCTGAGCACCGGTATCACAAATGATGAGGTCATAGATCCGTTCGGTTCTGATGTCCCCGAAGGTGAAATTAATTTTGCATCTGTCACTCCAAACAGAAATTTTTTCGTTACAAAAAAATATTCCAGTATTTATCAGGTTGATTTTACAAATCTGTCCATTGTCGGCGAAAATAAAAACGGAAAGCGTGTAAGACTGAAATACCTGAAATACGGAAATCCCGGAGATCCGATAGATTCTGTTTTTTCACTTACTCTTCCGTCTGAAAATGATTCAACTTCCTTTCCGATAAATGAAAACAACAGCAACATTCTCGAATTCATTAATAACATCCCGAAAAAAATTGATGTATCTAGAAATGATTTTCTGAATCTGTCCTATAAAGAAGGAGCGGTCTCTTATACAGACAGCATATCGCTTAAGCTTCTGATACAGATGCCTCTTGATATCAGCATTACCGAACCGATCGTTTTCAGCGATACTTCAGATGCCGGGCTGGATGATAACGATATCAGAGATAATCTCGATAAGGCAGCAAGTATGCAGTTCACTCTGAAATCCTTAAACGGTTTCCCTCTGAAAGGAACCGCAAAGATACTTATACTTGATTCATTCTTTACCCCGCTGATTGCCATTTCAAAGATAGTCGGAAACATGCCTGATTCATCCGTAACCGTGAACGCAACTTCCGTTGGTCCTGATGGTTTCACAAATTCATTTACTGCAACTTCTCTTACTGCCGTGCTTGACAGCACCATGATCCGGAAGTTCAAGCATATGGGAAAAGTGATTTACGAGTATAAATTATATACTGATCCCGCATCCATTCCCCCACCCGGGACTACGGTAAAGATCAGAGGCAGTGACAGGGTAAATATATCAGGATTCGGAAAAGTAACTTACAGAATAAGCAGCGATAATTAAATTTTAATGAAAAGATTTTTTTTTGTAATATCGGTTTATTTATTTTTAAACTCACATTCTTTCTCACAGGACGTTATGGATATCAGAAGCATGTCAATGGGTAATACATCCGTTTCAGATTCCTATGATCTCGGATCATTCAATCAGAATCCTGCAAACATTCTAAATCAAAGACTGAATAAAAATGCATCGGTGTATTTCAATCTTCTCACAAATGCAGGCGTGCTTTCAAGCAGCGAATATCTTTCAGTGGATTTTTACAACTCATATTTTGCAGAGGATGACAACGGCAATTCGCAGTATCTCGACAATAATGATAAGATCACTATCATCAACGAAGCCAGTGACCGGCAGTCAAGCTATTCAGCTTACGCAACGATTCTGTCCATGATCGTTAATACAAGAAGCGCAGGTACATTCGGACTGTCACTCGATGAAAGATCCACGGGCAACTTCACTCCCAGCAGGGATTTTCTCGAGCTTGGTCTTTACGGAAATCAGGTTGACAGGACTTATGATCTTTCTGAAAACGAAATAAATGCATACTGGATCAGAGAACTGAATATTTCATACGCAAACAGGATTAATTTAAAAAACAATAATACTTTTGACGAAATATCTTACGGTATTTCCGTCAAGCCGCAGTTTGGTCTTTATTATCTGAATACACAGAGTAACGATCTTTCCATTTATACTGATGACAGCAATGTCGTTCACAGTTCAGGAACTGTCGAATTTCTGTATGCGGGACTTACAGATGATAATGATTTTGAATACTCTGCCGGTAACGCCGGATTCGGTTTCGGCTTCGATGCGGGTGTAAATGTCAGGCTGAAGAATTTTTCGGGAAACGGTTATGTCAACTTAGGTCTGAGTATTACTGATATTGGTTATATCAACTGGAACAAAAACACAAATAATTATTTCAATGACGGGACATACATTATTACGGACATTACAAACAAAGAGCAGACTGACTCCCTGAAAGACATAATTAAAAGCACCAAAACACCGGTTCCTTCTTTCACCACCGGACTTCCGCCTGTGATAAGACTCGGAGCATCTTATAAAATTATTGACAGGATAAGAGGCAAGGATACACTCAATACCGAAACTGCAACTATTGCAGTGGATTATGTTCAGGGTCTGAGCGAAAATCTCGGCGGCTCTACAATACCGCTTGTCGGAATAGGAGGAGAGTATAATGTTTCGAAGGTCATCTCACCAAGAGCGGGTTTTACTTTCGGAGGTCTTCAGAAGTTTGCTTTCAGCATAGGGCTGGGAATTAACGCCGGACCTGTCATCATTGATCTTGGCACAAATAACATTTCCAGCCTGTTCACTCCAAACAGTACATCTAAGTTTTCTGCAGGATTCGGGATTAAGTATAAAGTTCGTTGAGTTTGGAGAGTTTGGAGAGTTTGGAGAGTTTGGGAGATTGGTTGAGTTTATTAAGTTAGTTTGATTTGTTGATGTTCTGATTTAAATATTTTATTAAACCCATTAACATTTTAGAAATCTCATCACATTTATTATATAGAGATTCAAATTTTATTTTATCAATATATTTTCTATCAAGAACAATATACAGACCTGATTGGACCTCAGCAATTGACCCATGAGCAATAACAATATGCTGTCTGAACTCGCTGTTGGTTTTTCTGCCAAATCCTTCAGCAATATTTAACATAACAGAAATTGATGCTCTTGTAATTTGATTTTGAAGTACAAAATCTTTTTTAATACATGCATTTTCAAAAATATCATATATCTCATTTACAACCTCTCTTGACTTTTGCCAAGCAACTATTTCTTCAAACCTTCTGAATTTACCCATGTCTTCATATTTACATTAACATACTAATCAATTCAAATTACAAAACTCCATTCTTTTATAAAACAAAAAAACTGAACCATGGAGAACTCCTAAAAACCCCCTAAATTCTAATAACTTTAAAGACTCTAAAAACTCTCCAAACTCTAAAAACTCTCCAAACTCCCTAAACTCTCCAAACTCCCTAAACTCTCCAAACTCTCCA
>CAZLOL010000014.1:22155-26713 GCA_964561045.1 uncultured Ignavibacteriaceae bacterium | reverse complement strand
CTCCAAACTCCCTAAACTCTCCAAACTCCCTAAACTCTCCAAACTCTCCAAACTCTCCAAACTCTCCAAACACTCCAAACTCTAAAACCCCACCTTCACTTCCCCGTAAAAATTACTCGTAGCAGCCGGGATCCAGTAAGGCACACCGTAGCTTATGTTGCCTGTTGTTTCATAAAGCACATCAAAGATATTATTGAATTTGAAATTCAGTTCAAGGCTTTTGAATAAATTCTGTTTTACCATCGAAGCAATATTAAATGAAAGTCCGGCATTAAAAACTGTATAAGGCTCTATTATTTTATCAACATAACCCGGTTCATTTCTTACATCAGGATTCTTTCTTTCATTCTCGGAATTGTCGAGATATTGTTTGCCGATGCTCTGAAGAGAAATGTATCCACCTATCCCGTAACTGCTGTAATAATTAAGCTGAAGATTTCCGATGAAGTTCGGTGTGAGTATGATCTGATTATCGGTATAATCATTTCCGTAAATAATATTTCCCAGTGAATCAGCTCCGGTAATTTCAACAAAGTCTGTAAAGTAGTTTTTGGAAAGATTAACATTTCCCGACAGGGAAAAATCCTTCCATATTTTCTGGTCGAAAGGTCTGAGATTTATCCCGAGTTCTATGCCTTCATGAATTGATTTTCCTGCATTACCTACAATCGGCTGCCCGACATTGTCAAGCTGTCCGTTGTTTACGATCTCATTGCTGAAATCCATCACATAAAAATTCAGATCGGCTTTGAATTTATTGTCTGTGTAGGCAAAACCAACTTCATAATCGAGCATCTCTTCGGGCTGTATGAGAGGATCTTCATAAATTCCTTCTGCTGCATTCACGATCCTGAAGTTAGGGACTGAATTAGGATCTTCTGCATCATAAATATCTTTCAGGCGCGGCTCTCTTTTCGCCATGGAAAAATTAATGAAGCCGCTGAATTTATTATTGAAGTTGTAATTTACTCCGAAACGAGGCGTGAAAAAATTATATTCAACATCGAAGTCGTATGGCTTGAATTTATCATTGGATAAATTATATCTGTGATAAACATACTGAAGACCAATCATTGCATTCATTTTATTGGTGACAGCATAAATTTCATTTGCATAAACCGAGTACGTATTCTTTCCTCCGTTATAATAATAGTATTCATAATTCGGAGGAGTTCCCTGCGGAAGAGCTTCTGCAAAGATAACATTTCCGTAATGCTCCGATTCGTGATAACGGATTTCACCTCCGATGACGAGTGTTCCTTTTTCATTGCTGTGCTTTATCTGTGCCTTGGGAAACCAGCCGTAGGTATTGTTGTTCACTGTAAGCTTTGTCACAAAATCACTCCTGACAATTTCGTAGCCTTTTCCTTTTTCATAATAAAATGAACCGTCTTCATTCCGTTTGTAATATGCCGGATTGAAAGTAGTTGTGTCTGAAACATAAAACGGATCCAGTCTGAAGTAGTCAAAGTCATATCCGTAAGATACGGGAAAAGATGTGTTAAAATATCCGTCTCCCCTGATGTAGCTGAGTGTATTTGAAATGTAAACATTTTTAGAAGTCTGGATATTGTAAACCAGTTCATAATGCGGCTGAAAATAATTATCTGTCTCATCGGGATAGGTTAGGTAGTTATATTTTCTGTCGTTGTAAATATTGCCCGTCACCTCGCCGTTAAGATATGCATAGTCAACCCCCAGATAAGCAAGATGATTCTGCACGGGACTGCCGTAAAAATTTAATTTCAAAATTGAATTTTTTCCAATCAGCTTTCCTGCGCTTAGAAAATAAGACCAGTTCTTTGACCATGAAAGATCTCTGTAACCGTCAGAGTAGATATTGGTGAACTTCCCGTAAAACCCGAGTCCGTTCTGAACTACTCCGGATGAATATTCAAGAGAATATCTCTGTGAATTATAATTACCGAATCCTGCAGATACATTCAGAAATTTATTTTTAAAAATATCAATTGTCCTTACGTTCACGACTCCGCCGATTGAAGAAGATCCGTAAAGCGCTGTTCCAATGCCTCTTTGTATCTGAATCTCTTCGGCAGATGAAGTCAGATCAGACACATCCACCCAGTAGACCTGATGATCTTCCGGATCATTTTGCGGAATGCCGTTGATGAGTATTGAGATTCTTCTCTGATCAAATCCGCGTATTGAAAGATATGAATATCCCACAGATGCGCCGGATTCAGAATAGGAGTTAATGCTTGTATTGCCGTTGAGAAACATTGGCAGGTCCTGCATCCAGTATTTTCTTTCGATTTGTTTTCGCTTAATATTTTCAAATGCTACAGGCGTGGATCTTTCAATGCCTTTTAAAGCATCGACTTCAATGGTTTCGGTATTGAACGCAGAAGTATCATTTCCGGATTTATCAGTTTTTTCTTCCTGCGAAAATACATTTTCGGACAGGTGCATTATGAGGATAAGAATAAAGCTAAAAGCTGAAATCAGTGATCTGAAATTTTTCGGGTGTTTCATAATTTAGTTTTTATAAAAAAAAACGCTTATGTCTTTTCCGAACCTTTAGTGAAAAGAAATAAGCGTTAAAAAGTTTTTAATTTCCTTCGCCGGCATTATCCGTGGCAGGTTCCGTGGGTTTTATCTCAGCCTTCCGATAAAGAAAGCACCCCAATTAATAATGTGATGTCAAATAACTGATTGTAAAATAATCTACGGATTGCTTATTTGAAAGATAAATATTTTATATCATCATTGCAGATATTCCAATAATTTCGATTTCTTAAACTTCATTAACACAGAGTTTCCCTGAGTTTCACAGAGTATATAGTCCCGTGAATTCTTAACTATACTGTTTAAAAATATTACCTGCATAAATGTGTTACCTATATGATTATTTTTTAAATTTTTTTTGATTGATTTTGTAAGCTTAAGCGGATGATAAGATGTTCCGTGCTGTATCTCAATTAAGTACACTGTGTAACACTGTGCAACCCCGCGGTTAAAATTCAAATTTAGTTTATAAAAACTCAAATGAATTTATTTTCTAACAAGAAATTCATAAGTTGGTTTTGATGCAATGAATAAAGCAACTGTCAATTATTTAACAATATTATTAGTCCGATGGAATATGTGTTTTCAAGACATTCAATAGAACAAATGGAGTTCAGGAATATTTCAAGGAAACTTGTTGAAGCAGCACTTGATAATCCAGATGAAATATTAAATTACTTTGGTAAAAAAGTTTATCAGTCATTATTTGTATCAAAAGGGAAAAATATTTAATCAGGGTGTTTGTAAATATTAATGTAAAACCAATGAAAATAGTTACAGTATATAAAACATCAAACATAAGAAAATATTATGAAGGTAAAATATGACAGGGAAGTGGATGTATTGCACATCTGCCTGAGCAAAGAACCTGTAAAGGAAAGCGATGAAAGTAAACCGGGAATCATAATAGATTATTCCGAAGAAGGCAATATTGTGGGAATCGAAATTCTTGATGCCTCAAAGAAAACAGTTTTACCTGATAAAATTGAATATGAAGCAAGTTAGAGAAATTATTGGAAACACTATTTAACCGGATCACTTATAATTAAAACAAAAATGAAAGACCTCCTAAGTAACTAAGCTGTGTAATGTTCATTTCAACAGGACATTAATATCCTTCATTATTATCAAAAGCTGAGAAAAATAAATACAATTCGTATTAACTACTTTCCCCAAATATTTTTGTCGGCTTGTAAGCTCTTTTTACAAGCTTATATTTATCAATGGCATTTTTCTGAATATGATTAATCGCTTCATCAACTGAATCTGTAACAATAAACAGCTTCAAATCTTCAGCGCTAATTGTTTTCTGAGCCACAAAGTCATCCAGAAGCTCGATTAAATTCTTCCAGTATTCTCTGCCAATAATCACAACAGGAAAGTCGGAGATTTTTTTTGTCTGAATTAGGGTCAGAGCTTCGAAGAGTTCATCCATCGTGCCTGCGCCTCCGGGCATTACTACAAATGCATAGGAATATTTCATCAGTATTGTCTTCCGGACAAAAAAATATTTGAATGTAACCCATTTATCCATGTAAGGATTCGGATCTTGTTCGAAAGGGAGTTCAATATTACATCCGACTGATCTCCCGCCAGCATCCTTTGCACCTTTGTTTGCAGCTTCCATTATTCCCGGACCTCCGCCTGTCATTACTGTAAAGCCGATATTACTTAGTCGCTTTCCTATATCATAAGCTAATTCATAAAAATGATGCTCATTAGGTGTCCTTGCAGAACCAAAGACAGTTACGCATGGTCCTACAAAATGAAATGCCCGGAATCCTTTTATGAATTCTAACAGTACTTCGATTGTAAATTTGAACTCTTCCCATCTTGACCTGGGACCTTCAAGGAAAAACCTTTCTTCCTGAGACGGAGGAATTTTCTTTGCCTCTGTTGCTAGTTCAATTTTTTTTGAGAGGATGGCTTCTTTATCAATTGGGTCCATTTAAAGCGTTAAGTTATGAAGTGATTTTGTTTTTTTAAAGTTTGTACTTTGCAATTAAAGTTGAAAGTCAAAATGAGTTGAGTG
>CAZLOL010000014.1:0-22055 GCA_964561045.1 uncultured Ignavibacteriaceae bacterium | reverse complement strand
TTTTTTTAAAGTTTGTACTTTGCAATTAAAGTTGAAAGTCAAAATGAGTTGAGTGAGTTGAGTGAGTTGAGGGGTTGAGTGAGTTGAGTGGGTTAAGTGATTCCCAAACACTCCTTCCAAAACCACAGTTTGGGAAGGAGAAGTAGATTCATAAAACTAATCATACATTACAAGCTCATGGAATTTAATCTCTCATCAGAGCCGGCACTCCATTCCATTATCTGCGCTTCCATTTCATCCTGAGAATTAAAACGCGAAATATCATAACAGCCCAGCGGGGAAAGAGGAGTCCTTGCAGGGCAGCGATTACAGTGCGTGCACGGCTTGTCCGGTAAATTTTTTCCCTGTCTGAACTGTGAGATCAGATCCACATTCGCCAGAAAAGGTCTTGCCATTGCTACCATATCGGCTTTACCTGACTGCAGCGTGCTTTCAATAAAATCTCTCTCCTGAAATCCTCCGTTTGCAATTACCGGCAGACCGGTTTCTTCTTTAAAGAGTTTTGAATTATCCGCTGAAATTCCCGGGACATATTTCCATCCGATGTTCATTAAAGGATTTAAAATAAATTCCGGAATGCTGTTGAGAATAGCCGCGCGAATCCATGCTTTTCCTGAAAGGTGACGGTTTGAATTGTAGAACATTTTCATTTCATGAAGAGGAAATTCTCCGGGATTGCCTTTCGGATTAATAAAGCCGTAACCCATGTCAATGTGAAGATAATCTATGCCGAGCGCTTTGAGCTTTTTTGCATAGTAAAGATATTCTTTTATTGTATTTCCGAAATACCAGTTTTTTAACGGAAAACGAATTGGCAGCCTTAAGTTCAGCGGAAGATAATTATAATCAGCTGATGATAACCTTATCCCGATTGGAAAATCATCTCCTGTCTTTTTCTTTGTTGCAAGAATTATATCTTCAAGCAGCTGAAATCTTTTATCCACGGATCCGCCGTATTTATCCGTTCTTGAATTCACGCCGGGATTTAAAAACTGATGTATGATATAACCTTTCGACGCAGTGATTTCCAGCCCGTCAGCGCCTGCTTCACGTACACGCCGGCCTGCTTCTGCAAAATTGCTAATTGTCTCTTCTATTTCTTCGTCATTCATTTTTTCAGACCTTGTATGATATCCGTATGCAAAGTCAAAAAACTTTGAGCATGTCATTGCATCTTCTTTCTGCTTGAAAAGACTTGTGTGAGTGTGTCCGCCTGTATCTCCTATCTGAACAATATATCTGCAATCATAATTATGAACTGCTTTAATGGCTTCGGAAAGGGGCTTCACAAACCTGTCATCACTGAGTTTCGGATATTCCATAGGGGAAGTTCGCTTGTCGTTGACGCTGATGGTAGCAGAGATAATTCCTGCAACATCATTTTCTGCGAATCTTTTTTCAAAGTTCTTGAAAGCTGAGCTTACAGTACCGTCATAAAAAGATGTTCTGCCGCCAATGGATGAACGCAGTATGCGGTTCTTAAAGTTGAGCGTCTTGATTTGAAAAGGTTCGAATATCATATTTAAAGTTATAAAGTTTGTAAAGTTTATAAAGTTTATAAAGTTTTAAAGTTGCTAAGATCCTGAATTATTTTAATTTGCAAAAAAACTCAATGCACGTTCATTTACGAGGTCAGGCTGTTCATCTACAATAAAGTGACCTGCGTTATCTACACGTTCTATAGTTACATCATCAGCATACTTTTCATAACCTCTGAGAAAAGCAGTGGATACCTGTTTATCTTTTATTCCGAACAGGCAATAAGTCGGTGTCTTCATATGATATTTTTTATATTTCCCCAGTCCGAGAGGAATGTATTCCTTTAAAAGAAAATCCCTGTAGAGTTTTGAAGCAGCTTTAGCCCGTGAAATATCTATAAACCTGTCACTGAAAACATTCATCTCTTCATCAGTCCATCCTTCTTTGCGTGTATTTCCTCTTTTGAAAATTAATTTTGGATAGAAACCGCTTTTCTGAATTCCCGGACCTATATAAGGAGTGGCTATTGGTATCATATATGTCAGCTTGATAGTAGCAGGTATCATCTTAAGATCAATCTTAGACCATATTGGAGGAATGTTGCATGCGAAATGCTTTGTGATCAGTCCGGGATTTTTTGCGGCGGCAATGAATCCTATCCATCCTCCCCAGTCGTGACTTAATAGTCTTGCTTCATTATAGCCAAGCTTATGAATTAGTTTTACAAGATCATCTGCAAGTTCGTCTTTCAGATATCCTTTAGATGGTGCGTCACTCCATCCGAATCCGCGGATGTCAGCTGCAATGACACGATAGTGTTTTGCAAATAAAGGGATTTGTTTCTTCCACATATACCAGTGCTGAGGCCAGCCGTGAAGCATGAATAGAGGCTCACCTTCACCTGCTTCAGCAATATGAATTTTTATATCACCGATATCAACAAAACGATGATTTACGGGTGTACTCTCAATTACGGGGAATGCATTGTCGGGAATGGAATTCATTCTTCCTAAAGAAATTTATTTAAAAATATTAGTCATAATCTTACATTACGAAATAAATAAATAAACGGTTTTATATAAATCTCAAATTTTTATAAAATAAAATTTTTGTCCGTAAATAAAAAAGTATAATTATATTTTCCGAATCAAATTAATTAAGTGAAAGTTAATTTCAGATTTTTAAATACTTTGGACAGCTATGATCGTTCATTGCACATTGTTCATTAAAATGTATTACAATTAAAACTTAATCCCTTTATATTTGCTGTATAGATTAATTTATGATAAAACTCAGTGATATAAAACTCGACTGCAGGCATTTCCGGGGTCATATACCATGTGAACCAAATAAACTCCACGGTGTAATGTGCGATGACTGCAGCTACTATGACAAGACAGATAAGAAGATACTTATAATTAAACTTGGCGCTGCAGGTGATGTGATCAGAACAACTCCTTTATTATATCCAATAAAAAAAGAATATCCTCATGCAAAGATTTACTGGCTAACCAATTCACCTGAGCTTGTACCTAACCGCAACGACCCTAAAGCTGATGAAGTTTTAAAGTATAATCTTCAGAATGTTTCTTACCTGTTATCAACGGAGTTTGATGTAGTGATCAATCTTGACAAGGATTATGAAGCGATCAGCATTATGAAAAATATTTCCGCTAAGAAAAAGATCGGATATTCCATGAAGGACGGTTATTGTTACCCTGTCAGGAAATCTGCAGAGCATAAATTTTTCACGGGAATATTCGACAATATTTCAAAGGAGAACAAACAAAGTTATCCTGAAGAGATCTTTGAAATATGCGGATATAAGTTCAACGGAGAAAAATATTTACTTGATGTTCATAAGGAGAATGACAGGGACTGGCCTTTGAACACGCATAAGAAGATCATAGGGCTTAACACAGGGTGCGGTGAAAGGTGGACTTCAAGACTATGGAGTGATGAGAACTGGATCAAGCTTATAAGCAAACTGAATCTTAACGGTTACGAGATCGTATTACTCGGCGGTCATTCAGAGCATAATAAAAATACATTGCTGAATGAAGTGAGCAGGGCAAAATATTTCGGTGTGTATGATATAAAAACTTTTATAAATCTTGTTAATAAATGTGACGTCGTTGTCACACAGGTAACAATGAGCATGCACATTACAATTGCGCTCGGTAAGAAACTTGTTCTTATGAACAATATTTTTAATCCAAATGAATTTGAGCTTTACGGCAACGGGGAAATCGTCCAGCCGGCAAAAGAATGCAAGTGCTACTTTCAGCCCGTTTGCACTAACAAGGAATACGAATGCATGGATCATCTTATGCCGGAAGATGTTTACAATGCCTGTGTGAACCAGTTAAAATCAATAGAAGCTTCCGTTAAATGAAAATTGTCATAGCCGGAACTGCATTTCCTATGAGGGGAGGAATTGCTCAGTTCAATGCTCTGTTATATAAATATTTTTCCGCAGGCAACGAAGTAAAGATGTATTCATTCAAAAGGCAGTATCCGGAAATGTTCTTTCCGGGAAAAACACAGTTTGAAAAGGAGGAACCCGTATTCAAAATTCCGGATGATAAAAATGTCATTTGTGTTGATTCGGTCAATCCATTTAACTGGTTAAGCACAGGAAGAAAGATTGCAAAAGAGAATGCAGATCTTATCATATTCAAATACTGGATTCCGTTTTTTGCTCCCTGCTTTGCAACCATTTCATTTATAGCAAAAAAATTTTCCGGTGCTAAGGTTCTTTTCATTTGTGATAATGTGATTCCGCACGAAAAGAGATTCGGCGACAGGTTCTTTACAAAACTGGCATTCTCACAGGCTGATTATTTCATAGTAATGTCAAAGACGGTTGAACAAGATCTTAAATTATTCGGTAAAGGAAAACCGTACAAATTAATTCAGCATCCTGTATATAATATTTTCGGGGATAAGGTCTCAAAAGAAGAAGCAAAGGAATTTATTAATAAAGAATACAATGTAGATGTCAGAAATGAGAAAGTAATTTTATTCTTTGGTTACATCAGAAAATACAAAGGTCTGAATTATCTTATTGAGGCTATGCCTGAAATACTGAAAAAAATAAATCTGAAACTGCTTGTAGTAGGAGAATTTTATGATGATGAGAATAAATACAGGGAGCAAATAAAAAATTTAAATTTAGGTGATAGCATCAGAGTAGTTTCGGATTTCGTGCCTGATGCAAATGTCAGATATTTTTTTTCAGCTTGTGATGCCGCTGTGCTGCCTTATGCTGATGCTACGCAAAGCGGTATTATTCAGATTGCATATTACTATGATAAGCCTGTGATTGCTACTGATGTTGGCGGACTTGCAGAAGTTGTGAGAAATAATGAGACCGGATTTATAATTGAGCCAAAGAGTTCGAAGGCAGTAGCTGAAGCTGTTATAAAATTTTACGATGATAATCTGGAAGAAAAATTTTCGCGAAATGCCCGTGAAGAAAAAAAGAAGTTCACGTGGGAGGACTTTACAGCTAAAATCTCTGAAATGGTCGGGATGAAATAAACATACTAACTACTAACTACTAACTATTAACTGAATGAAATACGATCCGATAAAAAAAGTTTTTGGAAATGCAGTTGAAAATAATTCCTTTCTCAGAAAGATATTCTATTGGCTTCTTGATCTGATGTTCCTGCGTTCATGGCATGTGAGAAAAAAAGTAAGAGAGCTTTATCCGAAAGATACCAGGATGGATATTTTCGATGCAGGGATGGGATTCGGACAGTACACTTACTTTATGGCAAAGAGATTTCCGGATTCGACCATCCTTGCAGTTGATGTGAAAGATGAACAGGTTGAAGACTGCAGGAAGTTTTTTTCAAAATGCGGATACAATAATGTAAAATTTGAAATTGCAGACCTGACAAAAATTGAATACGGGGATAGGTTTGATTTCATTCTATGCGTGGATGTAATGGAGCATATTGTTGAAGACGAACTTGTATTTAAGAACTTTTACAATGCTCTTAAAAAAGGCGGTAAGCTGCTTGTCAATACGCCTTCAAACCTCGGGGGAAGTGATGCGCATGATGATGATGATGAAAGTTTCATAGAAGAGCATGCCCGTATTGGATATTCAAAAGAAGATATTACCGGCAAGATGAACAGAGCCGGGCTGGAGGTGGAGAGTTTTGATTATGCTTACGGAAAATACGGAACCATCTCATGGAAATTCGGGATAAAGTATCCCATTCTAATGGCAGGCGCATCAAAGTTTTTCATACTGCTTCTTCCTTTCTATTATTTATTTACTTTATGGTTTGTACTAATACTTATGTGGCTGGATGTTCATACAGACAACAAAGAAGGTACAGGAGTATTAGTGGTTGCGGAAAAAAAATAAACTGACATGTACACACCCAAACATTTCGGAATGAATGACAAAGATGAGATCTTTGATTTTATTCATCATAACAGTTTCGGGATACTGGTTACCAACAATAGCGGAAATCTTAACGCAACTCACATTCCCTTGCTTTTAAAATACAATGAAGGTGATAATGGATTTCTTTATGGACATGTTGCAAAAGCAAATCAACAGCTGAAAGAAGTCACCGGTGAAGTTCTTGTTATATTTCCGGGTGCTCATAAATATATTTCGCCGGTCTGGTATGAGACAAATCAGGCAGTTCCGACATGGAATTATTTGTCTGTGCATGTATATGGAAAGCTGAAAATTCTTGAGGACAAAGAAAGTAAAATCGAAATCGTAAAAGATGCAGTTAAACATTTCGAAGGCAATGAAAGCAGTTATAAGGTTGAAGAATTGAAGGAAAATTATTTTGAAGGTCTTATAAAAGGAATCACTGCCTTTAAAATTGAGATCAAAGAAATACAGGGGAAGAAGAAGATATCCCAGAACCATCCGGAAGAGAGACAAATGAGAGTGATCTCGGAACTTGAAAAGTTTGATGATGAGGATTCAAAGGAGCTTGTTTTAAAAATGAAAAGCAGTTTAAAAATGAAGGACGAATAAACCAAATCAGTCATGGGATTTATACAATCTGACCTGAATGGCAAAGAAAAAAAGGTTCTTATATTTGTAATTTCTGTTTCTTTTTTAATTAAATTAATTCTGGCTTTTTTTCTTCAGGCACCGATCCGTTCCGACAGCTATGACTACCTTAACATAGCAGCCAACATATTAAAAGGTGAATATTCAATTTACGGAAAGCCCACTGCATATGTAGGCTGTGGATATCCGCTGTTTCTTTCTTTAGTAATGTTTGTTTTTGGTGAAGGGCAGTTTTATATAAGAGTAGTTCAGTCAGTTTTAGAAACCGGAACAGGTTTCCTTTTTTTTCTCGTCAGCAGGAATTTCTTTAACGTAAAATATTCGCTTGTTTCAGTTGCTCTTTTTTCTTTCCTGCCTTCGAATATAATATTTTCACAGGCGGTTTTATCAGAAAGTCTTTTTGGGTTCTTTTCCATGTGCCTGCTGTATCTGCTTTTAAGAGATGATTATAAGAGCAGGTCTTCTTTGATCTTTTTGTCAGGAATTATTTCCGGATATGCAGTACTTATCAGAACGGCTTTCCTTCCGGCATTAATACTGATACCGTTATATTTTATTTATAAAAGAAAAGACTTATACTGTAATGATGTTATTACGCGTGCGGTAAAATGTTCTGCAATATTCGCAGCAGGAGCTTTGGTAATGCTCGCACCGTGGAGCATAAGAAACAAGCTTGCCGTTGATACTTTCAGTCTCGGTACAACAGCAGGTCTGAATTTCTGGGCAGGCAGCAATCCGGATGCGACAGGAACATATTACAATAAGATGACGGAAAATCTTCCTTTTGATTTTAAAAATGAATCTGAAAGGGATAAGGAATATTTTAAACTCGGATTTGACTATGCAAAACAAAACCCTTTAAAGTACCTCATACTTGGCATTAAAAAAACCGGATATCTGTATTCAAGCGAACGCATGGCTGTACTGTATTTTACAGATGCAAAACCGGGAGAAACGTCAACACAGGTTTACAGGTCAGTTAATCCTTTAATACTGTTGCTCGTGAACATTCCGTATTTTTTTATCATGTTTTCAGGAACATGGGGACTTCTTGCTTTAAGGGAAAAAAGATTTTTCATTTATGGATTCATTTTCGTCTGGATGATAACGGTATTCATGTTTGTAGCGCTGGCAAGATATCATTATGTACTAATACCGTTTTTTATCATAGGGACAGTAAATTTTCTGAAAGAAAGAAACGGACTTTTAAACAAGATCTCTTTTCAGGAAAAGACAATCGGGTTTGGATTCAGTTTGTTTCTGTTAGCAGTATGGTTCTCTGAATTTTATTTAATGCTAAAGCAAAATTAATTTATTTGAAGAAAGTTCTGATCATAACTTATTACTGGCCTCCAAGTGGCGGAGCAGGAGTTCAGAGGATATTGAAGTCTGTAAAATATCTTCCGGAGTTCGGCATTCTGCCTTATGTCGTGACAGTAAAAACAGATCAGGCAAGTTATCCTTCACTGGATGAAACACTTAATAAAGATGTCCCTCAAGAGGCAAAGGTTTTAAGGACCGACACATTCGAACCGTTTGGAATTTATTCAAAGCTTCTCGGAAAGAAAAGCATTCCGACAGGTTTTTCAAATGAAAGCAATCCGGGATTCATACAGAAATTTTCGAGGTTTATAAGGGGAAACTTTTTCATTCCGGACGCGCGAAGAGGATGGGTAAAGTTTGCTTACAGGGAAGCCTGCAGAATAATTGAACAGGAAAAAATTGATACAGTACTCATTACAAGCCCGCCGCATTCAGCCCAGCTCACTGGCCTAATGCTCAGGAAAAAATTCAAATTAAAATGGATCGCAGATCTTAGAGATCCCTGGACTGATATTTATTATTATAATGAATTCAGTCATCTGACTTTTGCAAGAAAAAAAGACCTAAAATATGAAAAGGATGTGCTGACATCCGCGGACAGGATCATAACAGTCAGCAAGGATGTAAAGAAATTACTTGCGGAAAAGATACCTGATATTGACGATAAAAAGATCTCTATCATACCTAACGGTTACGATGGAGAGGACTTTGCAAATAAGAATACTTCAGCAAAAATAAAAGAATTTATTATCACCTACACCGGAACGCTTGCTGACAGTTACAATCCCACTGTTTTTTTTCATTCATTAAAAAAAATTATTACTAATAATCCGGATATAAAAATACGATTGAGGTTTATAGGTAATCCTGCCTTTACATTAGTAGATGAAATGAAAAATATTTCCTTAAGTGAAAATCTTGAACTGATTCCCACAGTTTCGCATGACAGGTCAGTGGAATATCTTTTAAGCAGCACGGTATTACTGCTTGTAATACCTGAAATAAAAAATGATAAAGGCATACTCACCGGAAAACTTTTCGAATACCTGGCTGCAAGGAAGCCGATAATATGCATAGGACCCGAAGACGGAGATGCAGCTGAAATAATAGATGAATGCAAAGCAGGAAAGACTTTCGGTAGAAATTCGGAAACTGCTCTTACTGATTATATGCAGCAGCTAATTTCAAAATGGAAATCCGGAGAGGAAACTGATATTATGAACAATAATTATGAAAAATATTCACGCAGGTCACAAGCGGAGGAAATATCGAAAATAATTTTATCTGCTTAAAAAAAGTAATTAGATAGTTAGGAAGTTTTAATTTATTTTTACAAAAATCTATTAATAATAATGGCAAAATCCAAATCAACTCAAAAGCCGGTTTTAAAGAATCCGGCAAGTGTATTAAAGTCCAGACAATCCAATGAATCAGGCGCATTTTTTAAATATGAAAATTACATATATATAGGTGTAATAATTCTTGCAGTATTTATTTTTTTTAAAGACGGAATATTCGACGGGAAGATCTTTGCAACGAGTGATAATCTTGCATACGATAGTTTTAAGACTTTCCTTGAAGATGCAAAGAAAGCTGGTATATTTCCACTGTGGGTTCCGTATATCTTCATGGGAATGCCAAACTTTCCTATCATAGGTTATCCGCCGCGAACATATGACTTTTTTTATTTTGCTTGGGACGGGATATACGGATTCATTACTAATTCAGGAAGCAATGGTGTTTTGCCTATTGTTATGTATTATGCGATTTTCGGGATCGGATTTTATCTTTATGCAAATTATAAATTTAAAAATAAACTGATCGCACTTTACTGTGCATTGTCAGCAACCTTTGCAACTGATTTTATTCAAAGAATAGTCGTTGGACATAATACAAAAGTTCTTGCGCTTGCCTTTTTCCCTTTAATCCTTTTGACAATAGATAAACTCATAGAATCACTTGGTGACGATAAGAAGAAAATGTTTTCATACTCAAATCTGCTGAATTTTGTTTTGCTCACTGTAATGCTTCATATACAGTTAAGCTCTAATCATATTCAGATGATATTTTACTCTTACCTGATGATTGGGATCTATCTTCTTTATCAGATCATATATACGATTGTTAAAAAATCATCCTCAGCAGGTATTATCAAAGGAAGCGTATTCTTTATTGCTGCAGCATTAATTTCTGTTTCTATGAATGCCGATGTTCTGATGACAATGAAAGAATACAACAAATATTCTATAAGAGGTGAATCAGGTATTGAAGCAAAGTTAGATACAAAAGTTGCCAATGATACTCCGCTTGATTATCAGTATGCGACCAACTGGTCTTTCAGTCCGGGTGAAGTGATTACATTTCTTTTGCCTTATTATTATGGGTTCGGAGATGTGCAGGTGCAGGGGCAGAAGGCAAATCTTTACTGGGGACAGATGCCGTTCACAACCAATCCTATGTATTTCGGAGTGATAACTCTTGTGCTGGGAATAATCGGTATAATATATAATTTCAGGAAAAGCTCAACTGTTCAGGCATTGACAGTCATTTCATTTATATTTCTTGTACTTTCATTCGGGAGAAATTTTTCAATACTGTATGATCTCTTCTTTAACTATTTCCCATTCTTCAGCAGCTTCCGTGCGCCTGTAATGATACATCATTTCATGAACATTGCAGTTGTCATTCTTGCAGGATTCGGACTTAAGTCAATTGTAGATATAGTTAAAGATAAAACTTCTCAGGAAAAGTTTAGGAAATTGTGTTATGTATTTTTTGGCATTGCAGGATTAATGTTCCTGATCTCAATCATAGGATTTCAGGATTCTTATACGGCTTCTGTTGTGAACAGCCCGTTGGCAGAAAAGCTTAAACAGCAGGGAGCAAATGCTCAGCAGATCTCACAGTATATAAAGCAGCAGATCATTCCTAATGCATATGAGAACAGCATAAGTGATCTCAGACTTCATGCGTTTTTCATTTTGTTAGTAGTGGGTCTTGCATTTATGTATTCTCAGGGAAAGGTTTCAGTAAAATTATTTCTTGCAGGCACAATTCTTATTACAGTGATCGATCTATGGAATGTTGATTTCAAAACACTGCACTGGGACAATCCGGGAGATCAGAATTCCGCATTTAATGAAACAGATTATACAAACTGGCTGCTTACTAAAGCTCCGGACACTTATACATACCGAGTGGCAGAGTTCAGCGGCGGCAGGCTTTCGACTTCAAATAATCTTGCATATTACAGACTCCATTCCTTTAACGGATATCAGGGTGCTAAGATCAGAATTTATCAGGATGCCGTTGATGTCGCTGAAGGTGAAAATCCGTTACTCCTGACTCTTGGAGGCGTAAAATATATAATATCCGACAAGCCTCTTCAGGTGCCATCTTTTGTTCAGGTATTTAAAGGATCTAAATACATTTATGAGAATGCAAACTTCATTCCGCTTGCGTATTTCCCCTCTGAAGTAAAAGTAGAAAGCGGAATAAACATTTTGAATGAAGTACGGGATCAGAAATTCAATCCTAAAGACATAGCTTATCTTGAAAAAGAAATTAATGTTAAGTTAGATAAGCCTGATTCCACTGTGTCAGCAAAACTCATTAAAGGCGAGATTCACGAACTTGAATATGAAGTGAATGCAAGCGGAAACAACCTGATCGTTTTCAGTGATATTTACATTCCTTTCGGATGGAAAGCTTTTGTTGATGATAAAGAAACTGAAATATACAAAACCGATTATTTTCTCAGGTCTGTAATTGTTCCAAATGGAAAACACACAGTCAAATTCAAATATGAACCTGCGGTTTATTATACCGGAAAATCAATCAGCATAGGAGCGAATATATTGCTTGGATTAATTCTGATAGCGGGAATATTCGGATATGCTGCAGGCAGAAAAAATCCTGACGAAACAAAAAAAGTTTAATGTTATCAGCGAGTGTTTTTAATTTAAAGTTATTTAATGTGCGGAATATTCGGTGTTCTTAATTTCAGTGAAGTAAATGTAGATATGAATTCACTTCAGAACTCTGTCAACATAATAAAGCACAGAGGTCCTGATGATGAAGGCTATGCTGTTTTTAACACTCATAAAAAGATCAGAGAAGAAAGATACGGAGACACTTCCGTTTCAAAGAAAGGAACATATGTCCTTTCGGGATCACCTGATGTTTTCAATCTTGCATTCGGTTTCAGACGCCTTTCAATACTTGATCTTTCGGTCAACGGTCATCAGCCTTTTTTCAACGAAGAAAAAAATATCTGCATCATATTTAACGGTGAGGTTTATAACTACATTGAGATCAGGGAAGAACTGAAACAAAAAGGATATAAGTTCAGAACCGGAACAGATACCGAAGTAATTATGAATTCCTACATAGAATGGGGTGAAGAATGCCTGAGCAGATTCAACGGCATGTGGGGAATTGCATTATATGATATGCGGAAGGATATTCTTTTCTGTACAAGAGACAGGTTCGGTGTCAAGCCGTTTTATTATTATAAGGATGACAAAGTTTTCGTATTCGGTTCGGAGATGAAGTCTGTCATTGAATATTTTAAAAAAGACACTTCTTTTGTAAAAAAAGTAAACAAAGAAATTACCTACGATTATTTTCTTAATAGTTTTACAGATCATACCGAAAATACTTTTATTCAGGGAATAAAACATCTTCCTCCTTCTCATTTTATAAGGGTAAGTAATCATGAGTTTTCGATCAAAAAATATTTTACTCTGGAAGTAAATAAAGAATTAGGGAAATATGATGAAAATAAATTTAAAAGAATAAAGGACAGCTTTTCAGATCTAATTTATGATTCTGTCAATCTCCGCCTCAGATCGGACGTAGCAGTCGGTACCTGTCTAAGCGGCGGTCTGGATTCATCTGCAGTTGTTTCAATCATCAGCACTCTTCTCAAAGATGACAATGAATTAAATAAGTTGCAGATCGGCAGCATGCAGAAAACATTTTCCGCAGTCTATGATGACAGGAGCATTGACGAAAGAAGTTTTATTGAAAAAATAGTAAAGGCAACCAACTGTGACTCTCACTACATTTTCCCGGACAAAGCTGATTTTACTGAAGATGCCGGTAAATTTATTTTTCAGCTTGATGAGCCAATCGGAGGCACGTCGCCGTATGCACAGTGGAATGTAATGAAGCTTGCCAGACAGAATAATGTTACGGTACTGCTTGACGGACAGGGAGCCGATGAATCACTTGGAGGATATGAAGTTTACTTTGGCTTTCTTTATGCAAACTTATTCAAACAGAAAAATTTTACAGAACTGATCTCTGAGGTTTCAAAAAATTTCAACAAGGGAATTGAAATTTCGTTAAGAGGTTTGAGATATTATCTTAATTCCAGGAATAAGAATATGAAAAGCCCTGTAAGCAAATATTACAATACTGACTTTTTAAGAGACTATTCCGGAAAGAGCGTTCTTGATTACAGAACGACAGAAAATCTGAATGAAAAACTTTACGAAGATCTTACACAATATATTCTCCCTTCGCTTTTAAGATATGAAGACAGAAACTCAATGAATTTTTCAATAGAATCCAGGACTCCCTTCCTTGATTATCGTATTATAAAGCTCTTGTTTGAAACAGAGGGGATTTATAAAATTCATAACGGGTTCAGCAAATGGATATTAAGAAACTCAATGGAAGACAAACTTCCGGCTGAAGTCGCATGGAGACGTGATAAAAAGGGCTTTCCTACTCCGGAGAGGAATTGGCTCATGCGTTTAAAAAGTGATTTCATTGAAACAGTTAATGAAAACAGGGAAGAGCTGAATGTCTTTTTAAACACGGATCTGATCTTAAGCAATTATGACAAAATAGTTTCCAATCCTGATATCAAATCACACTTTCTCTGGAAGATATACAATTTTGCAAAATGGAAGAAGATGTACGGCGTTGATTAATTTTAAATTGTAAATTTTGAATTATAAATTAATTTTACTTGTATTGAAGATCCATTCACGCAGCCTGTCATCAGCTAGCCTGCCATTCCTTAACACCTGAAGGGATTATAAAGGAAGCATTGAGGCTAAGTTGAGAAATAAAATTCCAAATCCTAATTCCCAATTTCCAAATTAAATAGTCCTGATAATAAATCTATATTTACTTACATAACTTTGTTATTTTACTAAACAAAGTATATAACCATTATTTCAATAATGATTAAATCACCGAAATTCAAATCAAAGATAAAAAGAATTCTGTTTCTAACAGCCGGCTGGACAGCTGCGGCAATTTACATTAATATAATTTATCATTCGGCGATGGTATCAACTATTGACAGCATTAAGGAAAAATATAATCTACCAAGCATTTCTATTGATCACGGTTACGAAGACATGATTCTCATTGCATTAAAGCAGGTGCTGATACCGGGAATAATCCTGGCTGCAATAGAGGTTTTTTACTTTACCGACAGGTTCAGGAAAAGATCATTTACATATGCAGTATTAATGAAAACCGCTTTTTATGCTTTCGGTCTTCTTACAATTTCATTTATTTTTCTTTATTTCGATCCTGGATTTAAGCCGGAAAAAATTGCAGCCAGTTTATTTCAGGTTTTTTTCATGTGGGGACCGATTTTTCTTATCAGTACAATTCTTCTGCAGGTGAGTGATAAATACGGGCAGGGAGTTTTATTGAAATTTATTCTCGGGAAATATCATTCACAAAAAACAGAAAGCAGGATCTTCATGTTTCTTGACCTTAAGTCATCAACTACAATTGCCGAAGCACTGGGCAACACAAAATATTTTGAGCTGCTTAAAGATTTTTTTTATGACGTCACTGATGCCATCCTGGAAAATTACGGGGAGATCTATCAGTATGTAGGAGATGAAATTGTAATATCCTGGAAGCTCAAACCCGGTGCAGATAATTCAAATGCGCTCCGGTGCTTTTTTGATATTCAGAATGCAGTAAAAGATCATTCGGAAAAATATGTAACAAAATATGATCTTGTTCCTACGTTCAAAGCCGGCATTCATTCGGGAGTAGTTACGACGGGTGAAGTGGGAGTTCTGAAACGTGACATTACATTTTCGGGTGACGTACTCAATACAACTTCACGTATACAGGAGCTATGCAACAAGTATAATGAAAAACTCATCGTATCAAAGCATTATCTGGACTTAATTAACAGCAAGAATAAATTCTTTATTAATGAAATCGGTGAAATGAATTTAAGAGGTAAAACGGAGACTGTGATTCTTTATAGTGTTAAGCAAGCTAAATGATACTATAAGAACAGATGTGATAATGTCATTTGATATTGCCTCTTTGAAAAATGAATTCATGAGGGAAAACATTATAAGCATATAGAAGAGAAGGTAATCATGTGTCTGCAATATATTTTGAATTCTCGTTAATATACCCGGGAAGGAACCCGGAAGCTATATAGTAAATTTTGAAGATGAAAAAACTAAGCAGCGGAATTTATTTTAAAGACTAACATTTGTCTGATATAAATATAGAGAGTTCCAAGAACATTGAGCAACCCCTTCCCCTTTGAAGAAAGTGTCTCAAAACATTGGATTCTATTGAAACCACTAAGGCACAAATACACAAATTTTTTTATTTTCAGACTTTTTATTCTTTGTGCCTTAATGTCCTGGTGGTTAAATCAAAGCTTTGAGACACTCTCTGAAAACAAAAGGAGAGGGGGAGGTCAAAACTCCTCTCATGTATACTTCTCTTTTCAAAAAATTTAATTTCCAATCTCAGTTTGTAATTCTCTCAATACATTTGAATAAACCGAATTCATTTACAAACTCAACCTGTAATTTGAAAAGTTAAAAGATAAACTTTCATTCTCCCCTCCCCTTTTTTTTTCAAAGAGGTGGGGTTATTTCAAGAAAGCTTATATTATGTTTAAAATCCACTTCTATAATGTAAGATAATTTTAGAAATTTTTAATTAACTTGGACAGCAATGGAGAATCAGATTAAAGAAATTAAGTACTTTATATTCAACTAATCCTATTCAACTTTTAACTCTCAACTTAGAACTTTTAACTATCAACTGTATCTAAATTGCTTTAAGAATGTAATTTTTATAATTTGTTTCCAAAGATATTTAAATGTATAAAAGATCAGCCCTTTTACTTACATTATTATTTATATTCAGTATTGTAAGTGTCACGGATTCGTTTTCCCAGGATAAATGGTGGAAAGATAAGAAATATAAAACCGATTTTATGAGGACAAAATACGAACTTTGCAAAAAAACGTTCAAAGATATCGGTTACGGCTTTACATACCGGAATGTAAATTATATTACACCGTATTTTGATTCTCAGGTGTATCTTAATATGGTCAATAATGACAAGGGATATTACAGTTCTACACAGGCAGAACAGATAATTATGGATTTTATGGATTATTTTACGGTGAGTAATTTTAAATACATCAGGTCCAGCAGGTTTAATACTTATGCTTTTGTTAACGGAGTTTACTCATATATGGTCGGCTCCGGAAGACGCGATCTGAAAGTTGCCATTTCATTAAAATACTATGATAACAAATGGTATGTGGATCAGATCTCTATTAACTGATTAAATATATAAACAAGTAAATGTTTGAATTAAGGAAAGTTTCTTTTAAAATATTTTGGATAAAAAGTTACCGGTAAATAGAATCAGGGATAAATTCTTCGACAGGCGTTTAAAGACTTTGACTTTAATCGCTTTTTTAATTTTAGTGTGGATAATTGTAATTCATTTCTTTTCCGGCTACATAAAATTAAATGTTTCAGAGAATTGGAACGACATATCCGTCGAAAGGAATCAGCAGCAAAGCAGGGTGGCCTCGGAACTTTTCAATGAATACCAGTCTGATGTAAATAATCTTTCCGAAAAGCTTGTAAACAATCCCGATCTTCAAAAGCAGGTACAGAGAAGCGATCCCAGGAAACTCTTTGAGGAATTGTTTAAATTCAATCTCGATAACAACTATCAGGTTGAGATATATAATACATGGCTTGAACTGCTTGCTTTCAAAGGAAGAAGGCTGGATTCGGATATTTACTCGCTGAAGAAATGCGTCAATGGAAAAAAATTCTCTGTTTTAAAGGAAGTTGGATTTTATACTTATCTTATTGTTTACTCCCCTGTTTATGATCTGAAAGACAAGTCTCAGATTACAGGCATTATCCTTACTGCAAAACTAATTGACATAAAATACCAGATCAATAATAAGTTTTTCCGAAACACAGGATTTCTTAATGACATCAGCAAAACACTTCAGGTTTCTTCAGAGATAATTCCGGCAAATGTAATTTCAGGGACAATTGATCTTGACTCATCAAAGCTGAATGAAAATATCACGCTGGATCTGAAAGGAATCGAGAACAATACCATAGGCGTTCTGCTTCTTCCAAAATACAGTGATGTTACGCATATCCGTAGCATCGATACTCTTGCAAAGAAGATAAATTCGGTTCTGGTATTCGGCATTACTGTTATTCTTTTCCTTATCTGTTTAAAGTTCATATCAAGGGTAGAATTTGCTTCGCTGAAATTTTTCCTGTTTTTCATTGCCCTGGTAATAATAAGATTCACATGGCTTGAATTCCTGTTTCCTTCGAAAGCAATAACTTCAGATCTGTTCTCACCGGGATTCTATGCTTCCTCATTCGGATTCGGTATAGCCAGGTCAGCCGGTGAATTCCTTATCACTTCGGTTTTTATCCTGATCATTTCTCTTTACGGAATAAATCTGATATCAAAAAACGGCAACAGAAAAAATTCAAAGATAAAGTCTGAAAATGTTCTCCCTGTTCATATAAAGAATTTTCTGCTTACCGTTGCCTTTTTCGAGCTTATATATTTATTCGGTGCTGTGATCCAGAGTATAGTCTTCGATTCGAATCTGAAATTCTTTGACAAGACCAGCATGATCCCGAATCCTGAATTATTCATTATTCAACTTATTGTGCTAATACTATCGTTCTCACTTTTCATACTTCTACTTTCAGTAATAATTTTAATAATCAAAAATTCAGCTGTTGTAATCTCGAGAATAAAGTTTTTCGGAAAATATTCTTTCTTAATAGTGCTTATCATTCTACTTGTCTATAATCAGCTTATTGTTGTATTTACAGATGACTTTAAAGTAGATTATGTTTACAGACTTATCATAATAGTCTTAAGCTTTTCATTTGGAGTCTATCTGGCAAGAAAAATTATCCTGCTAAAGAACTATAATATCTTCTCGATCAAGAATTTTTCAGTGGTTATATTATTCTGTATAATAACAATTCCGGGGATTCTTCTGGATAAGATCACTTCTCAGGAAACTTACTTTGTGGAGCTGATAGGAAGAAAAGTGACGGAAAGGGATAATGACAGGATAAAATTTCTTTTAATGACGGAGCTTTCAAATGTTTCCGAAAACAGGAAGATCGAAACCGAAGTAAAGTTAAGAAATAAGCTGTCTGAACTTGCATTCTCCGTATGGTCAGACAGCAAATTCAGCGAGGAGAATTTCAATACGGCAGTCATAATTCTGGATACTAACAAAATTGTTCTCAGTGATTTCATATTCAATTCTCAGATACTGAATTCAGATACAGTGGTAAAATTTGCTGAAGTCAATTTTTTTAAAAAGAAAAATTTATTCCGGGTAATTACTGATACATCTTCGGCTGATGATTCTCTTGATACAGAAATGCAGGACGGATCTGATGAAGAAGAGGAAACCGGAGAAAATCCTGCCGAAGAGATTGAAAATTATTTCATTACAGACAAGATATTTATAATGAAAAATGAAACTGATAAGTATTATCTGGGATTAGTGCCCATAGAAAAGATCGGACTGAGAAACACTTCTTTCGAGACCAATCTCGGATACCTGCTTTTTGCGGTTCAGTACGAATCCAAAAATTTTCTTACGCAGTCATCGATGCAGCTGTTTAAAAATTATTCCAAAGATAATCTTTTTGACAAGCTTATATCTACTCCGGTGATTACTGAATATCTTGGAGGTGAAATCGTCAGCTCTACGAATCAGGATCTTTCCAAATCAAATACACTGTCACTTGACGCTTTCAGGGAAGCAATCAGATATAAAGAAGATAAATCCGGATGGCGGTATGAAGTCATTAATAATGAAAGATACAGGACGTTTTACATAACCGCACCGCCTGATAACAATTCTGTTACTGAAAGAATATTTTCCATAAGCTTAAAGAGAAATGATTTCAAGCTTACAACTTTCTTTTATCTGAAGTTCATATTATTTGTATTATCAATTTACCTTTTTACTCTGGCAATAATTTCAGTTCTGCTTTTATTCAGAATAAAAAAATTCAGCCTGAATTTCAGAGAGAAGCTTTTCGCATCTTTCTTAATTGTTTCGGTTATCCCTATTGTTCTGCTTGCGATCTATACGAGAAGCTTCATAAAGAACAAGTATGATATTAATTTTCAGAATGAAATAATTTCAGATCTGAATCTAGTGTCTCAGGGTTTCAAAAACAATCAGTTCAATCTCAACAGTTTAGACAGCTTAAACAACAGGCAGAGTAATTTTTTAACCGGTTCGCTTACAAATTCCGACAAGAATTTCAATCTTTTTATAAAGACTAAATTAGTTTCTACAACAAATGATGAACTTTATAAGTCCGATCTCCTTGATATGCGCATAGATGCAGATGCATATTATAATATTGTGTATCTAAGGAAGGATTTCTTTTCCAAAACGGAAGGAATTGGCGTCTATTCGTTTATAGTGGGATATAAACCATTTTTTGATTCAAAGAATAATCTTATCGGGCTGATCTCTTCTCAGACAGTTTATAAACAAAATGATATCAACGAAGAGCTTACTGAGATTCTGACATTCATTTTCGGAATATATTTTATCGTTATCATTATTCTTCTTGTGTTTGTAACATTCCTTACTGACAGATTTTCCAGCCCCATACTCAAGCTTCAAAATGCTACTGAAAGAATTTCAATGGGGGACAGCAATGTCGAACTTAAAATAAACAGGAAAGATGAAATCGGAAACCTGCTCGAATCCTTTAACAAGATGGCTAAAGAGCTGGAAAGTTCTAAAGATAAGCTTAAGAAAGCAGAACGCGAAGCCGCCTGGAGAGATATCGCCAGAAGAGTCGCACATGAAATCAAGAATCCGCTGACACCAATGAAGCTTTCCATTCAGCATCTCTTTGATGTTTATAATAACGGAAATAAGAATAATTTTCCGGATGTCCTTAAGAAGACAAGAAATATTATCATAAATGAAATTGATAAGCTTAACAGGATCGCAACGGAATTTTCAAACTTTGCTAAATTGTCTGGAAAGAATTATGAAGAGGTTGATCTTAATGAGGTGATAGGGGAAGTTGTGTCTTTATACAAACTTGCGCCGGATATAGAATTCAGGGAGACTCTGGATGCAAACATTGGAAAGATCTACGCTGACAGGCAGGAACTCAACCGCGTCTTTCAGAATCTGATAAAAAATTCCATACAGGCGATAGAAAACGACGGTGTTATTGAAATAAGGACATACAGAAGCGGAGAATTTATAGCTGCTGAAATTACGGATAA
The DNA here is from genome assembly GCA_964561045.1 of uncultured Ignavibacteriaceae bacterium. GTDB lineage: Bacteria > Bacteroidota > Ignavibacteria > Tepidaquicellales > Tepidaquicellaceae > JAGPCH01. The sequence goes on along the minus strand of CAZLOL010000014.1, from coordinate 1,605 downwards.
CGGAAGCGGAATTGATACTTCAATCATGAAGGATCTTTTCGAACCGAACTTTTCGACAAAATCTACGGGAATGGGTTTGGGACTTGCCATAACTAAGAAGACTCTTGATGAAATGAAAGCCGTGATCTCATTTGACAGCAGTTTGAATAAAGGTACAAAGGTTACGATCAGGTTCATTCCTTATATCAATAATAACGGCAGCCGATGAACCGGGATAATTTTGTGAATAAATTATTTTTATATTTTATAATTTCCCTTAATGTATGTTTTTATTCATGTGCAAATCAGCTTCCGCCCACCGGAGGTGATGATGACAGGACTCCACCTAAAATTATATCCGTATATCCAAAACCTAATTCGATAAATTACAAAGACAATAAATTAAGATTTAAATTCGATGAGTACGTTGACAGAAGAAGTTTTGAAGAATCATTTTTCATATCACCAAAGCCAAAAGGGGGATATGAATTTGACTGGAGCGGGAAAGAAGTGGAAGTTGAATTTTCAAAAGCGCTTGATAAGAATAAGACCTATGTGATAATTATAGGAAAAGACCTGAAAGACATAAGAGGAGGCAATGCGCTTGCTTCTCCATTATCGTTTGCGTTTTCTACAGGCAGCAGGATAGATGAAGGCAATATTTCAGGCATGGTCTATTCGGATAATTATGAGAGGGTAAAGATACTTGCATATCTGAAAGCCGGGAAAACGGAAGACAGCCTGAATCCCGGAAAAAACATTCCTGATTACATTCTGCAGGTTTCCCAGGACGGAAGCTATGAATTCACGAATCTTCCTGACGGAGAATACAGGATTTTTGCGGTATCAGATGAGGACAGAAACAATCTTTTCGATAAGGATCTCGATAAGATCGCTGTTCTTTCAGATGATCACAAGCTTTTGAAAGACAGTAATACGATCAGCGGTCTGAATTTTCTTTTAAAAGATTTTGATATAAATAAAACCGGAAAAGAATTTCTCGATCTGTTGAAATCTGATTCAATAAATTTTATTTATTCAAATATTTCCAACGGAGATAATAATATACCTCCCGATTACAGGTTTTATTTTTATTTCAAAAACACTAAACTTTCAAAATCGGATATGGTGAATAATTTTTCGATCACCGATTCTTTATCAGGAAAATCCTACCGGCTTGTATTCAACTGGCTGAATGATTCACTGCTTGAGGTTTTCTCCACTGAGAAATTCAGTCTTTCCTCCGGAATGATATTAAACATTGACCTTACAAAAACAGATAAGAAATATTCTTACGAAAGAAGATTTACCGTTGCGGGTAAGAACAGTTTCGGCAAAATATCAGGAAAAGTAATTTCAGATGAAATAATTCTGCCGGCTGTATATGTAAAGCTTTATAACAAAGAAAATAAATTCATTACTTATTCAGCGAAGATTACTGACTCAACAGGATTTGCGTTTGATGAAGTTCAGGAAGGAAATTACATTCTGATTTCTTTCATGGATGAAAATGAAGACGGCAGGATCGGCAAAGGAGAATATTATCCGTTCAGGTCTGCAGAGAGATTCATTATATATGACAGGGAATTAAAAGTAAAAGGCGGGTGGAATGTGGAGAATGTGTTT
>CAZLOL010000013.1:0-35178 GCA_964561045.1 uncultured Ignavibacteriaceae bacterium | reverse complement strand
TGCTTTTACCGTTAAAATGCTGCATGGCCATTTTCGGACTTGCAAGAATTCCGGGAGATGAAGGAATAAAAGCTGTATCCACAAGGTCGCCGTTTAGTTTGCTGAATAAATATACTCTGTCATAGGTCCAGTCAGTAACCATAAGATATTCGTCCAGCCCGAGTCCGGAGTTCAGTTCATAAGAAAACCTGCCTTTTGTATTATCAACTGTTTTGCCACCAGCATAAATGATCTTTGAACTGCTCAGATCTATTGAAGAAACAATATCTTCATAAAACGCAGTATATCCGTTGTTAAAAATATTAGCAAAGTCAGTGATCACAGCATAGACTACTTTTCCGGATTCAATTCCTTTTGCATCAATTATCATTCCCTGAGGACACATAATAGTAACAGGTAACGACTTTGAAGAAGCTAATTCTAAAGCTTCCTGGCGTATTCCGTTATTATATTCTGCGCTGACCATCAGGTCGGCGAAATTAATTTTCGGAGCGGCGTTTAAACCCCGGAATTCCGGGAAAAAGAAGCAAAGAGAAATTACAAGAAGTGTAATTTTTTTCATATTAAGTTTCCTTTCATATATATTTTTAAAAATACAGTTTAAAAAATTTAAATTCAGGAGCAGATTTATTTGACAAATATCATTTTCCTTGTCTGTTTAAAGCTACCCGCGTCGATTGAGTAATAATATATTCCGGAAGATAGTCCATCTCCGTTAAATTCTGCCGAGAAGCTCCCTTCCTGCTTAATTTCGTTTACGAGTGTTTTTACTTCTCTTCCAAGTTCATCGGTTACTCTGATTCTGACATGAGTCTGTACGGGCACGTAATACGTGATTACCGTAAGCGGATTAAAAGGGTTAGGATAATTCTGTGAAAGCGAATAATTTTCAGTTGATGAATTATTATTATTGACAGATGATACTGTGCCTAATTTCAGAACATATAATCCGGTAGCCATATCGCTGGCTATAATTTTTCCCGAAGGAAAATACGGATAGACATTCCAGCAGCCCTGGTAAGCAGTGCTGTTAACACCGGGATAAGTATCATAATGTCCTACTTCTACGGGAACTGCAGGGTTCTGAATATTATAAACAATCACACCGGCACGGTAATGAGCAAGATAAAGAGAGTCTCCTTTTATGTAAGCATTATGAACCATAGAAGCGCCGTCATAAGGAATTATATCCGCAACCTGCGTTTGGTTTGTAATATCGGTGATATTCCATATTTTAGCGTGATTGGATCCGCCTTCATCGGTAGTGACAAGATATTTTCTGTCTTCCGAAGTCCATGCATTATGAGTGACGGCTCCTGGATAAGTGAATTCACGGATGAATTTAATTGAATCTTTATTCCGGGCATCGAGCATTACAAGATATCCGTCATATACTGAAGCTCCGTATATAGTGTCATTTTTTATAAAGCAGTCGTGAATATACCGGGTTCCCCACTGTCCGCGCTTTACCGGATTTTCCGGATCGAGAAGGTCAAGAATAAAAACGCCTCCGTTGTTATATGTGCCTCCGTTTGAGTAAAGGAATCTTCCGTCCTGAGAGATGGAATGTGATCTGGTATAGCCGGCGAAAACATAACTTTTAACATAGTGAAGTGAATCCGGAAGATACTGAAGGTCCACTATCTGAACGCCCAGACCGCCTTCGGAAACAATATAAAGATAGTGAGAATAGGTTTTCATCTCACGGTAATTGTAAAAAGAGGAAGGTCCTGAGATCGTTCCGACATTTATAATGGCAGGTGAATTTGTAATGTCGTAAACTGTTGTCCCTGCATAATGACCTATAATGGCATATTCCCTTCCCCCTGAAACATATCCCCAGCATGAAGCATAGTGAAACCCGCTTGGTGTTCCGCCAGAGGTAAATTCATTTTTGTTTCCGAGTAATGACATATTGCTTACGGACTGTGAAAAACCAATGGAATTAATAAATAGTAAAGCAACGATTAAAACTGTTTTCATTTTAAAATTTTGATTTGATTTAAATTACAATAATTACAAGACAAATAATATTAAAAATTTATCGAAAGGAATGTTTATATTTTAAAAAAATTAAACTATATTGTATACACAATTTTATACTATTTATAAAATTTATGTTTTAGTGTAAATTAAATAATTAAGAAGACAATATTGAAAGAGAATAGTAAGATCGTAACAAAGGTGGCTAAATATTTAAGACAGGAAGTTACCAACAATTCTCTTAAGTCCGGAATGCATGTCGGCGAATCTGAAATTGCAAAAAAATTTAATATAAGCCGTGTACCAGTGAGAGAAGCATTCAGAATGCTTCAAAGCGAAGGATATCTTGAAGTCAGACCAAACAAAGGTTGTTTTGTAAAACAGATATCATCTGATTATATTCATGAAACCGGTATTGTTTACGGGTTGCTTGCTCCGGCTGTATTGGAAAAAGCCATTCCGAATTACAATATCAAAACATATAAAAAAGCAGATCGGATCTTAGACCGAATAGAAAAAAGCAAGAATTCAAATGAGATCGGATATTTATTGTGGGAATTTGCAGTTGTTATATATTCTCCTTCTAAAATGAATTATCTGATGGGAATTTTCGATGATATATACAAACATAGCATAAGAGTGCTTAATGAATTTTTTGAAAATAAAGAGAATGCTATATTTAAAGTAAATGCGCACAGGGAGTTCATAGAGCTCTGCAGACAAAATAAAAGATATGAAGCAATAACTCTATGGACTGAATTTATAGATAAACTGAAAGAAATCATAATACCATTAAAAAAATAGCTCCATCAATTACTTTGATCTTTAATTTTTACTTAGAATCAATATGGATAAAGGAAGAACAACAGTAAATAAAATTGCAAAGTTCTTAAGACAGGAAATTACATACTCAAGGCTCAAATCCGGTCAGCATGTCAAGGAAGCCGACATTTCAAAAAAATTCAATGTAAGCAGGGTTCCGGTAAGAGAAGCATTCAGGATTTTGCAAAGCGAAGGCTATCTTGAAGTAAAGCATAACAAAGGTTGCTTCGTTAAGAAAGTTTCGGATGAATTATTCATTCAAACAAGCATAGTCTACAGGCTGCTTGTGCCGGTTTTATTGGAAAAAGCTATTCCGCGTTATAATAAAAAAACTTTTGAAAAAGCCGAGCTAATATTAACTAAACTTGAAAAAAGCAGGGATTTTTATAAGTCGGGATATCTGCAGTGGGATTTTGCAAAAGTAATTTATTATCCTTCAAATATGAAGTATTTGCTTGGAGTATTCGATGATATGTACAGACTCAGCATACGGCTGCTGAATGAATTTTTTGAGAATGAAGAACACGAGGAATTTAAAGCCACTTCTCACAGGCATTTTATGGAGCTTTGCAGGAAAAAAAGGAAAGAAGAAGCTATAAGCTACTGGTTAGATTTTATTGATAAGATAATAGCTCAGATTATGCATGTGAAAAATATTAAAACGACATAAATATATTTAAATAATAATATGAACAAAGGAAGCACAACAGTAAACAAAATTGCTAAGTATTTAAGAGAGGAAATAACTTACTCCAGGTTAAAATCCGGTCAGCATCTTAAAGAATCTGAAATATCAAAAGAATTTAATGTAAGCCGTGTTCCCGTAAGGGAAGCCTTCAGAATACTTCAGAGTGAAGGATATATTGATGTAATTCCAAACAGAGGCAGTTTTGTTAAGATTATTACAATTGAACATATTCTTGAAATGGCGCTGTTATACCGGCTCCTTGTGCCGGCTGTCCTTGAAAAAGCAATTCCTAGATATAATGAAAAGACATATCTGAAAGCGGAAAAAATACTACGCAAAGTTGATAAGTGTTCAGATATGAATCAGATAGGTTATCTTCTCTGGGATTTTGCCAAGGTTATTTACGGACCATCCAAAATGAAATTTATACTGGGATTATATGATGATATTTATCTTCATAATCTCAGATCTCTGAATGATGTATTTGAGATTAAGCTAAAAAAGCATTATGATACTTCCCCGCACAGGGAGTTTCTGAAACTATGCAGGGAAAATAAAATCAAAGTAGCAATTAAAAATTGGGGGGATTACTTAGCTAAAATCCAGCATATAATGCTCAAAGATAAAGATAAAAGTAAAAAGAAACTAAAGCTGTGATCAAATAAGTTTGTCAATTACATCACTGATCTTTTCTGCTCCGAATATCTGTGCATTGAATTTTTTTGTGCTCAGATTTTTTAAATTTCCTTTTGGTATTATAATTTTTTTAAATCCAAGCTTCGAAGCTTCGGTGATCCTTCTTTCTACATAAGAAATAGTTCGGACCTCACCGGATAAACCAACTTCTCCCAGGATAACAGTTTCAGAATCTATTGGAATGTCCCGAAAAGAAGAATAAATGCTCATCGCAACTGCCAGATCAATTGCAGGCTCGTCTATCTTTATTCCTCCGGCTATGTTAAGAAAAATATCAGATTTGTTGAGATGAAGTCCCAGTTTTTTTTCAAGCACCGCAACTATAATATTAAGCTTTTTATAGTCAAACCCCATTGATGTTCTCTGAGGTATACCGTAATTGGAAGTTACAGCCAGAGCCTGAACTTCGATAAGTATAGGTCTCGTTCCTTCGAGCGATGAAGAGATCACGCATCCTGAAGCGCCGTAATTTCTCTGAGACAAAAACACTTCGCTCGGATTCAATACTTCCGTTAAACCAGCATCCGTCATTTCAAAAATTCCTATCTCATTTGTAGATCCGAACCTGTTTTTCATGCTTCTTAATATCCTGAATGAATGAGTGCGTTCGCCTTCGAACTGAAGGACAACATCCACCATATGTTCCAGTACTTTTGGACCCGCAATCATTCCGTCCTTTGTAATATGCCCGACTATGAATACGGAAAAATTATTATTCTTCGCAAGGTTCATAATAAGAGCGGTAGATTCTCGCAGCTGGGAAACTGTTCCGGGTGCGCTTTCGATCTCAGTTCGGTAGACTGTCTGAATCGAATCCACTACTACAATGTCAGGCATTTCCTTTTCAATGACAGCCTGGATGATATCAAGATTAGTTTCAGATAAAATAAAAAAGTTTTCTAAATTATAATTCAGCCTGTCAGCACGGAGCTTGATCTGAGACGCAGATTCTTCGCCGCTTACGTAAAGTATTTTTCTCCCCGAGATCTTTTCGGCAAGCTGAAGCATAAGAGTGGACTTTCCTATTCCCGGATCGCCGCCGATAAGTATAACGGAACCGTCAACAATGCCTCCTCCCAGGACTCTGTCAAGTTCTGTGATGTGTGTCTTTGTGCGGGATTCATTAATAGATTCAACATCTGACAGCGACTTGTAACTGTTTCCATTTACCCTTAACAGCGACTGTGAATTCTTCTTATCTCTTTTACCTTTTTCATAGGTAATTATCTCTTCTGTCATAGAACTCCACGTACCGCACTCGGGACATTTACCGCTCCATTTTACCGAGGAGAAGCCGCAGTTCTGACAGACATATTTTGATTTTAGTTTTGCCATCGGAAGCAATATAAATAAAGAGGAAAGGTTTTATAAGTCTGAAGCAGAATTATATTTTTGAATTTTTGGAATTGCTCTTATCCAGACAATAAAGCTTTGTAAAAAAAACTTAACAACTAAATCTCATAGGCATGAAACACTTATTTTAAAAAATCTTTAACCTTAGCGTCTTTGTGTTATAGTGGCTTATATAGGTTTTCATAAAGCTTCCCCGTTATGTTAGTTAATAAAAAATCACTTTGCGAATTTATTTCTCTATATTTTTTTCACCCGGAGTAAAATCAAGAACTATAGAATTCATGCAGTATCTTTTTCCTGTCGGAGGCGGTCCGTCGTCGAATAAATGTCCGAGATGCGAATCGCACCTTCCGCAGAGCACTTCAATTCTTTCCATATTGAGTGTAGTATCGGACTGATAGACAACACTGTTCTTTCTTATAGTTTCAAAGAAACTGGGCCAGCCGCAGGTACTTCCGAATTTTTCATCAGAACGGAAAAGAGCGTTACCGCAGACGGCGCAGTAATAAGTTCCGAGACCAACCGTGTTCCAGTACTTTCCAGTAAAAGCTGTCTCAGTTTCCCTCTCCCTTCCGACTCTGTAAACGCTGTCCGGAAGTATTTTTTTCCACTCAGCATCAGAAACACTAAGCTTATTAGTATCTGTGTTCGAATAATAAGGATTCTTTGCTTTCTGAGCGCTGTTCATCTGATTGGCAGTTTTTGTTTCTTTTAAATTATCTTCCTTATTGATGGTTAAAGATTTTTCTCCGCATCCGGATAAATATAACATCATCAATGCTGCATAAAAAAATGACAATTTCATTTCTGATTTGAGTTTACGGAATTAATGTAAGTTTATATTTCACAATTAACTACGAGATTTAATTAAAACGGTTTTGACAAACTTTGTTTATGGATACAGACAACCCTTATATTATTAAGGTAAAATTTATTTATTGACAAATGCTTTTGATTGCAATAACTTGTTTTTCGGATGTTCATTAAGAAAATATTAGTTTTAAAATTAGAAAACCATTTAAATGGGAAATATACTGGACATAAGCTGCGGGGACTGTAAATACAATAATGAATATTTCATAGGTGTCGGTGAATTCTTCGGAAAAAGAAACCTTAAATCTGCAGCAATCGTCAGCAAGATTGCCGGCATTGATAAATATAAAATAATAATTGAAAACAGTTTTGTACAGGTATTCAGATGTTTCAATTGCAACGGCTTATATAATAAAATGGATATAAGCTATAAAGTTAAAGGCGACCAGCCGGTAAATTACGGCATTTTATATCTGTGTAATAAATGTAATGAACCCTTGTACCCGCTTTTCAGCGACAGTATTCATTGTTCAAAGCATATCCGTTATCAGAATATTAAATGCAGCGATCCGGAAAGAAATGAATATGAATTATATTATTATGAAAAAGTTTTAAGAGATATTCCATGTTATAAATGCGGTAATAGAAAGCTTTATCTTCACGCCTGGGGAGTGTTTGACTGAGAAATTAAAAGCCGGGAGAAACTTGCTCCCGGATTAATTATTTTAATGCCACTTGAAATACTGTTTTTGATTCAGTATTGTCATCGTTTTATTATCGGGAAATTCTCCGGTTTTTAATTTATAAAAATATTTTCCCTCGCTAAACTGCTCCCGTCAAACTCAACTTCTTATCTTCCGGCAGATAAATTTTCACTTAAAAAAGTTCGTATTTCTTTTCCAAACAAATCATACTCCTTACTATGCAACACTATGCAACAAATCACTAAGCTACAAATCCAAAATTCGAAATCCAGAATTCTAATTGCGATCAAGTTTTGAAATGATCAGGACAATTATTCTCAAGGCTGTACTGCAAAACAATATTAACTTATTCTTCCATGCTGATCTTACTCCGTGTTCCAAATGAGTTTATCAATTTTAAGATATAGAAAAATTTCCCGTTGCCACCACGTAATTATAAATAAATTCAACTGAGATAAATTCGAAAAAGAGATGAACAAAAGATCCCAATTTTTAAAAATACGGAATCTCTAACCATATTGCGCTGGAAAAACTTGTGAAGTCTTTATAAACTCGGACTTCGGAAGTTAAAACCACAAATATGAATTTTACAATGGAATGATATCAAAATATAATTTAATTTTAATAAAAAAAGAAATATATATGAAAAATATAAAAAACAATCTGCTGTTCCTGATACTCTTCAGTTTAATTACAGTATCCGCATCCATCGCACAGGAAGATTCGGAAGAAAACGAAACAAGTGAAACCATACTTCAGCGTGAAGAATTTAAGCTCGAACGAAGAGCCGGCGGTCCGGGGAAAGTTTTACCGAAAGATGCGTATGAACATGCGGTTATTCAGAAAAACATGATGCCGGAAGACAGAGATATGCCGAACAGTCTGACTTCAACAACATCCTGGCTGAGCGTTAATCCATCAGGGATGTTTTATGGAGTTACAAATGATAACTACATAGCCGGAAGGACTAACTCAATTGTTTTTCATCCCGCAAATCCGAATATTTTTTATATTGCAGCAGCACAGGGCGGAGTCTGGAAAACCATTGACGGCGGATTTAACTGGACTGTTCTTACTGATAATCTCGGCTCTATTTCCAGTGGTGATATTGCTATCGATCCGAATAATCCGGACATACTTTATTACGGTACCGGAGAACTCAATTATTCTTTAGACAGCCAGTACGGAGACGGGATATATAAGACAACCAATGCTGGCATTAACTGGATAAAAATATCACCCGCCTCGCAGACAGGTACCTATACAGGAAAGATCTTAGTCGATCCTTCTAATTCGAATAATATTTTTCTTGCAGGAAATAACGGATTGCTTAAATCTACAAATGGAGGAATTAACTGGTTGAATACTCAATCGGGAAATTTTACTTCTCTTTTGATTAATCCCGATACTACTTCAATTCTTTATGCCTCGACCGGTACAAGCACAAGTATAATTTACAAATCAACAAACTCCGGAGATAACTGGACAGTCATTTCCGTAATCTCTGCTGGTAGAAGAACGCAGCTCGCAATTTCTCCGGATAATACGAATTATCTTTATGCTAGTATTGCAGGCTCAAGCGGAGCATTGCTTGGTTTATACAGAACGACAAATGCTGGAGCAAACTGGACAGTTCAGAATTCTTCTACAAACTATATGAGCTCACAGGGATGGTACGATAATGCAGTTACTGTCATTCCCGGAAATCCTGATGGCGTGGTAGTGGGAGGTCTTGATGTATATGTATCGACGAACGGCGGAGTCACATTAACAAAAAGATCTACCTGGTCTACAAGCAATCCTCTTAATTTTTCACATGCTGACATACATTATTTTGCTTATAAGGGTTCTGTTTTATATTGCTGTTCTGACGGAGGACTTTATAAATCAACTGACAATGCAACTACATGGTCCGATCTGAATGCAAATGTTTCGACTTTACAGTATCAGAGCGCCGACTATGATCCGACTGATATCAACAGGCTTTACGGCGGATGCCAGGACAACAATAAGCAAACCAGTACTAACAACGGACTTGCATGGCTTCAGCGAACTACCGGAGACGGGGGTTATACAATTGTAGATCCGGTTAATACAAATTTTGTTTACGGACAATATGTAAATGGTTCGATACAGCGGTCTGCAAATTTCGGTGTGAGTTTCACTAATATTACTCCAAGCGGTTCGAGCGGAGGTTTATTTTATAATCCTTACGAGATGGCACCGGGAGATCATAATACGGTTGTATTCGGAAGAGCGGACGTATGGAAGACAACCGCTGTTCAGACAGCTTCCACTTCTTCCGGATGGACACAGATCGCCGCGACTGCAATTATCAGCGGCAGCGTATCATCCATCGGTATAAGCAAAATCAATGCTGATAAAATTTACATCGGGACAAGTAACGGTAAAATACACGTAACCACAAACAATGGAATCAACTGGACTTCTACAACAGGTTTTCCTTATGTAAGTGATCTTTGGGTCGACTTTAATGATGATGATATCTGCTATGCTACTTTCGGCGGAGTGAATCCCGCCACTCACGTTTTAAAAACTACTAACGGGGGAACGAACTGGTTTACCATTACTTCAAATCTTCCGAACATAGGAGTTAACTCAATAGTCAAAAGACAGGCCTCTCCCCAAATGCTCTTTGTCGGGACAGACGTAGGTGTGTTTAAGTCGACAAATGAAGGCACTGACTGGGTTGTGTTCAATTCAGGATTTCCGAATGTTGAAGTGTATGATCTTAAATACAAAGAAGGACCGAATATTCTGATGGCTGCTACACACGGAAGAGGATGTTTTACTTTTGATATAAGTTCGATTGTTAACATAAATAATATTAACGGAACACCTGATAAATTTTCACTTTCACAAAATTATCCCAATCCGTTCAATCCAACTACAAAAGTGGAATTTGGTATTTCGAAAGCGAGATTTGTTTCTTTAAAAGTTTATGACGTGCTGGGAAATGAAGTTAAAGCTTTAGTAAATGAAAATAAACCGGCGGGAATATATGAAGCTGAATTTGACGGAAGCAGTTTATCCAGCGGAGTTTATTTTTACAGACTATCAGCCGGAGAATTTTTGGAAACGAAATCTATGCTGCTTGTAAAGTAGTTAATAGTTAATAGTTAGTAGTTAGTAGTTAATAGTTAGTAATTAGTAGTTAATAGTTAATAGATAGCAGTTAGTAATTAGTGAAAGAAATTAATGCTAAAAATATTTTTTAGTATGATATATTGTTAATTAATAACTTCCTGTAAAAAGTGAACAATATTATATTAGTTACATATTATTACTACTAACTATTAACTATTAACTACTAACTACTAACTACTAATATCTGGATCTGTTTTTCATTTCTTTTCCTGCTTTGATCTTTTTCAAAGGATTTAAATTTGTTTAAGGAAAACAGGGATCAATATTGCTAAGTTAAATAAGTATTGAAGAGTCAGCTCACAATTATGCAAAAAATTTCTTTATACAATTTTTGATTTACCTTATTATGTTGTATTACTAACTATAAAAGTAAATCAACGGCAAAATGAAAAATAAAAACATTCCATTATTACTTTTAATAATCCTGTTAAGCTTTACAAAGTCTTATTCACAGTGGACAAACGCAATAAACTTTCCTTCACAATTTGTTGCGGACATGACAAGCTGCGGCAGTAAAATATATGCTGGAACTTCGACGGGTATTCTTAATGCGGGACAGATATATGTTTCTGAAGACGAAGGTCTGAACTGGACACTGGTAAATACCGGTTTTAATATTAGCGGCGTATTTTCAATGGCTTCGAGAGATAATTTTATCTATGTCGGAACTTATCAGGATGGACTGCTGATGTCGACTGACGCCGGGAACACCTGGACGCTTAATGACATGGGTGTATGGCGGCTCGGTGTATTCGGCGCAGGAGTTAGTGGTGAGAATAATGTCTTTGTATATATCAATCACGGAACAGGTCAGAATCTCTCAACAGATAAAGGTTTTACCTGGAGCCCTTTGACTCTGACCGGTTCGCTGTATCAGTTTCAGACATTCGTTGATCTGCCGGGAAAATTTCTTTCAGGCGGAAGAATGGGAATCGGTCTTTCGACAAACAACGGTACGAACTGGACTGCGCAGGACAATAGCGGACTTGATTCAAATCCCGACGGTACAAAGCCGATGAAAGCAATTTATTATTTCAATGAAAAACTTTTTGCAGGATGCATTAACAAAATTTACCATTCAACCGATTACGGAAATAATTTTACATCGACAAATATACTTCTAAACAATTTTGAATATGCCACATCCTTTGCTTCTGCCGGAAATAAATTATTCACTTCTGTTAATACTTCTTCAGGTTCTTCCACTCATGCAGTGCTAATGACTACTAATGAAGGATCGGACTGGATCAATTATCAGGAAAACGGATTTCCCGGTAAGGGCGTCAGAGCGCTTGCTGCAAGCAAAGATTTTTTAATAGCCGGTACAAATCAAAACGGAATTTGGATACGTCCTCTTGAAAAATTTGATCTGCATCTGAAAATTAATTTCGAAGCATTTTTATTAAATGACACAATAACTGTTGAGCTGAGAAACTCTGTTTCTCCGTATAATGTAATTGATTCCCGAAAAGGGATAGGCGGTCAGGCAGTTCAGCAGTTGATTAAATTTACAAATGCAGTTAACGGAGTTCCTTACTATATAGTTGTGAGGCACAGAAATTCAATTACAACCTGGAGCGGCAGTACTCAGACATTTAACAATAATGACCTGACGTATGATTTTACTTCTGAAGCTTCACAGGCATACGGATCAAATATGGTATTTGTAAACGATGTCTGGTCGTTTTATACGGGAGATGTTGATCAGAATGGTATAGTTGACCTGACAGATGGTGCGCTGATTTACAATGACGGGATCAGTTTTACAACGGGTTATGTAAATACGGATCTGAATTATGACGGGATTGCTGATCTGGGGGATCTGATATTACAGTTTAATAACGGCAGGAAGTTTATTTCTGAAATACACCCGTTATTCAATTTTAAATTTTAAATTTCAAATTACCTGATGCGTGAAACAAATAATTGTAATCATTTGACATCTCACATTTATCGTTTCACAATTCACAAGTAACGATTCACGAATAACGAATTACGATTAACGATTCACATCTCAAATTTTCTCCACCGTCACATCATATTTCTTCCACATTCCAAGAATGAATCCCGAAACCATAAAAGTAACAAATGACTTTCCAGCATCTATCCAAGTCAGTCCGTAATGGCGCAGCTCGAATGAATTAAATGTCATCAGCTCTACAAGAACGAATGCAAACCAGAATATGAAAGCGTAAAACATTCCCGAGACAAAATTTTCCACATTGAGTTTTTTAAATAAGTATGCCATTGCATAGGTTGTAATAATGGAACTAACGATAGAAACAAAATAAGGAGTCATGCTGGCATTGGCGAAGTCGGACATTGTCTTACCGGTGAGCATCACCCATTTTTCAGCAAAGAGAAAAGGTGAAAACCACATCGCGCCAATGATCTGGCTCAGCAGAACTATTACCAAAACTGCTGCGTGATTGATCTTTAAAGATTTCATTGTAGAATTTTTATTTATGCAATATATGTAAATCGGATTTAAATTACCATAAGTTCAATGACTTAAATTTATAGATTATTGCATCTGAAAATATTATGTTCACAGAAATAAATTTTATTTAATGAAAAAAATATTTCACCCTGTATTTATTCTGTTTTTTTACTGCTGTTCTGTAACGGCTCAGCAGACGAATGAAGGCAGATTCCTTAACTTCTCTGATATTCACTTTGATCCGTTTTTTGATACTATATTAGTTGAAAAACTGGTCAGGTCAGATTATAAAGAATGGGAGAATGTTTTTTCAGGTTCGGATAATACTAATTTTGGAAAATACGGAAAAGATACAGACTTTCGTTTATTCAGATCTGTAATGACGGAAATGAAGCAGAGGATCCCCGGTCCTGACTTCATTATTATCACCGGAGATTTTATGTCTCATAATTTCAATGAGAATTATAAGGAATATTCGGGCATTGAGAATACTGATTCGCTTAATTTGTTTATAAAGAAGACCATGCAGTTCGTCACTTCATACATAGTAAAATATTATCCCGGCACGCTGATATTTCCAATGGTGGGAAATGATGATGCATATTGCGGAAATTATATGATCGAGCCGGACGGCGGGTTTCTGAAAATGCTTTCTGAGCAATGGGCTCCGCTTGTAAACGGAAATCACCCATGGGAATTTCAGGTAAACGGGGAAGGCATAAACAGATCTTTCAATAAAGATTTTTCAAAAGGCGGATACTGTCTATTGAATTTTCCCGAAAAAAATAATTTTAAAATGATCATACTCAACACTGTATTCTTTGCTGCCAATTATCAGAATATGTGCGGAGATACTCTTCAGGATCCCGGTGAAGAAGAATTGCTCTGGCTCAGAAATACTCTGAAACAATGCACGGATTCGGGAAACAAAGTATGGCTTTCTTACCATATACCTCCCGGTATAGATATCTACGGAACGATCAACGGCAAGGGAGACTGCGAAGAAAAAATATTTCCCACATGGAAAGAAAAGTATAATATTGAGTTTCTGAATATTGTGAAAGAAAATTCAGATATAATTAATCTTAGTTTTGCAGGACACTTTCACAGGGATGATTTCAGAATTGTTTATGATAATGAAATACCGGTTTCATACATTCATATAACGCCTTCAATAAGTCCGATCTACGGTAATAACCCTTCTTATCAGATCATAGAATATGATAAAAGTAGTTTTGAATTAATAAATTATCAGACATATTATCTGAAGGATTTCACTAAACAGGATTCAGCTTACTGGAATTTTGAATATGATTTTAAAAACAGCTATGAGCAGAACTCAATTTCTCCAAAGTCATATGACAATATTTCAAAACGGATCTTTGCCGACAGTTCATACAGGAAGAAGTATATAGAATATTACAGGTCAGGCGATATGGAAACTTTAAGTAAAGATTATGACAACTGGTTTTATAACTGGTGCGGGTTTGGACACCTGACAAAAGAAGATTATTCTGAATGCATGTGTGCTGATAGTCTGCTGAAAGGAAAATGAAAGTTTTTTCAAGAGACTTAAGCAAGACTTTATTAATTTAATTCTAGGTTCTGCCCGAATAAAAAGAAATATTTTTGAAACTGTAAAAAAAAATCCGGATTCGAGAATTCAAATCCGGACTGATTATATTAAAAAATTATTAGAAAATTTAAATTATCAGCATAGCATCACCATAACTGTAAAATCTGTATTTCTCTTTAACTGCTTTTTTATATGCCTTCATTATCAAATCCCTTTCAGCCATTGCGCATGCAAGCATCAGAAGAGTGCTCTGAGGCATGTGAAAGTTTGTGATCAGCTTATCAACAATTCTTAAAGACTGAGGAGGATGTATGAATTTATCTGTCCAGCCCTTTCCCCATCTTACGTGTCTGCTTGTAATGACATTTGTTTCAAGAACTCTTGCTACTGATGTACCTACTGCTATCACTTTTTTTCTTTTAGCTATAGATGCATTTATAATATCAGCGGATTCCTTTGACATTTCATAATATTCTGAATCCATCCTATGCTTCGAAAGATCCTCAACCTCTACAAGACGGAATGTACCGAGCCCAATGTGAAGTGTAAGATATGCTATCTTGACACCTTTGGCTTCTATCTTCTTAAGAAGTTCTTTTGTAAGATGCATTCCTGCAGTCGGTGCTGCAACTGATCCTATATGTTCATCCTTAGCATATACGGTCTGGTAATCTTCCTTGTCCTTCTCCGTTGATTCCCTTTTAATATAAGGAGGCAGCGGTGTCTTTCCAAGTTTTTCTATATACTTTGAAAAATCGCCCTGATAATTGAATCGTACAATTCTTCCGCGTGAAGTTGTGTTGTCAATAACCTCACAATATAAATTCTTTGTGAAAAATATTCTGTTGCCTATCCGTACTTTTCTTGCGGGATCGACGACTACATCCCAGATATTCTCTTCTTCAGACAGCTGTCTCAGCAAAAATACTTCTATCTTAGCCTTTGTCTTTTCCTTGGTTCCGTATAATCTTGCATTGAATACCTTAGAATCATTTAATACAAGCACGTCACCTTCATCCATATAGTTTATTACATCCTTGAACTTCTTTGTTTCTAATTCCCCCGTTACACGGTTGAGCACCATCATTTTACACATATCTCTGGGTGATTTCGGAACTTTAGCGATAAGATTTTTGGGAATGGGATACTTAAATTGGGAGAGTTTCATTTAATGTTTTTAGATTTATTTATATTAGTATGTTTTTTTGTTTAATAGTAGTTTTACACAATATGAATCCTGCGTTACTTTTTTATACTGTAAAATGCATTCAAACCCGGATATACAGCTGAAGTACCGAGCTCTTCCTCTATTCTTAAAAGCTGGTTGTATTTTGCAACCCTGTCAGTTCTAGAAAGCGAACCTGTCTTAATCTGCCCGGCATTTGTAGCTACAGCAATATCGGAAATAGTTGTGTCTTCAGTTTCTCCGCTTCTGTGACTGATGACACACGTATAGTTATGAGTCTTTGCAAGCTCTATGCAATTTAGAGTTTCAGTAAGCGTTCCTATCTGATTTACTTTTATAAGAATTGAGTTTGCAATTTTTTGATCTATTCCTTTCTGGAAAATCTCTGTATTGGTAACAAATAAATCATCACCGACTACCTGAACTTTTCTTCCAAGTGAGTCCGTCAGCAGTTTCCATCCGTCCCAGTCATTCTCTGCCATTCCGTCTTCGATGCTTATAATAGGGTAATCTTTTACGAGTTTTTCATAAAGAGTTACCATTTGAGCCGGTGTCTTATCAGGTATATGAGATTTATAAAATTCATATTTTCCGTTCTTCCACATTTCGCTTGATGCAGAATCAAGCCCTATGAAAACATCCTTGCCGGATCTGTATCCTGCCTTTTCAATAGCTTCGAGAATTACTTCAATAGCTTCTTCATTTGATTTTAAGTTCGGCGCAAATCCGCCTTCGTCGCCCACATTTGTATTATAATTTTTCTTCTTCAGAACTGTTTTAAGTGAGTGAAAAATTTCCACACCGTACCTTAAAGCTTCTGAAAAACTCTTCGCACCTGCGGGTATGATCATGAATTCTTGAAAATCAACAGTATTATCGGCATGCTTTCCTCCGTTGATTATATTCATCATCGGAACCGGCAGTGCCTTTGCGTTCACTCCGCCGATGTATTTATAAAGAGGCTGTTTCAGATAATTCGCAGCAGCATGAGCGGCAGCAAGTGAAACACCTAAAAGTGCATTTGCTCCGAGCTTAGACTTATTTTTGGATCCGTCAAGCTTTATAATTGTTTCGTCAAGCGTGACCTGATCCATACAATCCATTCCGGATATTTTCTTTGCAATGATCCTGTTAACATTGTCAACGGCTTTGCTGACTCCTTTTCCGAGGTAGCGTTTTTTGTCTCCGTCACGAAGTTCTACGGCTTCTCTTTCGCCTGTAGAAGCGCCTGAAGGGACAGCCGCTCTTCCGAGCGTTCCGTCTTCTAAAACTATGTCAACTTCGATTGTTGGATTTCCTCGTGAATCTAATATTTCCCTTGCGTGGACTTTATTTATTACGGGCATGTATATATTAAGTGGTTATAAAATGAGTGTGGTAAATTAACTTAATAATGAGCGGAAAGCAATTCAATTTTCGATATGATCGTTACCTAAAAACCCACATCCGTTCAAACGTTTTCTATTTGATTTACAAAATTAATATTTATTGACAGCAATATTTTTATCTCTCAATGGTTACACGGATTTTTACGGATGGAATCCAGTTAAGTAAATAAAGTAAATTTCTAAGAATATTTCTGTGTAGATCTTTGAAATTTGTGGGATCAATCCCTGACTTATTTTTACATTCTTCAAGAATAGGTGTTGATCTTTTATATGATATATTTGTTAGCCGGATAATTTATAATTCAGGGATAGATCTTAGTCCTGAAAATAATCAGGTAAAAATTTTGGGTTAGTATCCGATATAGAATTAATAGTTTATAAGGTAAGCTGAGAGACTCCATTACAAGGCAATGAACGGCATGAAAAAAAAATCCGGATTCCACTTAAGGAACCCGGATCCCAAGGAGTAAAATAATATGAAGATTAGGCATATTATTTTACTTTACATATTTACTGTTAAAGTGTTTTCTTCGGCGTTATAAGTATTCTTATAACTCTTTAAGTTCTTTGTTGCAGGACCTTTTGTGACCTTTCCCGCAGATGTGTATGTCGAACCGTGACACGGACATTCAAAACCGTCACCTGTATAATCAACAGTACATTTTTTATGTGTACATAGCAGGCTTAAAGCTAAAAATTTTGAATCGCCTGTTCTTCTAATGAATAAATTTCCAATCGAGGTATTTCCTCCGACACTTCCCAGATCCGGATATTCAGATAGATTTATTACTTTTGCAGTAGTTGTAGTTTTATCTGCTTCAGCTTCGGCAAAAAGTTTCTTTACATCCAGTGCGCTCAAAGCTATTGAACCTATTGCAATTGTTTTAAAAGAGGTCTTTAAAAAATCTCTTCTGTTAAAATTATCTTTTTCCATTTTAATTATTTAGTTTTAGATTAATATTACTTTTTATAAATACTTTTTCTTCTTAAAAAATTCAGGTAAAAATTATTTTATCAAAAGCATCTTGCGTGTCTGAATAAAACCGTCTGCCTGAATTTTATAATAATATACTCCGCTTGTGAAATTAACTGCATTCCAGTCTACCTGATATGAACCCCGATTTAACTTTTCATTTACAAGTGATTCAACTTCCTTTCCCATACTGTTGTATATAGTCAGTTCAACCTTAGAAGAATTTGGAATAGAAAACTTTATGTTCGTGGTCGGATTGAAAGGATTCGGGAAATTCTGAGTAAGCTCATAAGTATTAACAAGTTCCGTAAGCTGTGAAATTGAAGATGCTACGGCATTTATGTTTCCTGCCATATCCGGAGCGTGCGGTTCACATATGTAATGATACATTCCTGCAACCCTTACTACATAAGTAAATGTAGGTGAACCTGCATCCAGGTCCGCATTCCAGGGAGCTGCACCCGATGGTCTTGTTGTTCCGTTGGATCCGTCACATGTAGTTGTATGTGAACCCGAGGTTCTTGTCCATTTTACCGTATCACCTACTGTTACATTAATGTTTGCCGGAGTGAAAACAAAGTTAGATGCTGTAACATTAACGGTAGTGGAAAAAGATATTGTTGAATTTATCAGCATCAGAGATACTATTATCAACACAAGGTTTTGAATTTTTTTCATTTTGCTTTTTTATTTATTTGATTAAAATCATTTTTTTGACTTCCGAGAAACTGCCTGTTTCAATTCTGTAAAAATAAACACCGCTTGTATAATTTATCGCATTCCATTTCACAAGATATGTTCCGGCAGTTAAGCTCTGATCAATAAGGTTTTCGATCACCTGTCCGGTGGAATTGTAAACCGTCAGTTTTACATAAGACCTTTCGGTTATACCGAATTTTATGCTTGTTGACGGATTAAAAGGATTCGGATAATTGTTTCCGAGAAAATAACTTTCGGCAAAAGAAATATTCTGAGCTACGATGTTTGTACTTTTTGAGGTAACTGCATAAACTGTGTTTGTAAAATCCGAAAGACCAAAATTATTGTATGAACAGACTTTATAAAAATACAAATTATCAGGCGTTAAGCCGACTTCC
The DNA here is from genome assembly GCA_964561045.1 of uncultured Ignavibacteriaceae bacterium. Lineage (GTDB taxonomy): Bacteria > Bacteroidota > Ignavibacteria > Tepidaquicellales > Tepidaquicellaceae > JAGPCH01. The sequence goes on along the minus strand of CAZLOL010000013.1, from coordinate 16,291 downwards.
TGATAAGTAAGTATATCAGCTCCTACTGTATCAATATAACTGAATAAAACTTCATCCTGAGTCCTTCTTGCAATTATAAATCCCAATTCATTAGAAGAGTTATCCGTCCAGTTAATGGTGATGCTTGTTGATGTTGTGTCGGCAATATACAGATCAGAAGGCGCTCTCGGTATATTGACCGTATCTATTATAGCTGTTGTGTATGCTACATTGGAATATTCTGATCTTTCGCTTCCTGCATAAGCATATACTCTGTAATAGTAAGTAACATTATTTGTTACCCAGTAATCAAAGAACTGCCTGATATTCTGATTGACTGAACCAATGGTTTCCCAGGCAACCAATGTATCGTAAACATAGGATCGTTCTATGTAAAATCCTTCTTCATTATTTGAATTGTCATCCCATTTGACTTTTATGTAACTGAAATCTTCAGGTTCAGCTTCCAGGTTGGATGGAGCTACAATGGTCTGTGCTCCGGATGTTTCGTAAAAAAATACTGTAAATAATAAAATTTTGAAAATAATCTTAAACACTTTTTTCTCCTTGGTATTAATTAATGATTTAAATTTGCATTATGTAACGGCTGTTTAATTAATTTGATTCAAAAATATATTTAATGTGCTTTAAAGTCCAAACAATAATTGCTTCATCCGTAGGATTCTAATATTGAATAAAGAATTGTAATTAGAATCTATTATTTTGATATTTATTTGAAATTATGAAAATCATACTACATTGTATATAATAACAGCAACAAAAATATAATCTTATCGTCTGAATGAATGTCTGTCAATTCAGTTTTTAAGCAAAAGATATTTACGTGTAATAAATTTATAATTGAGTTAAAAATTTTATAATCCTATTCCGAATGAAAGTTACCGATGATCTATTCCAGCTAATCAAATCTCTAGACCAGTCAGAAAAAAGATATTTCAAGATATTTTCCACCATGCACATAAAAGACAGTGAAGAAAATAAATATATCATGCTTTTTGATGCAATTGACAAACAGACTGAATATGATGAAGCTGAAATCAGGAAAAAATTTAAAAATGAAAAATTTCTGAATCAGCTTCATGTCGCTAAGAATTATCTTTATAACAACATACTGAAAAGCCTCCGGCTGTTTCATTCCGAAAGATCAAAACTGAATGAACTGATGGATATTCTCCGCGATGTGCAGATACTTTATGAAAAATCCTTATACAAGCAGTGCCGAAAGCTTTTGGACAAAGCAAAGAAGATCGCATATACTTATGAGAAACACTCTCATATTCTTGCCGTCCTCGACTGGGAGAAAACTCTTGCACGTACAAGCGCTTATGCAAATACGGAAGAAAAAGACCTTCTGGGATTTTATGACGAGATAAATGAAACCATGGAAAAGCTCAGAAACATAAATGAATACTGGAAGCTTACTATGAATTCATTTCTTCTGAGAAAGAAACAGGGTGAGATCAGGGACAAGACTGAGCTCAAAAAATTCAATGAAATAATAAAGCATCCCCTGCTCAAGACCGAAAATAAAGCTACAAGTTTTCAGTCTAAAACATTTTATTTTAACATAAAAGGACTTTATTATTTTACCAACAAGGATTATAAAAACCTTCTTAATCACTGCAAAAAGCTTGTAGACCTGCTTGAGGCTAATCCGATTCTTATGAAAGAAGATAATTACATAGCGTCGCTTTATAATCTTCTGCTGGTTCAGATTGAATTAAGGCAGTATGACGATGCTCTGAATACCATCAAAAAACTCAGGGATTTCAAATCAAATTCAACAGCGATGCAGACAAGGATCTTTGTCACTTCCTATGATACGGAAATAAATCTGTATCTGCGAACGGGTGAGTTTGAAAAAGGAATTCCTCTTATAAAGGAAATTGAAGAAGGTCTTAAAAAATTCGGGGAGAAAATAAACAAGGAATCAGAGGTTCTGTTCTCATTCAATATCGCATATTTATATTTTGGACTTGGGGAATATAATAATTCACTGAACTGGATCAATAAGATTATAAACGATAAAGAACTGACAGTCCGTGAGGATATACAGTGTTTTGCAAGAATACTCAATCTGCTTGTTCATTATGAGCTCGGCAATTTTGATCTCATCGAATACATAATGAAATCAACACGCAGGTATCTTTCAAACAAGAACAAGTTGAATAAATTCGAGCTGATAACACTTAACTATATCCGTAAACTGATAAATGCAAATATAGATGACGATAAAATGTTTATTTATAATGAATGGGAAAAAGAGCTGAATGCAATATCTGATGACATACTTGAAATAAAGGCATTCGAATATTTTGATTTTCTTTCATGGCTTGAAAGCAAACAGGGTAAGAAGAGTTTTGCGGAAGTAGTGAAAGAGAAGAAAAAGTGATCGGATTCATAAGATCCGTAAGATTTGTAAGATACTTAAGATTTATAAAGTTCGTTTGATTTAAAATAATTGAAAATTACCATTGCAGAATGAGGCATTAATTCCCTTTTACTTGATATAAAAAAAATTCCAATCTTTTCTCATTCAACCAACGAAATCGGAATTTTCAATTTTTATTCTTTGCAAAGCTTTCCATCTATGTACCGGACAATATTCTTTTTTACTCAGAAATTCGGAGAACCTGACCGTAAAAAATCACACAATACAATAAAGGATTTTTTATTTATTTCTGTGATAATCTTTGTATAACAGTCTGTGCAATTCTGAGAATAAAAAATGTTGTGTACCAAAGCTTTCCATTGCTGTCCAAGATAATTGAAATTCTAAAATTATCTTACATTATAGAAGTGGAATTAAAATATAATATAAGCTTTCTTGAAACAACCCCACCCCCCGTCCCCAAAGCCATTAAGTTAAGGAAAGAAACTTCCGAAGTCTAAATCCAAATCATAAATTAATGAAGCGCAATAAAATAGACTTCGGAAGTTTTTCACACCTTAGTGCTTAACTTAATGGCATTGGGGTTCGGGGTGGGGTTGCTGAATGTGCTTTAAACTTTTCATATTTATATCAAACATTTTAAAACATTTTGGACGGATGAGAAAGCTTTCAATAAAAAGTTTACTTTTTAGATTTCTTATGTACCTCACATTTGTTAATTTAACACTCGAAATTTCACAAAACATAAGAAAGGAAACAATGTCAGCCAACACACCAATAACAGTAGCTTATGGAGACGGGATCGGTCCTGAAATAATGGAAGCAACTCTGAGCATCATAAATGCAGCCGGAGCTAAGCTCGATATAGAAACAATAGAAGTGGGCGAACAGGTTTATCTGCGTGGAAATGCAGCCGGAATAGAGCCGAGTGCTTGGGATTCTTTGAGAAGAACAAAGGTTTTTCTCAAAGCTCCTATTACTACCCCGCAGGGAGGCGGATATAAAAGCTTAAATGTAACTACAAGAAAAACGTTAGGGCTGTATGCGAATATACGTCCATGCGTCTCATATCATCCTTTTGTTTCTACAAAGCATCCCGTTATGGATCTCGTGATAGTAAGGGAAAACGAAGAAGATCTTTATGCCGGAATTGAATACAGGCAGACTGAAGATGTTGTACAGTGTCTGAAATTAATTTCACGTCCCGGATCTGAAAAGATCATCAGATATGCATTTGAATATGCAGTCGCAAATAACAGGAAAAAAGTTACATGCTTTGTAAAAGATAATATCATGAAAATGACAGACGGACTTTTTCACAGCATTTTTCTGGATATTGCAAAGGAATATCCTCAGATCGAAAACGAAGTATGGATAGTCGACATTGGTGCTGCAAAAATGGCTAATACGCCGGAAGCTTTTGATGTAATTGTAATGGAAAATCTTTACGGAGATATACTCTCTGACGTTGCAGCTATGATAACAGGTTCAGTAGGACTTGCGGGCTCTTCTAATATAGGCGAAAACTTTGCTATGTTTGAAGCTATACATGGTTCTGCGCCGAGAAGAGCAGGTCAGAATCTTGCTAATCCCTCGGGGCTTCTGCTCGGAGCAGTTCTTATGCTGAATCATATCGGACAGAATGAAATTGCTAGCAAAGTGCATAACGCCTGGCTTAAAACACTTGAAGACGGTATTCACACGTATGATATTTATAAAGAGGGAATAAGCAAGGAAAAAGTAGGAACAAAGGAATTTACAAAAGCCGTGATCGCAAGGCTCGGAGAAAAACCATCAGTTCTGAAAGCAGTTGACTATAAAAAAACTGAAAAGAAAGCGAATAAAGAGAAGACAGCAAAGAAAGCCAATAAACAGAGAAAAGATCTTGTTGGTATAGATGTATATCTGGACTGGAGCAGCGGCTCGGCCGAAGATCTCGGAGAGATCCTGAAAAAGGTTACTTCGGACGGTTTAACGCTGGCGTTCATAAGCAACAGAGGCGTGAAGGTCTGGCCTGACTGTCATCCGGATATATTCTGTACGGATCACTGGCGATGCAGATACCTTGCTAAAAACAAGGGTGAGAAACTTAATCATACCGATGTCACAAAACTTCTCCAGAAAATTGATGATGCGGGCTTTGATTTCATAAAGACCGAGCATCTGTATAACTTTGACGGCAAAGCCGGATATTCAGAGGCTGATCAGAAGTAATTTCTTCTCCCGCCATAATTTTTTTTTAGCGGTTAATGCAATCCCGGAAGCGGTTCCGGGATTTTTCATTTTAGGTATTGACATAAATTAAAATAAAGTATATTTTTGTAAAGCACTTTAAAAATCAAAGTACTTTAATCGCAAAATTATATGGAAACAAAACAAGCCGAACTGGAATTATCACTGATAAAAAAAATGATGGACGACAGCAGAAAGATCAGCCTTGATAACGGCTGGCATTTTATCTACTGGGGTTCATTGGTTACAATTGCACTATTGCTGAATTACCTGCTTCTAGTAACGAAATTTGCTAAACAGGAATACATAGGGTGGATATGGTTTGTAATGATGATAGGAGGTGCAATAGCAGGAGGTTTTCTGGAAAAAAAACGTGAAAGGGTAAAACAAGTACATACTATAGCTGGAAGGATTATAGGATCCCTTTGGTTTGCATCCGGCATTGCAATGTTCATCTACGGTTTCCTTGGTTCAATTTCAGGAGGTTATAATCCTGTATATATTTGTCCGGTAATTTCAACTTCACTGGGTATATCATATTACACAAGCGGCGAAATACAGCAGGTTAAACTTCTGAAGTATGTTGCATTTGGATGGTGGATCGGGGCAGTTTTTCTCTTTTTCTTTCCGGGCATACATACTCTTCTGATATTTGCATTAATGATGATTTGTTTTCAGGTGGTCCCGGGAATGATTCTTAACAGAAAATTTAAAAAAGACATAGACGCTGAATTATAATGAATTACGATTATCAGCAAATTGACGATGTAATACATTCGAGAATCAGAACTTCAATAATGGCGGTTCTGGTAAGTGTTGAAGAGGCTGAATTCAATTATCTGAAGGAAAAGGTCAATGCAACAGACGGAAATCTGAGTGTGCATATAAAGAAACTTGAAGATGCAGGTTACGTATCTGTTAAAAAAATCTTCGTTGACCGCAAACCCGTTTCAAAATACAAGATCACAAATAAAGGTTATAAAGCATTTGAAAATTACATTAAGATGCTGGAGAGCATTGTGAGGAAAAAGTAGTTGAGTTATGAATTACGAGATGAGAGTTTGGAATAGTTTGTTTTTAAAAAATATTTTTATTTATAACTATAAAACCTAATTAATTGGAAAAGTTAACAGAATCGCAAATACAGGCAGAACTTAAGAAACTACCCGGATGGAGCTATTCAGGTTCTTCCATTGTGAAAACATTTAAGACAGAAGGCTTTCCGCAGACAATGGGACTTGTCACGGCAATCGGTGCTTTTTGCCAGCAGCATGATCATCATCCGGATTATCTGACATTGAAGTATTCAGGAATTGAAGTTTCTTTTTCAACTCATTCAGTTAAAGGTATTACAATAAAAGACATAAAAATAGCAAAAGATATTAACACCTTAAAATTTTAATATTATTTTTAATAATGAAAATTTTATTTACAATATTTATCATAATGGTATTCAACTCTGCAACATTTGCACAGGATTCTACAGTTGCTGTCATTACAAAGATCTCTGGTTTTGTCAAAGGAGATAAAGACAGTGTCATGAGAGGAGCAAATCTTGTAATTGAAGGTTCCATTGACGGAGCAACTACTGATGATACCGGCTATTATGAATTTGAAACCGAAAGATCCGGTAATCAGAATTTGCTGATCACAATGATGGATTACATTAACAAAACAATTCCGCTGAATATTATTCCGGGTATAAATGTTGAGCTCAATATAAAACTCTCGAAGGAAGTAATAACAGAAGAAATCATTATTACCGCGAGTTCATTTACTTCCGGTAATTCAAACGCAGTGACTCTCACCCCACTTCAGATAGTAAGAATTCCCGGCGCTGATGCCGATATTTACAGAGCCATTACGACTTTTCCTGGATCAAACCAGGTAAACGAAGGCAGCAGAATTACTGTCCGGGGCGGTGATCCGAATGAAGTCCTTACGATACTAGATCAGGCGTCTTTATATAACCCGTTCATATTTGATGATGCATTCAACGTATCTTCCTATTCAACAATTAATCCCTGGGGACTGAAAGGAATTAACTTTACAAGCGGAGGATTCTCCGCGAAATTCGGAAATGTATTATCTGCGGTTCTTGATCTGAAATCCTATGACATGCCGCAGGGTACCGGAATGTTTGCATGGGTCGGGCTTGCAAATGCTTCTCTTGACGGGGTTTATGTTTCTAAAGACAGGAAACTCGGAGCGACATTTTCTCTCGGAAAATTATTTTTAGATCCTTACTTTGCTATAAACGGCCAGCATTCTGAGTTTGAACCTATTCCGCAGTCGAACCAGTTAGGCGGTACCCTGTCATACAAGGTAGGCTCAACAGGTAATCTGAAATTATATGCAAACTACAGCGACGACAGGGTAGGTATCCAAAGCGCAACGCCATCATACACAGGATACTTTAACGGTCAGTCAAAAAGTTTTTTTTCTAATCTTAAACTGACAACCGCGCCGTCTTCATCAACACTTTTAAATGTCGGTGTTTCATTCAGTTCTTACAATAATAAAGACAACTTCGGAGTCCTGAATACAAATACAAACAGTTATTATTCCAAAGGCAGAGCGGATTTTACTTATCAGCTTACAAGTAAAGTGGATATAAACGCCGGGGCTGAATATGAATACAACGGGTATGAAATAGACGGATCGGTCCCTGTATTGGCATTTAATCTGAGACCCGGTGCTGCTTCCATTGATCTTGATACAAATACAAACAGCGGAAGGATCGGCGGTTACACAGAAGCTCAGCTCAGAGTAGGAAAGAAATTCTTTTTGATTCCCGGAGTCAGAACTGACTATTTCACATTGGCTGATCAGTTAAGTTTTGATCCTAGAATTTCATTCGGATATCAGTTGTCAAAGTATAATTCGATCAGAGGAGCAACAGGCATATATCATCAGTATCCGAAGCTTGAATATTATTTCAGGGCTTTTAATAACGATCTGAAACCGGAAGAAGCAACTCATTACATTCTCGGATATGAATATAATCAGGATGGAAATTATATATTCAGAGTTGAAGGATATTATAAGGATTACTCAGATCTTGTACTTGTTAGCACGAGAGACATAATTTACAGGTCGCAGGGAGAAGGATATGTAAAAGGAGTTGATGTATTTCTGAAAGCAAAGATCAAAAATAAATTCACCGGATGGATCTCCTATGCATACTGCGATTCAAAGAGAAAGCAATATGAATCCGTAAATCTTAGTCCGGCAAATTATGACATTACAAATGCCTTAAGCGTGATAGGAAGTTATAATATAAATGACCAGCTTGTTGCGGGTATAAGTTATAAGATCTCTACGGGAAAACCCTATACACCTGTTATTGAAACCTATTATGATCCGACATTGAATTTATACATTCCCGTTTACGGAGAAAATAACAGCGCGAGATTCCCTACTTACGACAGACTTGACATGAATCTGCAGTATATATTTGCTCTGTTCGGAAAATTTGCCGTAGCGGTGGCGGCAGTAAACAATATTCTTAATGTGAAAAATGTTTATAACTATACTTATAATTATGACTACACACAGCAGGTCGCAGTGATATCAAACAATCAGAGATCGCTGTATCTTGGGCTGGGACTTCAGTTTTAATTACAAATTACAAATTACTCATTACAGATTAAGAGTTCACTAAAATAAATATTGGAAATATTGACATACACAAAACACAAAACACAAAACTTAATACTAAAAAAAGGAGATAAAGAAAAATGAAAACAAAAATTACATCAATGATCATCTTGCTGATCATGATCAGTTTTATCAGTGTCAAATCAAATGCAAGCAGTGATTTTGACAAAGCAATGTTAAAGGCAAAGAAGAACCTCAAAGCTGCAATGGATAAAAGTGATGCAACACAGCTTGTGAAGGTCAGAGGTGAGTTTGAGAGGATTCTTCAGCTGAAGGAAAAGACCTGGCTTGTGAATTACTATATTGCATTGTCCGATTATGGTCTGGGAACTGCTTCTATGGTAAAAGAAGATAATGCAGGTCTTAAAAAATATACTCAGTCAGGTATAGAAGTGATAAATAAATCAATAGATGAATATCCTGACTTTGCGGATTCGTATGTACTGCTTGAAGCATTGAATTTCAACAGATGGCAGTATGAACAGGAAAAGATGCAGGAAATAATTTCAGCAACAGCAGGCGCAGATGAATCCGCCTCTAAGCTAGATAAAAATAATCCGAGACTGCTGATGCTTAACGGAATGTCAAGCTTTTATACACCTGAAGCATTTGGCGGCGGAGTGGACGTTGCAATTCCAAAGCTTGAAAAATCCGTCGAAGCTTTTAAGACAAGAAAAGAAATTAGCGAATTATATCCTGACTGGGGATATGAACTTGCAATAGGATACCTCGCTATGTCTCTTGTAAAAAGAAATGATGACGGTGATATGATAAAAGCAAAGACACTTTTAGACGAAGGAATCAAAGTTAATCCTGATTCGGGCTTTCTTACTGAATATGTTATGAGTGAGTATAAAAAGGGTTCGGGAAGCAAATAGTACCATCTTATAATATTTTAATGCTGCAAATGTCTATCGGATTTTTGCAGCTTTTTTATTTAATATTATTTGAAGATTAGAATTTTTATTTTATAAAAAATTAAATCATTATAATGTCACGAACTGTCAAAGCTCCAACCGGCACTAAAATTACCTGCAAGAACTGGATCACTGAAGCTGCGATGCGCATGCTGATGAATAATCTCGATGCGGATGTTGCCGAGAGACCCGAAGACCTGATAGTGTACGGAGGCAGCGGGAAAGCCGCCCGTAACTGGGAATGTTATGATAAGATAATAGAATCACTTAAAAATCTTAATGAAGATGAAACACTTCTTGTGCAATCGGGAAAACCTGTTGCAATTTTTAAAACACATACTAACGCTCCGAGAGTATTGATCTCAAATTCACAGATCGTTCCTGCCTGGGCTAACTGGGATGAATTCAGAAGACTCGAAGCACTGGGACTTACAATGTACGGACAGATGACTGCAGGGAGCTGGATCTATATAGGTACGCAGGGAATTCTGCAGGGAACCTATGAGACATTTGCTTCCTGTGCAAACAAACATTTCAACGGAACGCTTTCGGGAAAGTTTGTTCTTACCTGCGGACTCGGCGGTATGGGAGGCGCTCAGCCGCTTGCTGCAACTCTTAACGGGTCTGCTTTTCTCGGAGTAGACGTGGACAAAAGCAGAATTCAGAAAAGAATAGATACCGGATACTGCGATGTGATGACGGATAGTCTGGATGAAGCATTGAAATTAGTCCTTGAAGCAAAACAGAATAAGAAAGCTCTTTCTGTCGGCTTAATAGGAAATGCCGGTGAGGTGCTTCCCGAAATTTTAAAAAGAAATATTCTACCTGATGTTGTAACTGATCAAACCTCGGCACACGATATGCTGAACGGATATGTTCCGATGGGAATGAGTTTTGAAAAGGCAGTTGATATGAGAAAAAGTGATCCCGCAAAATATCAGGAGCTTTCAAGGAAGACAGTAGTGACGCATTGCAGAGCAATGTGGGAATTCATGCATCGCGGTTCGATAGTTTTTGACTATGGAAATAATTTGCGCGGAGAAGCTTATGCAAACTGTTTCAAGTCAGCATTTGAAATTCCCGGATTTGTTCCGGAATATATAAGACCATTATTCTGCGAAGGTAAAGGACCTTTCAGATGGGTTGCTTTGTCGGGAGATCCTGAAGATATTTACAAAACAGACGAAGCGATAATGAAAGCTTTTCCGGACAATGAACTTTTGCATAAGTGGCTGAAAGCCGCCAAAGAGAAAGTACACTTTCAGGGATTACCGGCGAGAATATGCTGGCTCGGATACGGAGAAAGAGCTAAAGCAGGAAAAATATTTAATGATATGGTAAGGGATGGAATTTTGTCAGCCCCGATTGTGATCGGTCGAGATCATCTTGACTGCGGAAGCGTTGCCTCGCCGAATCGTGAAACAGAAAAGATGCTAGACGGTTCGGATGCAATTGCTGACTGGCCTGTTTTAAGTTTCGGTCTTCATGCTATGGGCGGAGCGAGCTGGACATCACTTCATCACGGAGGCGGAGTCGGAATAGGAAATTCAATACATTCGGGAATGGTGATAGTTGCAGACGGAAGCAAAGATGCTGAAGAAAGACTTGAAAGATGCCTGACATATGATCCGGCGATGGGAATTGTCAGACATGCAGATGCGGGATACGAACTTGCGCTGGAAGAGAGAAAGAAGTTCGGAATCAAAATGCCTATGCTGTGAAGTTCGTTGCACAATCAGAATTCCGGAAAAAAAGATTTCAATAAAGCCCCATCCGTCACGTATTTCACCGGTTAGGGATTTAATATTTTTTTGAAGCGATAAGAATTTCGATTCAAACGAATTTACTTTATCAGATTAATATTAAAGTCAGATATTATTCGGGACTATTCTTAAATGCTTTCCGTATCTCTGATTCTGAAATTATAATATCATTACATAAGCTTCATCATCATGCTTAAATATTGTTTACCCTCCTCTATAAATAACTTACTTAATTTATTATCATGCATTTTCTTTTAAGCTATGATTTTTATTGCTTAATATTACATTTCAATTCTTTATTTTCCCTGCAACATAATGTTAAAGGATACGTTTTGTATACTAAAAACACAATACAAACAATATTTTGGAATTAATAGAAACATTCGATAAATACTTAACTCTTCCCCGCGAACAGGCTTACAATCAGTATCTTGATGAAAGAAATCTGAAAATTTTCAGGACTATGCTGATAATATTTTCGTTTATCATTGCCATAGCAGTCACGGTAAATCTTGTGGATAATCACTCCTTTAATCTTGCGCTGATCATTTCATTGATGAATATGATTGTCATCATTTTCGCAATAGCAGGTTATAAAAAACTATTTAATTTATCCAATGTCAGGAGATCTGTTTTAGTTTTTCTGATTTTACAGCTTTTTATTTTTATTACAATTGAAGTCGTCTATCCAGAAAATGACGGCAATGAAGACAAATCGGAGGAGGTCAAAAAAAAGGGTGATGACGGGCAGAAGCAGGCGAAAAAAGAAACTGTAACAACAGATTCAGTATCAAACGGCGGCGTTCAGTTTTCAATGGGTAAGAAAAAAGATGATTCGTTTGTACAGTATATTGTATTCTTCGGCATAATGGTTTTGATTTTCAGGTTCTCCAGAACAGAGATTATTCAGCTTTTTGCTGTTTCTACAGGCGCTTCTGTCCTTGCATTAATTTTTTTTAATTCGAATTTCACTGTTTCATCCAGCCTTCCAAACCTTATTATGGCGATGATATTCTTTGTTGTTGCCGTTACTTCAGAAAAAAAACGGCAGAGAAAATTCTTTGAACAGTATGACGTGTATTATGCAAAGAATTATGAAAACATAAGGATGAAGAAAGAGCTTAACTACGCCAGGGAAATTCAGCTTTCAATGCTTCCTGAAAATGATGCTGTTATAGGTGACATTGAGATTTCCGGAATATCTCTGCCTGCAAGTGAAGTTGGTGGAGATTATTTCGATTACTTTAAAATATCCGAAAACGAAGTCGGAGTTTTCATTTGTGATGTCTCCGGTCACGGTGTAGCAAGCGGATTGCTTCTGTCAGGATTGCGAAGCTGCATGCATCTGATACTGGAGGACAATTCAAATCCGAAATTTATCATAGAAAAATTAAACAGAATGATACGAAAAACTCAGAGCAGGAAAATGTTCGTGACTGCGATCTTTGCGGTCATCAATACAGAAAAGAACAAATGCATGCTTTTCAATGCAGGGCATCTGCCTCCGTATAAAATATCCGGAGAGTCTAAAGAAATATTCAAAATAAAAAAACACGGACTTGCACTCGGTGCAATGAATATAGTTGAAGCAGAAGGCACATCGAATGAGGTCGTGTTTGATTTTAATAAAGGCGACAAACTTGTACTTTATACTGACGGAGTAAATGAAGCAATGAACAACAGCAAGTCTGAGTACGGTCTGGAAAATCTTGAACTCTATCTGAACAATAATGCAGATAAAAAAACAAATGAACTGCTTTCCGGTCTGATAGTAGATGTAAAAAAATTCACAAGTAACAGTCTTCAAAGAGACGATCTTACTCTATTAATTATTCATAGAAATTAATGGCAAAATTAAAAAAAAAACCTCAGGTCGGAATCATCATGGGTTCGGATTCGGATTTGCAGGTGATGATACAGGCAGCCGATATCTTAAATGAGTTCAATGTATCATTTGAAATCAAAATCACATCAGCTCACAGAACTCCCGAACTGATGTCCTCATATTCAAAAAATGCTTACAAGCGCGGTATAAAAGTCATCATCGCCGGCGCCGGCGGCTCGGCTCATTTGCCCGGAATGTGTGCGGCTTACTCCCCCGTTCCTGTGATAGGTGTTCCAATAGAGTCAAAGGCATTAAAAGGACTGGATTCGCTTTTGTCGATAGTTCAGATGCCATACGGCGTTCCTGTTGCGACAGTTGCTATAAACAATTCTAAGAATGCAGCTCTGCTTGCCCTGGAAATTCTCGGGACATCGGACACAAAAATTCTTGATAAATTATTAATATTTAAAAATAAGATTAAGAAAGAATCTTTTGATAAAAACAAGAAATTAAATTTTTAATCTTTAGTTCTCAGTCAAGCAAATGAAAAAATGATTAACTTACTAACTTTGTCTCTTTGTGACTAAGTGGTTTTAAGAAAAAACAAATTATGAACTAAACAATAGACCATGAGATCAAAAACATTATTACTACTTTTCGCAATTCTGATTACCAACTCTTCGAAAACTTTTTCTCAGATAAAAAGCATTGATAACGGCAAACTAGTGTCTTTCATGGAAGGCTCCTTCAGCAGCGAAGAGCAGTCAAAGAATGATTCGGATTACTACGACATAAGACTTCACATGAAAAGGATCTGGCCTGAGATCTCATCGGCATATTATTTATATGTAGAGCAGGCAATTGCCTCAGCGCAGGAAAAGCCATACAGGCAGAGAGTTTACAGGATCACAAATACTTATGAAGGTCGTTTCGAAAGTGCTGTATTTACAATGAAAGATCCGCTGAGATTTTCAGGAGAGTGGAAAAAAGAAAATCCGCTGTCAGAGCTTACACCCGATTCGCTTACGGCAAGGGAAGGATGTTCAGTGATATTAACATTAATGACAAACGAATATTACGAAGGGAGTACAGAAGGAAACAACTGTGAAAGCGATCTTCGCGGGGCAAAATATGCAACATCAGAAGTTAAGATCTCCAAAGACGAAATTATAAGCTGGGACAGAGGATACGATTCCGAAGGCAGGCAAGTATGGGGAGCTGAAAAAGGCGGATATGTTTTTAAAAGAGTACTGATTAATGAGTAGTGAGTAATTGAGTAGTGAGTTCTTCTCAAACATTGAACATTAAACATTAAACATTGTACATTGTACATTGAACATTGTACATTGAACATTGAACATTGAACATTGATAATTGATAATTGACTTCATAAAAAAAGAACCATCATTAGTACTGTCTGTAATTGTATTTATTGCAGTCTCTCTGCTTTTAAAGGACACGGCTGTCAGGGGTAATTTCTTATTCGAAACAATTATCTTCGTAATAGTTTTCGGTGTAATTATTTTTACATCAATGGGAGTTGTTCGTCATGCTGAGCAGCTGGCTTTCAAATTCGGCGAACCATACGGCACGATGATACTTACCTTTTCCGCAGTGATTGTGGAGATAATTATGATAAGCGCATTCATGCTAAACAATGAGAATAATCCAACTTTGGCGCGCGATACAATTTACTCAACATTGATGATAATGTTTAACGGACTTACTGGATTCGCAATGTTAGTCGGAGGAATAAGATACGGCGAGCAGAAATTTAATCTCAAAAGTTCCAATTCATTTCTCTCGATGATAATTGGTGTCATTGGGCTGGCATTATTTCTTCCGGACTATTTGCCTGATAAGCTTGAACATTCCTACACTGTTTTTTTAATTATGATATGTCTTTTACTTTATGCATTTTTCATTAAACTGCAGTCAGGCAAACATAATTTTTACTTTCAGTTTGAGGATCAGGAGAAAAAAGATAATTATAATTCCCGCGAACATCTTCCTCCTAAAAACGAAATCCGTTCTCTTTATAACATTTCAATGCTTGTTTCTCTTATAGTAATAATTTCCCTTCTCTCCGAGTATCTTTCTGTATTCTTAGATGATGAAATAAGCGCCCTTCATATTCCAGAATCTGTCGGGGGTCTTGTAGTAGCAATCATTATAGTTTCTCCCGAAGGTCTTACTGCGATAAGAGCAGGGCTTAACAATGACATGCAGCGCGTGATAAATATTTCTCTGGGCTCAATGCTTTCGACAATCTCACTTACAATACCTGCTGTACTGATATTGAGCTTCATAACCGGCAAAGAAATCATACTTGGTCTCGAACCAGTTCAGGCAGCGATGGTGATCATATCTTTAATAGTAGGTATACTCAGCTGCAAGGACGGTGAGACAAATGCTCTTCAGGGATTTATTCATATGGCGCTTTTTATTGCTTTCATATTTTTGACGATAGTTCTTTGATCCCTCCACTAAATTATTTCAAAAGAACCATACTCTTAGTCTGAACTATCTTTCCGTCAATCTGTAAAGAATAAAAATATATTCCGCTGGATAAATCACTCCCGTTAAATTCAACTTCATAATTTCCCGGACTTTTCTGTTCATTCACCAAAGCTGCAACTTCTTTTCCAAGCGCATCATACACTTTCAAAGAAACAAATCCCAAATTCGAAATCCCAAATCCCAGATTCGTAGCAGGATTGAACGGGTTGGGATAATTTTGTCTAAGATAAAATGAAACAGGAACCTGTGAAACATTATTCTGAATTGCTGTAATTGGAACGACAGTTTTAAATGCACTTCTTCCGTGAGTCCATACTACAAGCGTCCGCGAAGGATTGTGAAAGGTAAGATCCTGGCACGGGACATTTGAGGGAATGCCTGTGCCGAGTACGTACCAGTTTGTTCCGAGATTGTTTGTGTACATTACGTTTATATCTGTTCCGATGAAGAGAAAGTTTGTATTTGCAGGATCAATGATTACATCATTTATCGGCGCATCAGGAAGATTTCCTTTAATGGAAGTCCAGGTCGTTCCGTAATTTGTTGTTCTGAAAATATGCGATCCTGTTGAGTCAACTTTATATCCCGATAAAGTCACATAGCAAACATTTGCCGAGTCGGGATGAACGGCAACTCTCGTGACCCATCTGTAAGGAAGTCCGGAATTTATCTTTGACCAGTTAGCGCCGCCGTTAGTTGTCACCCACACGTTTGCATCATCAGTTCCGCAGTAAATAACATTTGGATTTGACTTTGAAACATCAACTGTTGTGATCGTTCCGAGATTTTGCCTGTGTGCATTTGCAAGATCGGGACTTATCACAGTCCAGCTCTGCATCCCGTTTGTTGTCTTATGAATTTTATAAGTCCCGCAGTAAAGTATGAGCGGATTATTTTTATCCATTACATAAGGCGTCATCCAGTTAGTATATGCAAGATCAAGACCGTTTGTTGCTCCCTGAAAACTTGAACCTCCGTCGGT
>CAZLOL010000012.1:23700-35692 GCA_964561045.1 uncultured Ignavibacteriaceae bacterium | reverse complement strand
GTTTGTCAGGTTTATAAAGTTTGTGTAGTTTGTCAAGTTTATAAAGTAAAAAATTTAATGAATTTATCAGAAAGAAATTTTGAGAGTGAGATTTCATTCAAATCTTCCCGGAGTGGCGGTAAGGGTGGTCAGAATGTTAATAAAGTTGAGACAAAGATAGAATTGAACTTTGATGTTGTGAATTCAAATCTTTTAAAAGATGAAGAGAGAGATAAGATATTTGTAAAGTTAAAGAAAAGGATAGATAAAACCGGGATTCTTAAGATAGTGTCACAGACTGAACGCTCTCAGTACTTAAATAAATTAAAAGCAATAAATAAATTTTTTGAAATTATTGAAAATGCTCTGAAAGAGGAAAAGGTTAGAAAGAAAATTAAGCTTACTAAAGCTGAAAAAGAAAAAAGGCTGAAAGTAAAGAAAAAATTATCTGTAAAGAAAGAATTCAGAAAGATTAATATAAAGGAATTTGATTCTTAAAAAGTTATTCGTTAATCATTATACTTTATAACTATTTATTTAAATTAAAAAGATTAAATGTAAAATTTTACATTTAATCTTTGTCTTTTGCATTTACATTTTGACGTTTCACATCTCGCGTAAAAACTACAGCATCATGGAAAACGGATTCTCAAGTGCCTCACAGATCCATCTTAAGAATCTTGCAGCATCAGCTCCGTCAATGATCCTGTGGTCATAAGTCAGAGCTAACGGCAGCATAAGTCTTGGCTCGAAAATATTATTTACATGAACTGCTTCTTTGCTTCCTCTCGAAACTCCCAGGATTGCAACCTGAGGAGAGTAAACTATCGGAGTGAAATTTGTTCCTCCAATTCCTCCAAGATTTGAGATGGTAAAATTACCGCCGTCCATTTCATCCGGAGTGATCTTTTTATTCCGAGCTTTTTCCGCAAGTTCATTCAGCTCCTTTGAGATTTCCGTAAGATTTTTTTTATCTGTATTTCTGATAACCGGTACAAGAAGTCCCCGGTCTGTATCTACTGCAACTCCGATGTTGAAAAATTTTTTATAAATTATCTCTCTCTTCTGAAGATCAATACTCGCATTAAACTGAGGAAACTTTCTTAAAGCTGCTTCACTAATCTTTACCAGTATTGATGTGATGGTCAGATGTCCGCCTGCTTCCTCAACTTTTTTTGAATTCTTTTTCCTGAATTCTTCAAGTCCGGTTATATCAGCTTTGTCAAACTGCGTAACCATCGGTATTGTTGTCCATGCGTATGTCATGGCCTCGGCAGTAATGGAACGAACCTTACTCATTTCCTGTATCTCTACGGAGCCGAATTTTTTAAAATCAGGTAAACTTTTCTGCAAAACGGGAATTCCTGAATCAGCGCCGGAACTCATCATAGATTTTACATGACTTTTAACATCCTCCTCGGTAATCCTCCCTCCTGTGTCAGATCCTTTTACTGAAGCAATGTCAACTCCAAGTTCTCTTGCCAGACGCCTTACAGATGGCGATGCAGGAGCTGAATTTTTTCCGGAAATACTTTCAGCTGCAGATTCTGTTCTTATAACATCAGGTACTTTTACAGAAACTGATTTCTTTTCTTTATTATCATTGCTGGTAATTTTTTCCTGATCACTGACAGAAATATCAGCAGCTTCAGGAGCTTCAGGTTCTTTCTTTTCTGTTTTTTCTTCAGCACCATTAGTTTCAACTTTTAAAATCACAGCCCCGATCCTGATAATATCCCCCTGCTTAACATTTATTTCCTTAACTATGCCGTTCTCTGTTGACGGGACTTCAAAGCTTGCTTTGTCAGTTTCCAGCTCAATTACCGGCTGATCAATATTAATCTTATCTCCTACGGCAACCAGTACTTTTATTACATCCCCGGTTTCTACATTATCAGAAACTTCGGGAAGTTTTACTTCTTTTATCATATTAAAATAATTTTAAACTTTCACGGGATTCAATTTATCGGGATTTAGTTTGAAATCCTGAATTGCTTTTTCCACTTCACAGGTTTTCAGCTTGTTTTCCTTAGACAATGCATACAAAGCAGAAACAACAATATATTTATAATCCACCTCAAAAAATTCCCTTAACTGATACCTGCCGTCACTCCTTCCGAATCCGTCGGTGCCGAGAAAATAAAATTCACCAGGAATCCATTTTGTAATCATTGCAGGTAATGCCTTCAGATAATCTGAAGCAGCAATAAATACACCGGTTTCATTCTCCAGAACTTTACTAATATATGGAGTAACTTTCTTATCCGGATTTAGCATGTTCACTCTTTCAGACGCAGTTGCATCCATATACAATTCCTTATAACTTGTGACACTCCATACATCCGCTGACACATTATATTTTTCTTCAAGTATTTTCTGAGCTCTGATCGCTTCATTTAATATTGTTCCGCTGCCAAAGAGATGTACTTTAAGCTTCGATTTTTTATTGTCCGATACAGAGTACTTGTATATGCCTTTTAATATTCCCTCTTCGACTCCTTCAGGCATAGGGGGCATTCTGTAAGACTCATTCATTACGGTCAGATAATAAAAAATATCTTCCTGATTTTCATACATTCTGTGCATTCCGTCTTTTATGATTACCGCAAGCTCATAAGCAAAAGTCGGATCATAACATTTTAAATTAGGAACAGGTAAAGCCAGTATGTGGCTGTTGCCGTCCTGATGCTGAAGTCCTTCCCCGCTCAGCGTTGTCCTTCCTGCTGTACCTCCTACAAGAAATCCTCTTGTCCTGCTGTCGGCAGCTGCCCATATAAAATCTCCGATTCTTTGAAATCCGAACATTGAATAAAATATAAAGAACGGGATCATATTTATTCCGTGTGTTGCATAAGCTGTTCCTGCAGCTATGAAAGATGAAATAGATCCTGCTTCAGTAATACCTTCTTCAAGTATCTGTCCTCCTTTTTCTTCTTTGTAATAGAGCAGGCTTCCTTTATCTACAGGTTCATATATCTGTCCGACGTG
This sequence comes from uncultured Ignavibacteriaceae bacterium, assembly GCA_964561045.1. Taxonomy (GTDB): domain Bacteria; phylum Bacteroidota; class Ignavibacteria; order Tepidaquicellales; family Tepidaquicellaceae; genus JAGPCH01. The sequence goes on along the minus strand of CAZLOL010000012.1, from coordinate 32,725 downwards.
TGAATAAATCCCAACCATTCTGAACAATGATTCCATCCCGAAAGTACGCGCTTCATCGGGAACGATCGGAACAATATTCTTTCCTATCTCCTTATCTTTAAGAAGTTTTGTTAGCAGATGAACCAATGCCATTGTAGTAGCAACTTCCCTGTCCCCGTTTCCTTTATAGAACTCTTCAAAGAATTCATTACCCGGTATCTTCAGTGAAGGTGCAGAATCGCCGTCTCTTTTTGGAAGAAATCCTCCAAGCTCTTTTCTACGTTGCATTAAATATTTAATTTCTTCGCTGTCAGAGCTTGGTCTGTAAAACGGCGCATCAGCCACATCTTCATCTGAAATTGGAATTCCGAATCTGCTTCTGAATTCTCTGAGTTCCTGTTCATTTAGCTTTTTTTGCTGGTGTGTAATGTTCTTTCCTTCACCTGCTTCACCAAGACCGTAACCTTTAATAGTCTGGGCTAAAATTACTGTAGGAGAACCTTTATGATTAAATGCTTCTTTATAAGCTGCAAAAACTTTATCCGGATCATGACCTCCGCGTTTAAGTTTCCGTAATTGTTCATCAGAATAGTTTTTTACAAGTTCTTCAAGTCGCGGATCTTTTCCGAAAAAATCTTTTCTGATGACGTCTCCGCTTGATACAGTATATTTCTGAAACTGTCCGTCAACAACTTCATTCATTCTTTCAACAAGCACACCGTTCTCATCTTTTGAGAGCAAAGGATCCCAGTCTCCGCCCCAGATAACTTTAATTACGTTCCACCCTGCTCCTCTGAAAATTGCTTCAAGCTCCTGAATGATCTTTCCGTTTCCTCTTACAGGACCGTCGAGTCTCTGAAGGTTACAGTTAATTACAAAGATGAGATTATCTAATCTTTCCCTTGAAGCAAGAGTGATAGCTCCGAGTGATTCCGGCTCATCGGTTTCTCCGTCGCCAAGAAAAGCCCATATTTTTTGTTTTGAAGTATCTTTTATCCCCCTGTCTTCGAGATACCTGTTGAACCTTGCCTGATAAATAGACATAATCGGACCTAGTCCCATAGATACAGTAGGATATTCCCAGAATCTCGGCATAAGCCACGGATGCGGATAGGAAGATAAACCTCTTTCAGAAGATAATTCTCTCCTGAAATTTTTCAGATCATTTTCTGAAATTCTTCCTTCAAGCATTGCTCTGGCATAAATTCCCGGCGCAGCATGACCCTGAAAATAAATTATATCGCCTCCGCTCGGATCATTCTTGCCTCTGAAGAAATGATTGAAACCAACTTCATAGAGAGTTGCTGCTGAAGCATAGGTCGAAATATGTCCGCCGATACCGTTAAGTTCACGGTTAGCTCTGACTACCATCGCCATAGCATTCCATCTAAGTATGCTTTTTATGCGTCTTTCGATCTCACGGCTTCCGGGAAAGACAGCCTGCTTGTCTGCAGGGATAGAATTAATATATGGAGTATTGGCAGTAAAGGGAATTTTCACTCCCTGCTGCTGCGCGTAGATCTGAAGTTTTCTTAAAAGTTCAGTCACTCTGCCCGGACCCTGATTCTGCAAAATGTAATCAAGAGATTCTAGCCATTCTTTATTTTCGAGTTCGGTTTGTTTTGTAGTGTCTTCGATGCTCATTTTATGCAATGTACTTTTTTAATTGATTGTAAAATACCGATTTTGAAGTTTAAGGGAAACATATTAAGCAAGAAGTGAGTCGCAAGATGCCCGAGATGAATCAGATTTCAGTTCATATCGCGCATCTTGCGCCTCACGCCAAATTTACAGCCTGACAGTTAATATATCACTTTATCGAAAAGCTGACATTCACAACAGATGTGACAGTCTTTTCAAGTGAGGAAGTGTTATTCATTCCATAGTCTGAAATTTCAGTAGAGTTCTTTGCGGTGATCTGCATAACTCCCATTTTGGAAGAACGGACCTCGCCAATGCTGTTGCCTGTGCTTTCTGCAATTTGTTCTGCGCGTTCCTTTGCATCTGCACTGGCTTTGCCTATCATGCGGATCTTAAGATCTCCGAGCTTTGTGTATAAGAATTCAGGCGGAAGTGAATTAAATTCAACACCTTCATTTATAAGTTCAGTGGCTTCCCTGGATAAAACATCAATTTTCTTCACATCATTTGATTCGATCGAAACATCCTGAGATAATCTGTAACCTGTTATCTGACTTGTAGGAATTCCTTCCCTGTCATTCTCATATAAATTTATTGTGCTAATAGACGACATTACAATTTTATCCTGCTGAAATCCTTTTGATAATAAATATGAATTAACTTTTTCATTGCTCGATTTGAGCTTTGCATATGCATCAACCAGTGTATTTGATTCAGCGGAAAATGATCCTCGCCAAATTGCAAGATCGGAAGTAATATTTTCGGATGCTGAACCTGTAACGGTTATTGTTACATTGCTTCGTGATACATATCTCCATGTGGAAGAAATGATCCAGGCTCCGATTATAAATCCTAAAGCTAAAACGATTGCTAATGCGGTAAAATTAGATTTGCTGATTACGTTAGTATTATTCATTTTTATTTTTTTTTATAAACTAAATTATTAAAAATGAAAATTCAATCAAGAATTAATTATTCGAAATTAAAAGAATTGCAATCAATGAAAAATTCTCCTGACCTGCTCAGCCACTTTTGTGCCCAGTATCTTCTGAGATTCCCTGCTGATATGAAGTCCGTCAGGTTCACAGGTTTTGATGAATTCATTACTGTCTATAAAATTACAACCGAATTGCTCACTAAACGTTTTATGATAGTTTGCAAGTTTTCCCGATTCATCTTTTCTTGAGTTATAATACATGCTCATAAAGCCGGAAAGGTTGCCAATGACAGGAGGAGAGATTATCATAACTTTCGGGATCCCGCCATTGGGTCCTGACAGGCTCTGATAAATTATTCTTATCAGTGAAAGCATACCCGATGCAGACTCCTCAGCGCATTTGTTCAGCATGCTTACAATATCATTAGTCCCGAGCATGATGATGATTAGATCAACAGGTGCATTTGCTTCAAGAAGCATCATCAAGGGCTCCATGCCGTTCCTGAACGGAAGAAACGGATGTTCCCAGCAGGTCGTTCTTCCCTGAAGCGCATTGACAGTTACAAAATATTCTGCACCGAGCTGATCCTGTAAAACGGATGTCCACCTGTCGTGATGATCATATCTCGCCCAAGTTGCCGGATCAAATCCCCATGTAATGGAATCACCGTAGCAGAATATATTTTTCATCTGAATACTTTATTTTAAAAAATTTAATTGTAAAATATATAATAACATGTACACATTAAACTGAAATAATACGAAACTATTTTTTGAAATAGTTTAAAGCAATCTAAATATAACTTTTTAATTTACAAACCTAATCTCTCAAAAAAATATTTTAATCATTTAATAACAGTTTAAATTTTTATAGCTTATAAAAATAATAATTAATGAAAAGATTAATCAGCATAGTAATAACTTTAACGGTAATTTTTATACAGCATAGCTTCCTTTATTCCAAAGACAGGAACAAAGAATCAGCATCTTATGTAGGCGGAAGAGTAGTTGATGAAAGAAACTTCCCTGTTCCGTTTGTAAAAGTGATTATCAATGGAATGGAGACTGAAACAGATAAAGCAGGCAGATTTAAAATACCGAACGTTCCTTTTCCGTATGATATTACAATTGCTGAGAAGGCTACCGCTACTGCAATACTTTATAAAGGTCTTTCAATAGATAATCCGGAGCTTATACTCTTCGGAAAGCCAAGCACAAAGAATACCAATAGTGCTGTTATAAATGTTACATTTCCGGAAATTCCCGTCGGAAGTACAGCAATATTAAAATTCATAAGTACCGATGTTTTTTACTCCGAAGACATTGAAGTATATTCTGGTGAGCGCAGTAAAACGCTTCTGGTTTACTGGCCGCTGGCAAAAAAGAGTCTTAACGGGAATGTGATATTTCTTCAGAAGAATACGACTTCTTATGAACAATATAAGGAAAAGGTGGTATCTTTGTATAAAAACAATATCCCGTTCAAAGCTAATATTACGCAGCTTTCTTCAAGCAATACTGAAACATCGGAGCTTGTAGTATATCTTCCGTTCAAAGATTACATTTCGAAAGGCTATTCTGTCTTTGCGGATTTTTTTGCATACAACAGGAATTCTGAGGTTCTGCTCACTAAAGAAGAGGGAAACATTTTTCGTACAAAATGTATAATACCTTCAATATTGCCGATAGCTTACAGGCTAAAAATTCAGGGATTTGTAGAGTATAAAGACGGAAGCGGATTTGTAAATTCCGAATACTCACAGCCGGGAGCAACAATTAATCTCACAACAGAAAATCCTCCGGAGCCCCAGACACCAACTGACAAATTCCTCGGAGCAAACGGTAACACGGAGTTTTATTATTCACTTGGTTCAGGCACCGGTGTGTTCGCTATTCAGTATCACAGCTTCTATCCTACCATGAATTTTTATATTGTCACAGCCGACAGAAGCGCTTACCTGACATTTCTTTCAAGGAAGGAATTCAGAAAAGGCGTGAGCATAGAATTTAAATGGAGTGTGAAAAAATATTTAACATATTTTTCAGTGAATGACTTTGTAAAGCCGAAGGAATTCAATAATGATATTGGTTACAAAGCCCTGCTCTATTCAAAGGAAAGGACTTTCAATACGGGATATTACTAGACCATACTGTCCTTAATGAATTTTTTATTGTTGCGCCAGTCTTTGCGGACCTTTACAAACAGTTCAAGATAAACTTTCTTATTCAGAAAATTCTCAATATCCTTGCGGGCTCTTTCCCCGAGTTTCTTAAGACCTGCTCCTTTATTTCCTATTACGATTATCTTCTGTGATTCTCTTTCGACAATAATATCTGCATTTATATAAACAAGGTTATTTCCCCGGTCTTTAAATTCCGTAATACCAACCATTATGCTGTAAGGAATTTCTTCATGATACATGCCTAGTATCTTTTCTCTTATGATCTCGCTTACAAAGAATTTTTCCGGCTTGTCAGTCAGAGTATCCCTGTCATAGAAAAATTCTCCTTCAGGAATGTATTTGAGGATGATCTTTTTCAGCTCTTCTATATTCTGATGTTCTAGAGCAGATACAGGAACGATCTCGTCAAAATTAAATTCGTTCTTCAGCCTTTCCATGATAGGCAGAAGATTATCAGTTTTCATAAGATCTATTTTATTAAGAACAATTATCCTTTTCTTATTGAAAAGAAGATCTTTATAATCCGAATCTGTTTTTTTAAGATCGTCAAAATTTATATTCAGTGTATCAACAATCTGTATTACAAGATCAGCTTCAGTAAGTGAAATTCTGATCTCAGTCAGCATGAATTTCTGAAGCTCATATTTAGGTTCAAGTATACCGGGAGTATCAATGAATACAATCTGAAAGTCACCTTCTGTCAATACACCAAGTATCCTGTCCCGTGTGGTCTGAACTTTTCTGTTAACTATGGAAAGATTGAAATTCAATAATGCATTTATCAGTGTTGATTTGCCGGCATTGGGTTTGCCAAAAATAGTCACGAATCCTGCTCTTGTATTCATTGTATGATTTTTATTTGGTCTTTAGAATTAAGGATTATCTGAATTTTGTTTTTAAAAGTGGTAACTCTGCCGGTGACTTCTATATTTTTACCTTTGAATCTGGACAGATTCCCGAACTCATAAAGTTTTGCAGAAAAGATTGCACAGGAAAAAATGTTTTTAGGAAATTTATTTTCCATATTAAGATACGCTACTTTATCACTTAAATACACTTCAGCTACATAACCTGTCACATTCAATGAATCACCGATAAACTGTTTAATTTCTTTTGATGATATTTTTTTTAATGAAGTGCTTTCATTGGAAACCGACTCAGAGTTGTTATCTTTATTGCTACCGGAGTGAGTCTCTAATCGTTCAGTAGATTCAGTTTTCTTTAAACTAATTTCTCCCTGCTGATTTTCTTTATTGCAGCCGGAGATTAGAAATGATGCAATAAAAACCGGTATTAAGAATTTCATTTTCATAAGAACCTTTCATAAATTTAATATTAGTCATAAAAATTTTAACAAAAATATCACTGTTAATTTTCATCATTCCATTTGAATTTTCTATTATCCGTCACAGCAGCTTATAACAACTGCCTTACAGTTAATGCACTGATAATGTCCGTGAACCCATAAAAGAACAGACAGAAGATTACAATTCGGACAAATTACTTTTTGTTTATCAGAATTATCTGACCTATGAGTGTATCGATTGCAGCTTTCATGATCAGGACTTTTGTCTTCATTTAGAAGCAGCTTTGCTTTTTGCTTCATTTATTATTGTATTATAGTCCGCTAATAAACCCGGATTAAGGCTTACAGCTTTTTCCAGATCTGAAGCTGCTTCACTGAAATTACCCATTTGAAAATATGCAAGTCCTCTTGCAGCGAATACGGATGCTTTATCGGGAAAATTATTTGCATAAATTGTCAGATCATTAATTGCATCATTATAGTTTCCCATAGAAACATGAATCTCTCCTCTTAAATAATAAGCATCTATAAGAGTTGGATTAATGGTCAGGGCAGTGTTCAGATCAGCAATAGCGAGAGGGTATTCACTTTGTAGTTTATAAACAAGGGCTCTGTTCATATAAGCATCTCCGAAATTAGCATTTGCAATAATAGCCGAATTAAAATCCGCTATAGCTGCGGGATAATTTTGCTGTGCAGTATAGATCTGGCCTCTTAGATTGAATCCCGGACTGAACTGTGTGTTCTGCCCTATCGAAACAGTCACATCTTCCAGTGCACGGGTATAATCTTTCAGGAAATAATATGCTATAGCTCTGTTGTATCTGCCTTCGGAATCGTCAGGAACAGTTTTCAAATAATCCGTAAGATACTTTATGCCTTCCTCGAAATCTCTGGCATTCACTGCACTGACACCCATCTGAAGATTCTGACCCGGTTCAAGCTGTGAATAAATATGAGGAATGTTTGATAAGAATAGTAAATAAAAAGTAATAAAATATTTTTTCATATGAATAATTTTGTCATTTTTGCTTAGTGACTCGCAAAGAAATTAGTAATTTTAATTTATTATTAATATCTATAAATGTTAGAAGAAATTTTTAAACTAATATTTGTTGTGCCTAAACAATAATATTACATATAAAGTAAAAAAGCCACAAAGATTATAATTATTAATATTATTTCTTTGTGACTTTGAGGTGATTTTTTAATTGTAAAGTAAACGCATTACTATACACTGAGCAGTTTTTTAATAATTGTCTATCTGCGCTCTCTGAAGCTTACCGGAATAATCTATATAAACTGCTTTCCATTCCGTATAAAAATCATAAACTGTCCATCCGCCTTCGCGATGTCCGTTGCCTGTCTGTTTTACTCCGCCAAAAGGCATATGGGCTTCTGCTCCTATTGTCGCACCGTTTACATAAGTAATTCCCGCTCTGATATCTCTTATGGCAGTGAATGCATCATTAACATTTTTTGTGAATATGCTGGAGGACAAACCGTAAACAGTTCCGTTGAGAATATTTATAGCATCTGTAAGATCATTGCATTTTATTACAGAAAGAACAGGTCCGAAAATTTCTTCCTGCTCTATTCTCATTCCCGGTCTTACATCAATGAAAATAGTCGGTTTATAAAACCAGCCCTTGGAAAGTTCACCATCATTTGCATAATCTCCGCCTGCTGCAAGCTTTGCCTTGTCTTCATCTTTACCAATCTTTACATAAGAATTTACAGTTTCCCTTTGAGATTCGCTTACACAGGGACCTACATCAACTCCTTTGTCATTTCCGTAACCGAGTTTTAATTTATTCACTCTGTCAACAAGTTTCTTAATAAATTCATCATAAATGTCTTTATGCAGTATCAGTCTCGATGTAGCAGTGCATCTCTGCCCGGTTGTTCCGAAAGCACCCCAGAGAACTGCTTCAAGCGCAAGTTCCTGATCGGCATCATTCATAACGATCTGTGCGTTCTTTCCGCCAAGTTCAAGCGATACTCTTTTAAGATCTCCTCCCGCAACTTCATTGATCCTCTTTCCTACTTCAGTCGAGCCGGTAAATGAAATCAGACTTACATCTTTATGTGAGATCATTGCCTCTCCTACTATTCTTCCTTTTCCGTGAACAATATTAATCACTCCGGGTATATAATCTTTTCCGAGAACTTCCCTCATAGCTGAATCTATAATTTCAACAAGTGTAGCTGCTGTCTTGGGTGTAAGCTCTGCGGGCTTGAATACACATGTATTACCGCAGACAAGCGCGGGAAATATTTTCCATGTAGGTATCGCCATGGGAAAGTTCCACGGAGTAATAAATCCGCCAACTCCTATCGGTACCCGGAAGCTGAGATTCATCTTATTGGGTAATTCACTCGGCGCGTTATATCCGAATAATCTGCGTCCTTCAGAAGCTGCATAATAAGCCGTATCAATCCCCTCCTGAACGTCACCTTTGGTTTCAGCAAAAACCTTTCCCATTTCTCTTGTCATCTCATGTGCAATTTCATCTTTCCTTTCAAGCATTTTATCTCCGACTACTTTCAGGATATCGCCTCTTTTAGGAGCAGGGACAAGTCTCCATTTTTCAAAAGCAGACTTAGCTGCAGCCACTGCTTCTTCGACATCTTCTTTACCTGAAGACGGGAAAACTCCGATAATATCTTCGTTCCATTTTGCCGGATTTCTGTTCTCAAAGGTATTACCGCTTCTTGATTCTTTCCACTCACCGTTTATTAAATTTTTAAATATTTCTGGCATTAAATAATTATCTCCTGGTTAAATTTTTTTCTTCTGCTAAAATACTCAATTGGGATGGTTATTGAAATTAAATAAATTATCCTGTATTTATTAGAAGTTAAAAGTTAGAAGTTAAAAGTTGAAAATAGGCTAATACAGAGAAAGCTCTTTTATACGTCTGACGTCTCGTCTCTGACGTTTGACGTCTCACGTTTGACATCTGAAGTCTCACGTCT
>CAZLOL010000012.1:18493-23600 GCA_964561045.1 uncultured Ignavibacteriaceae bacterium | reverse complement strand
TCTCACGTCTCACGATACACATCAATGCGGAAGTTTCTCTCTGAATTTTCCATAGATCCAAGTACCTGCTATAGCTGAAACTATTGTGACAATGACGACGGAAAACCCGCTGCCTGCCTGAGCAAATAAAGGTCCCGGGCAGGCTCCTGTAATTGCCCAGCCGGTTCCGAATATCAAAGCTCCGTAAATCTGTCCTTTATTTAATTCTTTGTCTTCGAAGGTGATTGTCTCGCCGTATATGCTTTTTAACCCGAGCTTTTTAACCGCAAAAACCGAAATTGCTCCGACTATCACTGCTGTTCCTATTACACCGTACATGAAAAATGAAGTGAGCTGAAACATTTCCTGAATTCTGAACCAGCTTATGATCTCGGCTTTTACAAATACAATTCCGAATATGATCCCTACAATTGTGTATTTAAAATTATACCACCATGGATGAACCAGCTTGGATTCGTTTGTGCAAACCGTATCTTCATGCCGTATAATGATTTCTTCGGCAGTTTCAATGTGATCGTTGAATGACATTATAATATTAGTTTAAAGATTAATGGAATAAGAATATTGGCGGAGAAAAATCCTCCCGCCATGAAAAATATTGTTGCCACAAGAGATGCTTTCTGCATATTAGCCAGTCCCATAATGGAATGTCCGGAAGTGCATCCTCCTGCATATCTTGTTCCGAATCCGATCAGCAAACCTCCTAAGACAAAAAAGATCAGCCCTTTCAGAGAAAATAGATTTCCCCAGTTGAACAGATCGGCAGGAAGAAGATTATTAAAATCTTTAATTCCGTAATCTTTCAATCTGTCCAGAGTTCCGGGTGCGATCTGTATGGTCTCTTCCGGATCTGAAAGATAAGCCGAAGCGATGAAACCTCCGAGGATTATTCCTGCGACAAAAAACCAGTTCCAGACTTCTTTCTTCCAGTCATACTTGAAGAATTTTATATCACCCGAAAAGCAGGCTGCGCATACATGGCGGAATGAAGAGGATATTCCGAATTTTTTATTTCCCAGCACCAGCAGAAGCGGAACAATAAGTCCAATGATCGTGCCGCTTATAGCCCAATGCCAGGGTTGTTTTATGAACTCAAGCATTAATTATTTTATTGTTTATTTAAATTTGAAAAATATTTTAAAAAAATTAGATTTTAAATTTATTTCTTAAATTGACCGCATCACATTCGTCAATCTGCATCACTGTTTAAGTTTTCTGCATCTTGGATGTACATACCAGGTCAGTTTTTGGAACATTTGTTCCTTTGATGCTGTCATAGCCGCCTTCAACTTCTCTGAAGTCATTCCATCCTCTTGATTTAAGTATCGATGCTGTGGTCATACTTCTATATCCCCCTGCGCAATGAATGATGAAATTTTTATCCTTTGGAAATTCTGCCAGACTTTCATTTATGTAATCCAGCGGAATATTTATTGAACCATCTACATGTTCCGCATTGTATTCTCCGGGTTTTCTTACATCTATAACCAGAGGTTTTTCTTTCTCAAATATTTTTTCAAAATCAGAAGTTGTGATCCTATTGACCATATCTGTTTCCTTCCCGGCTTTTACCCATGAATCAAAACCTCCATCAAGATATCCTATCACTTTATCATATCCGACTCTTGCAAGCCGCATAACAGATTCCTCTTCTCTACCCGGTTCAGAAATGATAAGCAGCTGCTGATTTACATCCGGTATTAAAGCGCCTACCCATGGAGCGAACTGTCCGTCAAGTGAAATGTTAACAGAGTTTGGAATGAAACCTTTCCAGAATACGGCGTCGTTTCTTGTATCAAGCATTACGGCGTCTGTTTCATTTGCTGCAGCTTCAAACTCGTCAGCATTCATTGGCTTCAAGCCGCGCTCCATGACCTTGTCAATGTTTTCATATCCCATTTTATTCATTGCTACATTCATAGGGAAATATTTCGGCGGTGGCAATAAACCGGTCGTTACTTCCTTTACAAATTCATCTTCAGTCATGTCAGCTCTCAGAGCGTAATTCGTTCTTTTCTGTTCGCCAATTGTGGAGATTGTTTCTTTGCTCATATTTTTGCCGCATGCACTTCCGGCTCCATGAGCCGGATAAACCGTTATGTTTTCATCAAGTGTCATGATCTTATTTCTCAGAGAATGATAGAGAGTTGCTGCAAGCTGCTCCATTGTCATATCGGCTGCTTTCTGAGCCAGGTCAGGTCTTCCTACATCTCCTATAAAAAGCGTATCACCTGTGAAAACAGCTGTATCATTTCCTTTTTCATCAGTAATGAGAAAAGATGAGCTTTCCATTGTATGTCCGGGAGTATGAAGAACTTTAATTTTAACATCTCCTAAATTAAATACTTCACCGTCTTTTGCTACTATGCAGTCGAATGCCGGCTTGGCAGTCGGACCGTAAATAATTTTAGCCCCGGTTTCTTTTGCAAGATCAATGTGCCCGCTTACAAAATCCGCATGGAAGTGTGTTTCAAATATGTATTTGATCTTTACTTTATCTTTTTTTGCTCTTTCAAGATAAGGTTTGATCTCTCTTAGCGGATCAATAATTGCAGCTTCTCCTTTGCTTGTGATGTAGTATGCACCCTGTGCAAGACATCCAGTGTAGATTTGTTCGATTTTCATTTTCATTTTTTATTTTTATTATAGTTTAATTTTTTTAGTCTTTTTTTATTTCACCGGTCCATTGAATAATGCCGCCGGAAAGATTATAGAGATTTTTAAATCCTCTCCTGCTCATAATTTCACATGCTTTGCCGCTTCGGTTACCGCTCCTGCAGTATAAAATATAATTCTTCGTTTTATCAAACTCCTGAATCTGTTCTTCGAAATCAGAGGAATTATATTCAATAAACATATCTGTTCCTGAAATATATCCGTTATTCCATTCGGAAGGTGTTCTTACATCAATGATTACAAATTCTGCATCTTCAGTCATTGTCTTCATTTCTTCTGCATTGATGTTCTTATATGCCTGACCGGAATCTTTTCCGGAAGTTGTAACTTCATCCTTTTTTTTAGTTGCAGATCCTGCAAAAGTTGAAAATAAAAGTGACCCCAACAGTGCTCCGTATGCAACAGAAATGAATTTGTTTGAAGTGATCGGACATGTGCCTGAAGTACAACCGATAAAATACCAGTATAAGAAACCTGCCACACCGCCGATCAATATTCCTATATAAGCCATTATTTTTTTGGTCTTAGATTAATAAAAACTTCGCTGCCGCTTCTCTGTTCTATAGAGTTACGGCATTTTTCAAGAACTTTTATATCAAAATTCATACTGAAAAGATTTCTGTATTCAGCTTCCGATCCGCCATACGGAGGACCGTCTTTTTCAAATTCTCTGTCAAATAATACACCGGCAAGATTGCCATTGTCAGAAAGCAATGATCTCATTTTATCAGAATAAGCACTTCTTTTCGAAGGATCAACTGCACAGAAGAATGTCTGTTCGATTATCAGATCATAGCTTCCGTTGTGATCAAAGAAGTCCTTATTTTTAACAGTAATGTTTTCATTCCCGGAGAACTTAAGTTTAAGATTATTTACCAGAACATCTGAAATATCAATCAGAGTTATGTCGCTGAAGCCATTAACTGAAAGATATTCTGCTTCGTAAGCATTCCCGCAACCGGGTATTAATATGCTGATGCTTTTGTCTGTGATCTGATCTATGTATTCCTTAACAGGTGTTGAGATCTTTCCAATGTCCCATCCGGGTTGACCTGACAAGTAACTGCTGTTCCAGAAACTTTTATTTGAGATCAATGATATGTTTTCAGAATTTGTCATACTAATGATTAAATACAGTTTCTCTTAAAATAATGTAAATTCCCATTGCAAGAACGAACCAGCCGAATGCCGGCTTGAGCTTATCTCCGTGTATCTTTTTTGCCAGTGTGCTTCCTATGTATATTCCCGAAACTGTGAAAACTGAAACTAACAAAAGGAACATCCAGTCAATATTTACACCGGCACTCAGATCACCTGTAAATCCAAGAAGAGATTTTATGGCTATGATAAGCAGGGAAGTTCCAACGGCTTCTTTCATTGGAAGTCCGGCAAAGAGAACAAGAGCCGGAATGATTAAAAATCCTCCGCCAGCTCCTACAAATCCCGTCAGCACACCTACAATTATTCCTTCAATAAATATCAGCGTGTAATGATGTCCCGGTTTCATTTTTGTAGGATCTGGAGTTTTGCTTTTCCTTATCATTGATATAGAAGCAGTTATCATCAAAACAGCAAACACTGTCATTATAAAAATTGGCTTTGTAAACTGAAAATTTCCGATTGTAAATATAACCCCGGGCAGAGATGGCATTATGAATTTTCTTGTAAGAAACACAGAAATAAGCGATGGTACAGAGAATATCAATGCTGCTTTCAGATTTATAAGTTTACTTTTGTAATAACTGACTGAACCAGCCAGAGCAGTCAAGCCAACAATAAAAAGCGAATATGATGTTGAGATCTCCGGTCCTAAACCGAATACATAAACCAGTATCGGTACTGTTAGAATAGAGCCGCCGCCGCCGATTAGTCCGAGTGATACTCCTATCAGAATCGATAATGCATAACCTATAATTTCATTCATAGACCGTGATTTTTATTGTTAAATAAACTGCATGATTCCATACATCCGAAAATCTTAAGTATGTTTCTGTCTTCAAGACGGTATAAAACATTCATTCCCTGTTTTTCACATTTCAGTATTCCGCGGTCTTTCATTTTTATCAGATGATGAGAAAGCAAAGATTGCTCTGTGTCAGACTCTATTCTCTCTTGTATCTCGGAAACTGTAAGCGGCTCCTTTTCTTCAAGAGCTTCCAGTATCTGAAGTCTGACTGAGTGACCTATGGTCTTTAATATCTCTGCAACCCTGTTTATCTGATCTGTTGTAAGCTGAACTTTTGTATTTGGCATGTTTAATAATTAAGTATACAAATATATGAACATTTATTCATATAGTCAATACCATTTCACCCCTTCCGAATAAATTGCTTTCAGGAGAATCTAAATTCGTATTACAATAGTGAAATTAAAACTTAATATTTGAAACTACAATTTTCCTCTCTGCTTTCTTCTACCGTCTAGCACTACA